>NZ_LT859958.1:643607-965411 GCF_900184705.1 Brevefilum fermentans | reverse complement strand
TTCTTACTTCTTTCTGCGATCGTACCGTTGCTTTTGCGGTTTGGTCATACGTTTTCCCGTCGCCTGTGTTGTTTTTGCATGTGACGGTTTTTGGGGGACCTCTTCAGGCACCACGTCAACGACTTGCACCGGTGTTTTTCCCTGGATCGGGTCAGTTTCTTTACCCTTCAAGAAGGGCAAAATATTCTTCCAGTTAGCCCTACCAAGGATTGAATACTGGGCAATTCCGATCAAATTGCTCGCCAAGAAATAGAGCGCCAAGCCAGAGGCAAGCGAATAAGCCATAAAGCCCATCAACAAGGGCATATAAATATTCATAGATTTGGTCATCATCTCAGCCTGTCCACCGTTGGATGACGGGGGTTCAATTAGCTTCGTTTGCAAGAAAGTGGTGATCACCACTAAAATAGCCAGGACAGGAATTCCAAATCCAAACACGGTCAACCGTTCAGGCTGTCCTAAGTCCATCCACAAAAACCGGTTCTGCAATGGTAAAACGGCCACCGGGTTGATAAATCCAGGATAAATACTTTGTGCGAGACGAAAAAGTTCAACAGGCGAAGCAGCCATCGCCCTCACCACGCTCTGGTACAAACCCAGGATAAGCGGGAACTGGATCAGCGTCGGTAAGCATGACCCCAGCGGGTTGATGCCTAATTCTTTATAAAGCTTCATCTGCTCCTGAGACAACCGCTCTTTATCGTCCTTGTATTTCTCCATTATTTTTTTATAGCGTGGATCGTTTTGAAGTTGCTGCATTCCCTGGGTTGCCTTAAATTGTTTAACGGTCAAAGGGTGCGTGATTAATCGAACCAGGAGCGTGAACAGGATAATTGAGATGCCAAAATTACCAACCAGTGAGTTGATTAACAACAAGACATTCAAAAAAGGTTGAATAACAATTGTTTCCCACATAAATTTTTTCCTCTATTTCTTAGGGGTAACTGACCATTTTTGTGCACCGGACTGGACATCAAAAGCATAAATCATGTTGTCTCCGTCAACTGCAGCCACCATCAGGTAATCATCGCTGGCAACCGGCCTTTGAAAAACATTGCCCGAGATTCTTGCTTCCCATCGGGTCGAGCCATCAAATTCCAGCACCTTAAGGTTGCCTTTCTCAGTGACCAGGGCAATCCCGTCGGGCAATGCTATCAAACCGCCAATCACCGGTTCGCCTATTTCCACACGGCTTTTCTCAGCGCCGCTTAATGGGTCGAGAATGTATAGGAATCCGCCGGTATCTGCAAAATACAACTTGTTGTCAGCCAGAATTGCCTGCCCCCAAATACTGTTCTGTGCGGTGAAGGACCAGGCCAGTTGTCCATCGGTTGTTTTGAGCGCAACAAAATCACTGCCCATAGAGCCCACGAAAAGTGTGCCGGCATCTTCGCTTAGAACCGGACTGGCGACAACAGCGCCAGCCATCTCCTTCGCCCAAAGCTGTTTCCCATCTGTTGAGATTGCATAGACAAACCTGTCCATAGAGCTGAGGTAAACCGCGTCCGGGCCAATTTGTGGCTGTGACCAGATGAAATGCTGGGTTTCAAATACCCACTGTAAGTTTCCCTGTAAATCGAGAGCGTAAAGATTGCCATCATTGTTGGGAGCAAAGACCATCCCATGTCCTTCGTTCGCCTGACCTATAAAATAGCCATTAGCGCCAGTGAAAGTCCATACTGAATTGCCGTTACTGCGATCAATTTTGTGGAATGTTTTTGCAACATCACCTACAAAGACATTGTCGTCGACCACCAGGGGCTGTGCAAAAAACAACACCGTGTTTTTCGATTCTTCAGGATAAGTCCATTCCACCGTGCCAGAATTTGCCTTCAGAGCATAGAGGGAATTGCCGTATGCGACAAAAGCCTGGTCTCCCGAAAGTTCCAGCCCCGGGGTCCCGGATACCCTGGGCCCGGGCGCACAGGCGCTCAGGACGAAGGTCAGTCCAACCAGCATTCCAATTATTAAAATGTGAGGTTTTTTCATTTACTTTTCTCTTCTCACTTTCGTTATGGTACCGGGTCAAAGCCACCCGGGTTATAAGGGTTACAACGGGCAATCCGCTTTAGCGCCATCCAGCCGCCCTTGAAAGCCCCATACTTGAATATTGCCTGGTAACTATAATGTGAACACGTGGGATAAAACCGGCAAGTATCAGCCGGGAGTGCCGGGGAGATGAAAATTTGATATCCTCGGATCAAAATTAATAAGACCCACCTGGGGAATGTGAGAATATTCAAAGGCAAGTCTCTCAATTTAGGGCTGTGGATAGAATTCTCGGTTTGACTTTGTCGTTTAGTCAATTTATTTCGTCTTTCAACAAACCCGCGTCCCGTGCCAGGTCTCTCAGTCCAGTGACAATCAAAGCGTAATTAACCGTTAGAATGGGTTTTCTAGCAATCAACACCATGTCAAACCCCTGATCAAATTCCGATACAAGGCTTTGAATGGCAGACCTTAACCGCCGCTTAGCAAAATTCCTCTGGACGGCTCCGCCGAGAGAGCGTCCGGCGATGATTGCGATACGGTTCTGTTTCAATTGATTTGGCAGAAAGCCTAACACTAAGTTCGTGTTTGCCAGGGTCTGTCCATCCTGGCGCACACGGTTAATCTCATCGTTACGGGTTAATCTTAACCTGCGCTGCACCGATCGTCCTATTCAACGTGGACCAGTAAGCATGTGTCAAAACAATCTCTGGTGTCTTACCAGCGGACCTTTTTTACGTGGTTATTGGCTTTCTTCGCCAGTTCTTGCCGTCCCTTTGCTCGACGTCGCTTCAGAACGTTCTGTCCGCCTTTGGTTTGCATTCGTTTCCGAAACCCATGCACACGAACGCGGCGGCGACGTTTCGGTTGATATGTTCGCTTTGGCATTCTTACGGAGTCCTTTCTTGCTTATTTTCTTGCCTTTTTTCTCAACACACCGGTATTAAAGACAGCGGATAATTATACCGCATGGCTGGATGAGGGTCAAACTTGACTTAGCAAGTCCTTAACCGCATTTAATCTATCGGACGGCGAATTCACGTTATGGATTCAATCACACTCGATGCGCTTATCCATTCACAATGTGCCCAAAAACCCCACCCCCATCGGGCATATGCGAATCCAGGTTGACAATTGAAATCCTGTTCCACAAATCCGTTTCTGCCTCACTGAACACCCTGATGTAATTATCGGTTAATCCTGATAGTTTGTAGTTTCCACCTTCCTGTTGTTGACTGGTTTCCCACAACACCTTCAGGTGCCTGCCGAAAAAGCCCTCCCGGTAGCGCTGACCACTGGAGGCAAATAAATCCCGTAAAATTGCATTGCGCTCTTTCGCTAATTGTGCTGGCACCCGGTCTACCATCTGATAGGCCGCGGTTCCCAGTCGTGGCGAATAGGTAAAAACATGCCCCCCTGCATAGGCCATCTTATTGATAACGTTTACGGTGGCCTGGAAATCAGCTTCCGTCTCACCCGGAAAACCGGTGATAATGTCCGTTGTAATGGCAACATCAGGAATCCTAAGGCGGACCTCCTCCAACAAATCCTGGTATTCCTGCACCGAGATTGGTCTGCCCATTCTTTTTAATATACGATTGCTACCCGATTGCAAAGGGATGTGCAGTTGACGGCACAATCGTTTGTCCTGCCACAGGGATAACATACTCGGGTCGAAATCCCAGGGCTCAATCGATGATAAACGCAGACGCGTGATCCCTGGCAATTCGAGGAGATGACCGATGAGATCCTTTAATCCCAAAGGTTGAACAAAATCCCTGCCCCAACCGCCCAACTGCACGCCTGTTAAAACGATCTCAACAGCACCGCCCTGCAGTGCTGCCTGGATGTCTTTGCAAATCTCCGATAATTCCATTGAGCGGGAGCTACCTCTGGCCACTCGGGTTAAACAGTAAGTGCAGTGATTATCACAGCCCTCCTGGACTTTAATAAAGGCTCGCGTCCTGGCTCGATCTCCGGGCAGAGGGACGCGGCGATATTTTAAAGAAGAGAATTCCTCACGGGACTTATTCAACAAAATCGCCACAAGGGCTTCTTTATCGGCGTTTGCAATCACTTGCGTCACGCCTGGTAGGTTCAGCGCTGTTTCAGGCTCAAGCGTTGCCCAGCATCCCGTTGCTACCACCCGACCGGCGCCTTCTCGGCTTGCCCTGCGAAGCTTTTTCCGCGAATCGGCGGCTGCTTTGCCCGTCACCGTGCAGGTATTGACGATTGCCAGGTCTGCCTCAGACGGGGATGAGACAATCTCATGTCCGAGTGCTCTGAATTGGTTGGCAAATCCCTCGACCTCGCTCTGGTTCAAGCGGCAGCCAATCACATCTAAAAATACTTTCATTTTCGTAAAGATTTCATAACGATTAAATAATCAAACAGGACATCTGCCCCAGGTTCAGCCCGGGTTCCAGCAATCATGCCAATATCGCCGTAAGAAAAGTCAGCATCTCTGACCCGGGAAAGCTCAACCTCATTAACAATTAATGCCAGTTGATCGCCCTGGCAGACGACCAGGATCTCATTCACAGCATCGTCCCGGTTGATAATTTCAGAAAAACCCATTTGCTCCATGCCCAGAAGGCTTTGGATACCAGCTTGTTTTTTAAATACCCCGTAATACCCATCCGAACTGATTAAAAACGCATAATAATTTTCATCACCCTGGTAACGACACACAAGCCCATATAAATTGTCGTTTGACCCGCCAATTTTTTGCACCCGTGTATAAATATTGACATCCCGAAAATTAAGTCCCGGCACGCTCCACACCTGGTAATTCGGCAGGTCAACCCAAAGCCTGAAACCCTCCTGTGCATAGCCGACGAAGCTCAACCGGTCTTCCTGGGTGCGCCATCCTCCGGTTTGCCCTGAAAAGTCGTCCATAAATAGCATCGGTTCATCACCAACCCAGGGCAATGTGTCAGCAGTCAGGGTTTCACCCAAACACCCCGCCAGGAATGGAAGGCAGCATAAGAAGCACACAATTATTTTTTTCATCATCAATCTCGCAGCGATGTTACCTTAACCTGTTTGCCTTTCAATGTTTTCTGCTCCGGGCTTGATTTGCAAAATCAAATACCAGCGGATTTATTGTCTGAAAGGACGTCAGGAATTATAACCCAGGCGAAAATTAAAATGAGCCTGTGCCCTACTCCACTACAGGTCAACTATCGGTGATTAGACAAAAAGGGTGAGTTCTGATTGCTGGCACCTTTTAAGTGACAAAAAGCCAACAACAGGTATTCTTCTGACAATTTCTGAACCAATCACCAATTCTCGAATCGACGAATTATCGCTTCGTTTACCAACACGGTCATAATGTGTTTATCGCAAGATGTTCTCGTTAGATGAAAAATTAAAAAAACAACCCCGCCATACCGTGTGCTGCTGAGTTTTGAACCTGTTGAAACAGGTTCGCCGTACCCGTCAGGTTCGCCTTGACGCTGAGTCTATCGCGTAGCTGACCAGAGTTCCGACGCTTTTAATTGGTGTTGGCCCAAAACGTGTATGCTGCATCACGAGCACAGCAGGGTAAATAACTTATACCATGTTTTGTCAACATTGGGTAGGGGGTAAAAAATCATTTGTGTAGAAATTCTAACCTATGGTAATCTTTTAACAAGATCAAGTTAAAAAAGGTCAATCGATGATGCGCATATTTATCGCCATTGAGATCCCGCAGAACATTCGTGTTAAGATCACGGAGATTACAGACTATTTGCAGAGCAAAACATCACCGACTGCGGTGAAATGGGTCGATTACGAGAATCTTCACCTGACCATCAAATTCATTGGCGAGACCAAACAAGAGAAAATCGAAGAAATTACGAAAGTGCTGAGTCAATCCCTCGCTCATCAGGCTCCCTTTTCGCTGGAAATTGGCGGATTGGGCATGTATCCCAACAACACTAATCCCCGAGTAATCTGGCTGGGCGTTACTGGAGGTGAGCCCCTGATTGCAATGCACAACATCCTTGACCAAAACCTGGCTCGTCTTGGCATTCAACGCGAAGGCCGGCCTTTTTCGCCCCACCTGACCATCGCCAGGTTGCGCAGAAACACTGACGCTGCCTCTTCAAAGACGATCGGTAGAACGCTTTCCCAGTTCAGGGTTGATTCCTTGGGATTGTTCAACATCGACCGTGTACAGCTTTTCCAAAGCGTGTTAACGCCTTCCGGCCCCATTTACACAACCCTGTTTTCAGTTCCGCTGAATCAAGTATAATTTAACAAGAAAAATATTTAGTAAAGTGAGGTGACATCTGGAATCAATATCATTAGCAAGAGAAATTGCACATTTTCTCGAAAGTAAAAAGGGGGAAGATATTCTCATTTTAGATATCAAAGAAATAGCGTCATTTACAGATTATTTTGTAATCGTCAGCGGATCCAGCGACCGCATGCTGGAAAGCCTAAGCAACGGACTGGTACGGGAAATAAAAACCCATTTCCACAGAACTGCCCAACCAGAAGGAAGGGGAAGCGCGGGTTGGATTGTGCTCGATTACGGCGATGTGGTCGTGCATTTGTTTTCTCCGCTACAACGGAGTTATTACCGCCTGGAAGAATTGTGGTCTGAAGGTAACGTCGTCCTGCGTTTGATGTAATCGAACGTCTCGGTTTGTCAGCCCTGGCCTGATCTGAACCTGTTGTGCCCCTTATATTAATTCTGCAATCTTATTCCTCGCGCTTGTTAAAACAGAATGCTGCCCGAAGTTTTTCAGGCAGCATTTTTTGTTCGTTAACAACATACAGGAAAAGCATCCATGCCGAGCAATTAATCATGAATGGAAAAACGTGCTGTTAAAAGCACTCAAGCTCTGACAACAGCCAATACTTCTTGGCTATGATCAGCAGGTTTTACCTTCTCAAACACTTTTTTAATTACCCCATCTGGGTCGATAACGAAGGTCGTTCGATACACGCCTTCATATTCGCGTTCAGCCATTTTTTTAGGACCCCAGACCCCATAGGCTTTACAAACGCTTCGGTCGGGGTCGGCGAGCAAGGTGAAGGGCAGCTCGTATTTTGATTTAAATTTCGCGTGCGATTGCTCACTATCCGGGCTGATGCCGATGACTTCAACACCCGCCTCGCGAAAGTCTGCATATGCATCCCTGAAGGAGCAGGCTTCCTTCGTGCATCCTGGCGTATTGTCGCGGGGGTAGAAGTAAAGCACAATGGTTTGCCCTCGATAGTCGGATAATTTGCGTAAATTACCCTCATCATCCATTAATTCAAATTCAGGGGCTCGTTCGCCTGCTGATCGTATCATCGTTACACTCCTTTTATTGGTTGACCACATCATCAGTCACGATTATATCAATAATTTTGCCCTGGTTTTCATTTGTCGCTGGTCTCTAACGAATCCAAAAAGCAAGCCCGATCAGGTAAACAGAGATAAAAAAAACACTCCCTGCAGCAAATCGCATCACACCCCACAGTGGTTTCATCCCGCCGCGGACTCTCTCCATCAACCAGATTTCCAACAAACCAATTGGCAGAGATAAAAAAACCGGCCAGATAATGAACCAGTGCAAGCCCCATACAGCGCTTAAGCCCACCAGGAAATAGGTTAACAATATCAGGACATTGTGGATAATCATGGCGTTCTCCCAGCCAATACGCATGACCAGTGTGTCAACCTCGTATTTTTGATCATGGTTGAAATTCTCTAACCCATGCAGCAGGCGATTTGCCAGGTAGGCAGGCACCAGACTGATGACCACCAGGGTTAAATAAGGATGCAAATCATCCGAATAAAGAAAAAAAGCCAGAGCAGGGGGGATAACCACAAATAATAAAACTTCTATCAATAGATGAAAGGGCTTTAAAATCGCAATGGTCTGAGACAAATAATAAATAATGCAGAGCGCGAACAACGTGAGAAATAAAAAACCCAACCCCTGCCAAAGAACACCCTCTCCAATCCAATGGATAAAGATTGATGTCGCCACAGTTAGCAGTGTTGCAATGATTGCCGCAATTCCTGACCGGGTCAGCTTGATTTCCCTTAGCTGCATCCCTTCCGCCCAATTTTTAGGTTCGCCCAGCCTGTACAGCAGGCATAATAATTCAAGACTGAGGGAAAGCAATAACAGAAAGATCCCGCCCTGGATTAATAATGACCAGCCTGATAATCCCCGAACATACTTAACCAGCCCTGCGCCCATTAAATAGGTCATCACAAGGCTGAGCAAGCGAAAAGGTTTGAACGCGCCAAGGATGGTTTTGATCATCGAAACTCCAAACCGTTGAGTTCAAAGGCTCTTCAATAAATCCTTATCATACTCGATCACTCGCTCTTAATCACAATCCTTCAGCCAAACAAACATTTCAACCCAGGGGCAGTTAAAAATCGATCATCGTAAGACAAACAATACCCTGCTCATCAAATGGTATAATAAAACCAGGCTAACAAAGAGCGACTTTTATCATGAAAAAATTATTTCGGTTATTTCTGCCGCTTCTCCTTTCGTTTATGACCCTGTTTTCTATCACAGCGAGCTCAACCCTCGCGGCCGATTCTCGCCGATCAACCCCTCAGGAAGAACCTGCTGAAGTGATCTATGTGGCAAACACATCCGATGATTGCGGCACCTTCACGCCCTGCTACTTCAATTCTGATGAAGATGGCGAAGATGGCCTCGGCACAGGATTGCGTGAAGCATTGCTTGCCGCCAATCAAGGCGCTGAAATCCGGATTCTTAAGCAATACAAGGTAAAAAGCCATACGGTGTTAATTGACAAAGAAGTGCATATCCGGGGCTATGAACAGGCATTGATTACCTATTCGGGCACTGACTGTTCTAACCCAATGCTAAAATTCACGCAAGGGGGATACCTTACAAACCTGACAATCAACGATGGAAGTTGCCTTAATCCTTCACGCACTCTGATTGAGGTCAACAGCTCAAAACCGGTGTCAATCGAGCACAATACCCTCGCCTATGGGTACCGTGCAATCGATATCCATGACAACTCTGGCGAAGTCATTGTGGCTTTTAACCACATCATCAATAATGACAACCATGCTGTCTTCCGTAGCGTCGGTGACGGTGTTGGCACAGTCAGTGTTTACGCCAACAACATCATCAACAACGGATCTGGGTACCAGATCAATTGCAACAACAATGGAACAGCCAACCATAACTTCTGGGGGGTTGACCGTTTAGCAACAGCCAGCGCTGATCAATGTGGGGTCTCTGATGGAAAACGCCTAGGGGCAATAATTTCACGATTGTCCAATCAATCAGGGGTTGAAGCCCAGCGCCTGGCGGTGACTTCAACAATGTCCTACGCATTTGACGGTAAAATTGGAGCAATGCATGCTTCCGGCGGTGATTTTAACATCATCATTGTTAACCACGGTCAGGGCGCGTCCGAAAACATTCCCTTTTACAAAAACGGAGGTTTGGACATCAGGCCCTGTTCGAATTTTTACGATGTTTTCCTGGAAGAAAATGCGGTTGCCGCCGACCTGACACTGGCATTAAGCTATAATCTCAACCCTAACTGTGTCAGTCAAATCGAATCTGACCAGTATTGTGGTGGAACCGACAGCACGAAATACCCACTTGCCTGGTATGATCCTGCCACAATGGCGACTGATGGCTGGAACCCCTGTGGACAGGCGCCCCAGGGTCCAGGTGCTGGCGGCGCTTCCGGTCAGGAAACAACCTGCCACCTTGATCAAAAAGAAATCAGGGTTGTCATTGACAACAGCGGTCGACCAGGACTATCCAGTGACCTGAGCTTTACGCCCTTTGTCGTCGGCTTGCCCGTCATTGATGGGATTACCCTATCCCAATTCAAAGCGGAATTTGACGGCGTGAATAACATCATCAATTGGACCACAAGCAGTGAAATCAATGTTAAGGGGTTTTACATATTGCGGGCAGATTCACAAGATGGTCCCTATGCCCGAATTTCTTCTCAGATTTCAGCCATTGGCGATGTTTACATTGGTGGTATTTACCAGTACACAGACAACAAGATCTCTTCTTTTGCCAGGACCTATTACTATAAACTTGAGGTGATCGATAATCTCGGTAATTCAATCGAAACCCATGGCCCGGTAAGCGTTTTAACAGCCACCGCTACCCCAACAGCCACCGCCACCCCAACAGCCACCGCCACCCCAACAGCTACCGCTACACCAACAGCGACAAAAACAAGTACCCCGACACTCAGACCAACAATCACCTCGACCCCTACTCGCACGCGCACCCCTTTCTATTATTATACACCTACGCCCTATTACCATTACTCAACACCAACAAGCTATTACGTGCCCAGTACATCAACGCCGATAACCTATCCAACTCCGATACGTCGCATTAGCCCAACATCCGGAGCAATCACTTTTCCAGTCGATGATAGTGATTTTTACCCTGAGAATGCCTACCCGGACATGGAGACGCCACAACCCACACAATTGGAAAGCTCTCCTGAATCTGAAGGATACCCGCTGCCAGGAACAACATCGACGCCAACGCTAACGCCCTCTCCTGAAATTGAAATCCCTGAAACAGGAACGGAATTCGACGAGGACGTTGCGTTGCCAATCCAGAATATTCGCTGGATTTTTGTCATCGTTGGCGCAGCAGGCGGTTTGAGTTTACTTGCCGCTGTCAGTGTAATCTTGGTGAAATCTCGCTTTTCGTAAGCAAAAATAAACATCCTGGCACAGGGGGAAATAATCGTACTGAATTTTTTAAAGTCTTGCTTTAAGTCATTATCTGCAAAAATATTAACAGGTCCGATACGTTTCAGTGGCGACAACTGTTAAGATTTTGACTTTTAACCTGCAATGTGCTATTCTTCCAAAACACTTTATTTTTAAAATTAGGAATGGGTTTATGCTTCGCGAGATCATAGCGGAAAACATATTTTGGTTCCAAAGTGAAACATATGCACAGGTTACTGCCGGAGTGGTTGCTGGACCAAAATGGGCGGTTTTGATTGACACCCTCATGCCTCAAGAAAGTTTGATGTTGCGAGATTACATTGAAGAAAAACTCAATCTCTCGGTTCGATATGTGATTAACACACATCATCACGCAGACCATTGCTGGGGCAATTGTTTCTTTCCGGGAGCAACCATTATCGGGCATGAAAAATGCCGACAGTTACTCTTAGATCGGGCGCCTTCCGCTCTTGAGGTCGCCAGGCAGGACAGCCCCCTCTACAAACAACTTAGCATCGTCCCACCTCAAATCACCTTTCAAGACGGCCATTTACGTCTCAAAGTTGGGAAAAAGCATCTGCTGATTTTCTCCACACCCGGCCATTCAGCAGATGGAATCTCTGTTCTGGCTGAAGAAGACCGCGTCCTGTTTGCTGGCGACGCCTTCATGTCCATCCCCTTCGTTGTTGAAGGAGACCCTGAACAAAGCATCCAAACGATGCAGAGTTTTGCTGGTTTGGGCTTGGAAAACATTATCCAGGGTCACGGTGAAATAATTCTGCGGGGTGAAGTTGAAGAAAAAATTCGGGAAAATGTCACCTATGTAAAGACCTTGCAAAAAGCGGTAAACTCCGCCAAGAGAAGAGAAAATCCGCTTGAGGTTTTAGATAACATTGACGTTGAAACCTGCGGAAAAAGCAGGGTCCTCTTAGGTGGGCTTGCCAGTGAGCTTCACCGACGCAATTTACGCTCAATGTATTTTCAATCCCTGAAAGAGTTCCCGCTCGAACAGAACGATTAAGCCCAGACAATACTCACAATTAGCGTCAATAATAACATCGCCACAGGTTCACCCCAAAATGCCCAGGATCGTCGGGATTCTTTGATTCCAGTAACCATACTGGTGAGAGCATACACCATCCCGACCAACAGTAAACCTTGCCGAATTGGGTTCAACGGTAAATAATGAAAACCGATCAAAACCTCTGAAACCACCAGGCTGATCACCAGCCCCCACAGTGTGTGCCACTCTCCCAATCTTAAAAACAAAGTCCGCGAGGTGACCATCAACGCCCCAATCCCAAGCAGCGGCAAGCGAATATATAAACGGATATTGGCGGAAAAAATTGCAATTGATAAGAGCAAGAAAAGCACAAAAGAAAGCGCGTTCAATCCGACAATTGCCAATGGATTAACCGCGCTCCCGGCGACGAACACGTTGTACTCACCAATAAAAACTGCAAACAACAACAAGCTTCCCAGGATGTACACAACCCACCACAGTAAACTTCCCGCAAAGGCAATCAACGCTACACCAATCACAAGTGCAGTCAATACGGGGACGATCCAATGGCGGATGGTTTCCCATCGATTATCGAATAGTTGCGCTTCGGGGTGCGATTGAATCAACCAATCCATGCCTGCTGCCGCTAAAAGGACAGAGAAAGCAATCACCAAGATATTAAAATCCAGCACAAAATCGATTAATATACCAAAAACCGAAAAGGAAATATTTTGTGCAGGGTAAGAAATTAACTGAGTAAGTGCAAATGCCAGCATGATTATTGCAGTAACAATCGAAAGCCGTTCGAGATCTGGCAGAGCAGTTTTAGTTGGCATATCAATAATTTTACCACCAGCAAAGTATTGAAAAAGGATTACCCCTAACAATAACATTTTAAATTAATATAATGAAGCGGCCCGTACGCAATGAGGGGGGACTTGCAGGATTTTGTGGTCAGACTCGGTTGTATGTGGTAAAATTAATCATTGTATGAACACAAGTTCTGATTCCAAATTCCAATCTCCCAGCATCATTCAGGCATTGCTCGCAGGCTTTAACACCATCGCCAGTAAACCTGATTTGATTCTCATTCCAATTGCGCTGGATTTGTTTTTATGGTTTGGTCCGGTCTGGCGAATCGACCGCCTTTTTGGCCCTGTTGTGAAGAACATGACGCAATTGCCAGGCATTAGTGCGGTTGAGATCCCTCCCTTTATCGAGAACTACCAGGCAATTGTGCATGATATTCTGACCAATTTTAATCTCGCCGTCTCATTGCGCACATTGCCAATCGGTGTTCCCAGTCTGATGGTTTCTAAATCCTCCTATTTGAATCCAATCGGCCAACCAATTACATTCAGCCTTGATTCGAGCACCCAATTTCTCATCGCCTGGTTGCTATTTGTCCTGGTGGGATATTTCCTGGGCAATTTATATTTTCTAAATATTTCAAAACAGATCTTGGGTTATCACCAGGAAAACATCAAATCATTGCTGAATTCTTTTTACCAAATTGTTCTCATGCCAATTCTTTTATTGCTGATCATCATCATTTTATCCTTACCGATGATCTTTTTGGTCACCCTGGTAACGATCATCAGCCCGGTGATCAGTCAATTTTTAATAACTCTGGCCCTGGTATTCATTCTGTGGGCGATCATGCCACTAGTTTTCACGCCTCACGGAATTTTTCTTTATAAACAGAATTTAATTGCAGCAATGATCACCAGCATAAAAGTTGTCCGCATCTCCATGGGGAAAACGATCTGGTTCATCTTAGCCTCCTACCTGATGGTAGAAGGCCTGAACTACCTCTGGCGATCTCCCAATGTTGATAATTGGTTCTTATTTGTCGGCATTCTGGGGCACGCCTTTATCGTGTCTGCCATAATCGCCGCATCTTTTCACTACTTCATCGACGCAACCAGGTTCTCACAGTCGGTGATCAACAATAATTTAAATTTGACTTAAGCACCTGAAGAAAAACAAATCAATAATCCGGAGAATTTTAATTTGTCTAAACAACCTGTATCTTATAACGCAAACGACATTCAAGTTTTGGAAGGTCTCGAAGCTGTACGCCGGCGACCCGGTATGTACGTTGGCGGAACCGATCACAAGGCGCTTCATCACCTGATTTATGAGGTTGTCGATAATTCCATCGATGAAGCCCTGGCAGGAACCTGCGATTTGATTTCAGTCACCATTAACGAAGATGAAAGTGTGACGGTAAGCGACAATGGTCGCGGCATCCCGGTCGACGAACACCCGGGGCGAAAAGTGTCTGCCCTGGAAGTCGTTATGACGACTCTCCATGCAGGTGGTAAATTTTCCGGTACCAGTTACAAGGTTTCTGGCGGCCTGCATGGCGTCGGCGTCTCGGCAGTCAATGCCCTATCAGAATGGTGCGAAGTTGAAGTCAACCGGGATGGTAAAGTCTATTTTCAGCGTTATGAAAAAGGTTTGCCTCAAGGACCGGTTAAAGTGGTTGCGAAAGCGCCAAAATCTCAAACCGGGACAACCACCACCTTTAAATATGATCACACCATCTTTAAGGGTGATGAAACTTATAAATTTGATACCCTGTCGCAACGCTTTCGTGAAATGGCTTTTATCACCCGCGGCGTCACTATTCGGCTTGAAGACAAGCGTAATAATACCCAATTCACCTATTATTTCGAGGGTGGCGTATCTTCATTTGTGAAATACCTCAACCGAAACCGTGACACGCTCCACGATGTCTTCTCTGTAGAAAAAGAAATCGATGGCATCGGTATTGAAGCAGCTATCCAGTATACCGAATCTTATTCCGAATTAGTATACGCCTTTGCCAACACCATCAACACCATTGACGGTGGAACACACCTCACCGGCTTGCGCACTGCCCTGACCCGCTCAATCAATGATTACGCCCGAAAAAACAACCTCCTCAAGGACTCCGACTCCAACTTCTCCGGTGATGACACTCGCGAAGGTCTGACGGCTATCATCAACATCAAACATCCCGACCCTCAATTTGAAAGTCAAACCAAGGTCAAGCTGATGAATACCGAAGTGCAGACTTATGTCCAGCAGGTGGTGAGTGACGGGTTCACCAGCTTCCTGGAACAAAATCCTTCAGCAGCCAGGAAAATCATCCAGAAATGCCTCACATCCGCACGTGCCAGGGATGCCGCCCGCAAAGCGCGTGACCTTGTCATTCGCAAGTCTGCGCTCGAAAGCATGACCCTCCCGGGCAAGCTGGCGGATTGCTCGGAACGCGACCCGCACCGCACAGAGCTCTATATCGTCGAGGGTGATTCCGCAGGCGGGTCAGCCAAACAGGGTCGTGACCGTCACTTTCAAGCCATCTTGCCTTTACGCGGCAAAATCCTCAACACAGAGCGAGCCCGCCTGGATAAAATTCTGGCAAATCGGGAGGTCAAAGCCCTGATTTCAGCCCTCGGCACAGGCATCGGCGAAGGCTTTTCTTTAGAGGGTTTGCGCTATGGTCGCGTCATTATCATGACTGATGCCGACGTCGACGGTTCTCACATACGCACGCTTCTGCTGACCTTTTTCTTCCGCTTTATGCAGGAATTGATTGAAAAAGGGCATTTGTTCATTGCCCAACCCCCTTTGTATCTGGTCACCTATGGAAAAGAAAAACATTACCTGTACTCAGAAGCCGAACGAGAAGCATTGATCCAGAAGATCACCACCAACGGCAGCCGTTACACGATACAGCGCTATAAGGGTCTTGGAGAAATGAATCCGGAACAGTTGTGGGAAACCACCATGAATCCAGAAAAGCGTACCTTACTGGGTGTAAGTATCGAAGATGCCGCTGAAGCAGACCGCACCTTCGACATGTTGATGGGTTCGAAAGTGCCTCCGCGCCGGCGTTTTATTCAAACTCACGCCAAAGAAGTCAGAAACCTGGATGTGTAAACCAGGATAAAAATCAATAGCACAGAGGCTGCCTTTTAGGCAGCCTCTTTTAAATTCATTCCCGTTTTTCAGTGATCGGCAAATCCACTTCACCGGTCTTCCACCATTTTTTATTGATACCGTTTCCGAATTGCCGGAATCAAATATTCTTCGAAGGATCGTTCGCAGTCATAGTCCGGCGACCAGTCCCAATCGTTGCGAGCAGCTGAGTCATCCACGCATTCAGGCCATGAATCCACAATTTTCTGCCTTGCCTCGTCGACTGCGAAATGAATTTTTGCCTCTGGAAAGGCTGCTTTCACGATATCAAAGAACTGTTGCGCGGTTATGGAAAAACTGGTGATATTGTACACAAATTTTGACAGCCGATTCTTCGGCGAAGCAGCTAAACACACCAGCGCTTTGATCGCATCCGGCATGACCATAAAAGGAATGATTGTCTCGGGCCTGACAAAACAATTGTATTCCTCGCCCCTGGCAGCCGCATGTAGCATTTCAGGTCCGTAATCACTCGTGCCGCCGGTTGGTACAGTTTCTGCGCTGATCAGCCCCGGAAAACGAATCGCCCTGAAATCAACGGTTTGTTTTCCATCATGATCCGCTGCCAACTGGCGGTAGTGACTGTTGTAATATCGCCCAAGGTGCTCGCAATACAGCTTATTGCAGCCATACATCGTGGTGGGGAAATTCCAATCTGATTCAACAACAGCGCCAGCCTCGGCTTTATCCTTCAGGGTCGGGATGCCATAAGCAGCAATCGAGCTGGGATAAATAAATTTCACCGACTCGCCCTGCCATTGAGATTGTTCTACAGCCAGGCGCAGCAGATTCAAGGTCCCTTCAACATTGATCCGGTGGGCGGTCTCCGGGTTGTATTCCGCTTTCGTCGACAGGATCGAAGCCAGGTGGTAGATAATGGCAATTTCATGTTCAACGACCAGCCTTCCCAACAGCATTTGATCAAGAACATCACCAACAATATAAGTACTGACCAGGTTTCGCAGGGCTCTATCCAACGGAACCACATCCAATGCCACAATATTCGTGTCTGCCTGTTTTGATAGAACCTGTATCAAGCCATGACCCATTTCTCCATTGGCTCCGGTGATAAGCACAACCTTTTGACGCATGCATGCCTCCTAAGAAATTTGATATATTTTTATCGTAACAGAAGATCCTTCCTGGCGCCTGGCAGCTTTTAAATCAGAGCAATTTCGAGAAACTGTGTGAATAATCAGCTTTACGTCTCCAGAGGAAGTGATATGCTCATCCGGCGGATATTATCTGAGGGTCGTGATGACGTCTGCAAAACAATGATGCTCATCGCATCCAGCGGTTGTCCGTTGTCTAAACGGATCGCACGTTGTAATAAAAACTCAGCAATTTCCCTTGCCGTCGGTTCCTGCTCCTCCATAAAGGCGCCAATGGTGGTGCAGATATCCATGGTCTGTTGGTTATGAGCTCCAGCAGAATAGACCCCATCTGAA
This sequence comes from Brevefilum fermentans, assembly GCF_900184705.1. NCBI lineage: Bacteria > Bacillati > Chloroflexota > Anaerolineae > Anaerolineales > Anaerolineaceae > Candidatus Brevifilum > Candidatus Brevifilum fermentans. The sequence goes on along the minus strand of NZ_LT859958.1, from coordinate 948,298 downwards.
AAAGCAACTAATGTCATCTCAGGTTTGATTGACAGCTCAATAATTGTGGGCGAAACATCTGTGTTCTTGCCAATCGGTTCGCTTTCACTGGATAAGCAATCCACCACATCATCAGAGATCAAGAAAACCGGCAGCGAATTATTGCGTGAAATAATGATGGTGCCGGTTTGCAGGTCAGCACTGATCACCCACAAGTTTGCCTGCACCCTACCTTTATGTTCTGAATAAATTTGGCTGGCAGCGGCTCGGATCGAAGCGCCGTCACGCATTCCACTGCTAATATGGTCAATCACCCGGTGGCAAACCATTGTCGACATTGACTTGTCGCCATGATGATCAATCATTCCATCAGCCATTACAACAGTAATTCCCCCGTTGGGGCGTTCGGTAATCTCTATCGTATCACCGCAATTACTGAAACCATGTTTGTCGATCTTTGCGATTGCTATTTTGATATCCATGCCCTTATTTTACTTGAAATTCTCGCTGAATCAGGACCAAATTTTTCTTTTTATGTTAATTCTGCCGGATTACCCGGTGATCACAAACTGAAACCAAATCAATCAAGGGACGATATAGTATATAATCAAATTGGAAAATTACATGCAAGTATGCCAAAAACCATTGAAAGGCACCCTCTTGAAAGATCACTTTAAATTTCATCAGCGCATGCGATTGATGATGTTGTCGGGCTTGTTGGCATTTTCGCTGGTCGTCAGCGGGTGTACCCGCACACCCAAACCCGTACCAAGCCAGGTAATGCCAACGATCACAAAAGAAGCAGACGATCCCAGTCCACAAGTCGTCGCTGTGGATCCTGGCGTGTCTGGCACAATCACAATTTCATCCATCCAGGGAGCAGGTCATGTCTCACCGTTTGAAAATCAGCAGGTTGAAGGTATACACGGCATTGTCACTGCGATCCGGGCAGATGGTTTCTATATGCAATCACTCGTTCCTGACAATGATCCCGCCACCTCCGAGGGGATTTACGTTCTGCAGGGGCTGATTCCATCCGTACGTTCAGGCGACGAAGTGCTGGTAAATGGGTTGGTCAAAGAGGGGGTGCTCAACGGTGATCCGGTCAACGATTTGATGATCACCCATATTCGCCATCCTTCGATCGAAATCCTTTCCAGAGGCAACCCGCTGCCACCACCCATTATTATCGGTCAGGATGGACGTATTCCACCAACAGAGGTGATCGACGGTCAAACCCAGGGTCGGGTCATCGCAGGTGGGGATTTTAATCCCCATTCTGACGGGTTGGACTTTTTCGAAAGCCTGGAGGGGATGCTCGTTCAAATCAACAACGCTGTTGTGGTCGGACCTACCAACCAATACAAAGAAATTGTAGTATTGCCAGATAATGGCGCTTGGGCATCCACACGTACCCCGCGCGGCGGCATCATTGTCCAGCAAGGTGATTTCAACCCTGAACGGGTGATCCTGGACGATGCTCTGCGGGAAATGCCCTTCGTCCAGGTCGGCGACTATTCACAGCAGCCGATCGTCGGCGTGATGGATTATGCTTACGGCAATTACAAAGTACAGCCTATTGCGGATGTGAATTTTCTCGCCGGCAATCTCCAACCCAGCGTGCCCTTAACTCCGGCGTTACCAGGGCAGATCCGCGTGGTGACTTACAACGTAGAAGTTCTTTCCGCCCTTGATTCAGACCGCATCAAAACCCTGGCAGATCATATCGTCAACGGGTTTGCAGCTCCGGATATCATCGGTTTCCAGGAGATCGCTGACAACGACGGCGTTACCGGCAAGCAGGCCGCCTCCGCAGAACTGACTTACCAGGGAATCATCTCCGCAATAGCAGCGTTAGGCGGTCCCCCATATGGCTTTGTGGATATTGAGCCCCTGCCGGACAAGGATGGGGGCGTCCCCGGGGCGAATATCCGGGTCGGCTTCCTTTACCGGCTGGATCGTGGCCTGAGCCTGGTCGACGCGCCCCGCGGGGATGCACAAACGCCGATTGATGTGGACACCCTCAATGGTAGAGTGGCTCTCTCACTCAACCCGGGGCGGATTGACCCGACCAATTCGGCTTTCACCAACAGTCGCAAACCATTGATCGTCTCTTTCCTCATCGAGGATCAGCCCCTGTTTGTGATCAACAACCATTTCATTTCCAAGGGCGGAGATCACGCCTTGTTTGGCGCCGTCCAACCACCAATATTGAACTCCGAGGTTCGACGCGATGCCCAGGCTCAGGTCGTCTATGATTTCGTGGAAACCCTGCTGAAGATTGATCCCAACAGCAAAATTATCGTCCTGGGAGACCTGAATGATTTTCATTTCTCGTCTCCGCTTGAAACGCTAAAGGGGGATCTCCTTCATAATTTGATTGAAACTTTACCGATAGAAGAACGTTACACCTATATCTATGAGGGCAACAGCCAGGTGCTGGATCATATCCTGGTCAGCGAAGCACTTTACACCCAATTATTATCGGTGGACATCCTCCACCTGAATAGCGAGTTTGATTACTGGCACCGATTTTCAGACCATGACCCGATTGTGGCAACCTTCAAGTGGGAGTCAGCAACGCCGTAAAACCCGCCTCACTCTCTACCAGTACAAACAGATTTCCAGACTTCTACCTGCGAAGAGGGATTGAAAGCATTCTTCGCTGATTTTGACCTGGTGTCACCGCTTGTGAAGTCGGCAATATCCCATTCAGTGCGCAGTTTCCCCGAGCGCAGTAAGTGGGACCATTCACTGCTTCTCAATTCACAATTCACAATCCATCAAAATCGGGTATAATATAATCTGCATTGGGGATGATCGGCTTCGACGGGAGAGGCTGGTCCCGGATTGCGAGTCGAGAGGTACCGAACTCGTAAAATCAGTACAAAACAAAAGTGCCAATCGCACACAATATGCAGCTTTACCCCTTGCAGCCTAAACTGTAGGGCGTTAAGCTCAGACCTCTGAAGAGGTCACGTCACCCACGCTCCGTTTGCCTGGCCGGAGATGGAGTTGGCGTCGCAAAGTCAGGATGCCACGCAGGATGCCGTTAAATGCGTGAAAGAGGGGCTTTCGGGTCCCAACGGCTGGCGAGAGGGTCGCCCGGTTGGCTGGCTAACCTCAAGCGAGAACGAATAAGCCGACTACACTCGTAGATATTCGTGGGTCGAATCTTTCGGACGCGGGTTCGATTCCCGCCATCTCCACAAGCCCAAAAACCGTCTTAAAAGACGGTTTTTGGCTTATTAAAAAGCCTTGCGCATTGCAAGTGCACGGTGTTTGAAGCGCTTTTTCCTTGATATTGGTTTCGAATGAATTCTTTGGCGCCGTAGTTCAATCGTCTCCCTTTTTATCAAACCATTTCTGACATGATCTGTTGCCCTATCGGATATAATTAGAAGCCATGGAAAAAATGCTCTCATCGAATGGATGAGGTTTTATGAAAGTCAAAAACAAATAAAGGAGCCGTTATGTCAAACCAAGATGTTTACCTGCCTGTTGATTTTTTACTGGAGTTTATCAAGGAGTGCTTTGTTGCCTTTGGAACTCCCCCGGAAGATGCTCAAATCTGCGCTGATGTGATGATCGCTTCCGATCTTCGAGGGATTGAATCGCATGGGATCGGTCGATTACGCTATTATTATGATCGTCTTATCACCGGTCAGCACGATGTCAACACAAAAATTGACGTTATTCGTGAAAGCCCCACCACCGCTGTTTTGGATGGCAACCATGGCTTGGGTATGGTGATTGCAAAATACGCCATGAACCTGGCGATTGAAAAAGCGCACACCTATGGAATGGGCTCGGTAGCGGTGAGAAACTCAACCCATTTCGGTATTGCTGGTTATTATCCTTCCATGGCGGTAGATGCTGGCATGGTAGGCTTCGCTTTCACCAACGCCCGCCCTTCGGTATGCCCTACCTTTGGAACCATGCCCATGTTGGGCACCAACCCCATCGCCTTTGGCGCACCAACCGATGAACCCTTCCCCTACCTGTTTGACGCTGCCACACCGATTGTTCAGCGAGGTTTGATTGAAAGATTCGTGCGTGAAGATAAGCCAGCCCAGGAAGGTTGGCTGGTTGACCCTGAAAACAAATACCTGACCGATCCGAAGGAAATTTTAGCCGCGTTGGTTAAAGGTGATGCCGCCTTTTTACCCCTGGGCGGGATCGGCGAAACCATGGGGGGGCACAAAGGCTATGGTTTGGCAACCATCGTAGAAATTTTGAGCGCCTCTCTGCAGACCGGCGCCTTCCTGAGTGCGCTTTCAGGAGTTAATCCTGATGGGTCGCCCGCACACTTCAAGGTTGGACATTTCTTCATGGCGCTGAACATTGAGAGCTTTGTCGACCTGGAGGACTTCAAGCGCACCACCGGTTCAATTCTCAGGGAACTGCGCGCCTCACGCAAAGCCCCGGGCGAAGAGCGCATCTACACCGCCGGTGAAAAAGAATACGAAACAGAAATCCGTGTGCGCCGTGACGGCGTCAGGCTCCCTCCAAATCTGCAGAAGGATTTGATCTTTGTGCGCGACAAGCTGGGTCTGTCACAATACGAGTTTCCGTTTTAAAGATCAACCATCATCCAAAAACACCCCTCTTCGATGAAAAACCGGGAGTATTTCAATCCTCTCGGGATATTCCTTGAGGAGGGATTTTTGGTTTATTAATTTGAGGAACCGATCGATCAGATCGAGCGGCTTTTGATTAGCTGCTGCAATTCGTCTTCCGAAAGCGTGGCAATACCCCGCTGCCGGGCTTGATCCAGTTTCGAACCCGGGTCTGCGCCCAGGACAAGGAAATCGGTTTTACTGCTGACGCTGCCGGTGACTTTCCCACCCCTTGATTCGATCAGCTTTTTCGCATCGCTGCGCGAGAGCGTGGGCAGCGTGCCGGTGATGACAAAGGTGAGTCCAGCCAGGGGTTGTTGCCCGGCAACACGTTCAGATTCGGCGCGCGGCCACACCCCACTTTCTTTTAATTTCGAAAGTACAACCTGATTTTCATGAGAACTGAACCATTCCACGATCGAAGCAGCCATATTGGGCCCAAAACCCTCAATGGCTTCGATCTCTTCCTGAGTGGCATGACCAAGCGCATCCAGATCGGAAAAGTGCCTGGCAAGCGCCTGCGCAGCCACCTCTCCCACACCGCGAATGCCCAGGCCGGTGATCAGACGCTCCAGGGGTTGCGCCTTAGAAGCCGTGATTGCGGCGAGCAAGTTTTCGGCTTTTTTATCGGCAAAACCGTCTAATTTAAGCAGGTCGCTTTTCTTCAGACGATAAAGGTCAGCAATATCTTTGACCAACCCGGCGTTGATGAGCTGTTCACCGACATTGATCCCCAGCCCGACGATATCCATCGCGCCGCGTGAGACGAAATGCTCCAGGTTGCGCACCAGTTGTGCCGGACAGGCGCTGTTCGTGCAGTAATACGCCACCTCACCGGCAGGATTTGTGATCGGCTCACCACAGGAAGGGCAGTTTTGTGGTACCCGGTAAGGCTGCTCGTCACCACTGCGGACATCGACGATCGGGCCAATCACATACGGGATCACCTCACCAGCCCGCTTGACCAGCACCCGATCACCGACCCGGATGTCCTTTTCCTTAATAAAGTCAAAATTGTGCAGTGTCGCCTGTTTAACAATCACCCCGCCAATCTCTACAGGCTCCAAAATGGCATAGGGTGTAATCACCCCCGTACGACCTACATTGACACCAATGTCGTTCAACTGCGTGGTCACTTCTTGTGCAGGGAATTTATAAGCAATCGCACCGCGTGGGTCTTTTCCCACAACGCCTAATTGCTCAGATAGGATCAGGTCGTTGATTTTGATCACCATCCCATCCACCTCGTAGGGGAAGGCGTTGGGGTCGGTTTCCAGACAGAATTGTATAGCTTCCTCTAACTCCGTGCAATGACGCGAGGCAGTCGACACCGGGAAGCCCAGTTCACGCAGATAATTGAGTGTGCCCCATTGGGTTGTGGGAATGTCTCCCCCTTCATGGTGAACAATTGCATACACCAGTAAAGTCAGCGGTCGTTGCGCCGTGATCCGTGAATCCAGTTGCCGCAATGAACCGGCGGCCGTGTTGCGCGGGTTGAGGTACGTTTTCTGCCCCTCAGCTTCCAGCCTGCGGTTGAGGTTTTCAAAATCCGCTTTGGTGATCAGCGCTTCTCCGCGCACGACCAGCTCAGTTGGAACCCGGGGTCCATCAGCCGAAACCGGAATATGCAGCGGCAGCGCTTTAATGGTGCGCAGATTCTCGGTAATATCCTCCCCAACTTCACCATTCCCGCGCGTCGCACCCTGAACAAAACTGCCATTGCGGTAGTGAAGCACAACGGTCAGCCCATCCAACTTGGGCTCCACGACAAAATCCGCCTTCTCCGCTCGAGCATCCAGGCGGGTCAGGCGCGCAAGCCAGTCGCGCAGGTCCTCTCCGTTGAATGCATTCGCCAGGCTGAGGATCGGCGCCGGGTGGACCACCTTTGTGAACTGTTCCAGCGGTTCAGCTCCAGCCCGCTGGGAAGGTGAATCAGGTGTGACCCATTCCGGATGCGCTGCTTCGATGGCGTTGAGACGTTTCAGTTTTAAGTCAAATTCAGGATCGCTGATTACAGGGTCGTTCAGCACGTGGTAACGATAATTATGATAATGAATTTCAGCCTGTAAAGCCTGGTATTCAGCCTTGAGATCATTGGGCGTCATCGGTTCTCCCTTTTTTACTTGGAAACTTATGCCTGAATTTTACACGATGACCGCTTTAAAGGAAAATATTCCCGGTGAGATTCGAACTCACATTTACGGCTCCGGAGGCCGTCGCCTTATCCTTTAGGCTACGGGAACATGCGGAAGTGGATCGCAAGCAGGTAAATTATACCTGAGTTAGGTGATAGGGGGTAAGCAAATGGAAAAAGGTGAAAGTTGAAAGGGAAATGGAGGATTATATAATTGGGAATCAGGGATTAGGGATCAGGGACTGGGAACAGGGATTAGAAGAATATTTTTGTCACTGCGAGCTGTGATGTGCAGCTAATTCAACAATAATCGGGTGCGGCGGACGAGATAGGCGGTATTGGGATAGCCCAGGGTTTCCAAAAGGTCATCGGGACGACCGGTGGCGCCCGGTTCTGCTTTCAGGCGCATCCGCAGGATCACTGCGCCATCCGGATCGGTAGCAGTTTCCAGAGCCAGGATCAACGGACGCAGGTTGTAAGTCTTTTTGCGGCGTGTAATTGGGATCGATGTTTGGTTCAACAATTGCTCAACCTGGTGATTGAGCTCCAGGATGTTTTGTGGATCATAAAAACTGACCTCAAATTCACTGGCTTTCATCTGGACCTGTAGAGCGTCTTCCCCCATATCGACTTGCTGCACTGAATAAATTTCCAGTCCAGGCGGTGCAACCGCAGTCAACCGCTGCTGGATTTCCGGCAGCGGGAGCGACTCATCCATCCAGAAGTCGAGCAATTCCTCATCGCTGATGAACCCTAACGGTAGGGCTGAAGCGAGGTTCAACCGGGGGCGAGGATGATAACCCTGGGTGTAACGCAGCGGCAGCTTACTGCGCCTGAGCAGGCGTTCCCACAGGCGCTGTAAATCCAGGTGACCCGTAAAGCGCAGCCCGTCGCGTTTAGCATAGACTACGCGAATGCGGCTGATCCCCAGTGGATGTGCGTTCACGGGCATTTCCACCCTCCGCCGGGCTGGGCACGTCGCAGCCCACTGAAGGCGGCCAGGATGCCGCAGGCGTAACACTGCTCACGACAATCCGGGCGAACGGTTCCTGACAGGCTCATCCGGTAATCCTCCTGCAGGAAGGATTTACGAACGCCGACATTAATGTGATCCCAGGGTAAAACTTCATCCAGGTCTCGCTCTCTAAAACTGTAGAAATCCGGGTCCAAACCACATTCAGCAAAGGCTGATTCCCAGTGCTCTAACCTGAACTGGTCGCTCCAGGCGTCAAAACGCGCACCCTTTCGCCAGGCGCGTTCGATTACAGGTGCGATGCGCCGATCACCGCGTGACAGCCAGGCTTCCAGCAACGACGCCCGCGGATCATTCCAGGTCATCTTGATTTTACTTCCCCTCAAAGCATCTTTCAGCAGCGTCAGCTTGGCGTCAATCGCACTCAGGTCATCAAAAGCAGCCCACTGGAACGGTGTATGCGGTTTGGGAATAAAGGTGCTCACCCCGGCATGCACCCTGACCCGCCCACCAGCAATCTGGCGTCCCTCCTGGAGCACCCTTTTACATAACTCGGCGATGGCTTCCACATCAGAAAGCGTTTCCTGCGGATGCCCGATCATGAAATACAGCTTGATCGATTTCCAGCCATGCGCGAACACCGAGCGTACGGTGTCCATCAGTTCCGCATCGCGTAGCGGTTTGTTGATGATATTGCGCATCCGTTCCGTGCCGGCCTCTGGCGCGATCGTAAACCCGCCGCCCGGCGAAAGCGATTGAAGTTCATCCATCAGTTCATCAGAAAAGGATTCAATCCTCAACGAGGGCAGCGAAATATCCACCTGGCGTTGCGTTAGCAGTTCCCGCAAACCCTCAATCAAGGGAATGATTTCGCTATGATCCGAAGAAGACAGTGACAGCAGGCCAACCTCCTCGTAGCCGGTTTGATCCAGACCTGCGGTCAGGGCTTGCATGACCTCAATCACCGAGCGCTCACGGATCGGTCGGTTGACCATCCCCGCGTGGCAAAAACGGCAGCCACGTGTGCAGCCGCGCATAATCTCAATGCTGACGCGTTCGTGCACCACCTCGACGTTGGGAACCAAAAAGCGCGATAATGGCGGGGGAAGTTTTGCCAGGATGCGTTTTACTACCGGTAATTTCACCCTCGCATCAGCAGGCTCAACCGTTTTAATTTTGCCGTCAGGATGATAATCCACTTTAACGAGTGCGGGAACATAGACACCCGGAATCTGCGCCAGCCGCAGCAGCAGCTCCTGGCGTGAACCACCCGATTCAACCCAGTCCTGGTGCGCGTCAACAATATCCAGTGTTACTTCCTCGCCCTCGCCGATGGCAAAGGCATCCACGAAGGGTGCCACCGGTTCCGGGTTGAAAACGGCCTGCCCGCCAGCGATCACCAGGGGGTGCTGGATCTCACGGTCTTTGCTGTGTAGGGGAATTTTCGACAGGTCGAGGATGTTAAGGAAATTCGTGTACAGGGTTTCATAGGGCAAGCTGACCCCGATGATCTCAAAATCAGCCAGGGGACGTTTATTCTCCAGGCTGAACAAGGGAATGTCCGCATTGCGCATGGCTGTTTCCATGTCGACCCAGGGGGCAAAGGCGCGCTCTGCAGCAACATCAACCCGCTGATTTAAAAGGTCATACAGGATCGCAATCCCCAGGTTCGCCTGACCCAGGTCATAAATATCCGGAAACACCAGCGCCACATGCGTTTGCACATCGTCCCAGGGCTTGACAACCTGGTTCAGTTCACCCCCGACATAACGCCCCGGTTTGGTCACAGCCGGCAAGAGATGTTCAACTCGCTCTTGCAAGCTTTTTTCCTTCACAACCCCCACTTCAGACCAGTCCCTTATAGGTTCCGCCGTCCACCGGCAACAGCACACCCGTGACATAAGATGCCGCCGGAGAAAGTAAAAAGGCAGCCACCCGGGCAAATTCCTCAGGCTTCGCCATGCGCCCCAGGGGGGCATCTGCGTTTTGCGCCTGCATTTCGGCTTCAATCGTGGTCCTGTTGCGCATAGCCCGATCAGCCAACAACTGTTCCACCCGTTCCGTCTGCGTCCATGAAGGCAAAATTGAGTTGAATCGGATTCCTTCGCTGCCCAGTTCCAGCGCAAGGGTTTTAGTCAGCCCGGCGGTCGCAGCCCGGATGCTGTTGGAGAGCACCAGGTTAGGAATCGGTTGTTTGACTGATACCGATGTAACGGTCAGCACGGAAGGGGCTTCTGAACGCCTGAGCGCTGGCAACGCAGCCCGGATCAGCCGCACATGGCTTAGAAAAGAAAGTTCAACGGCTTGCTCCCAGGTTGGGTCATCAATGTCCTCAAATGCGGCTGGCGTCGGCCCGCCCGAGTTGGTGAACAGCAGGTCCAGGCCGCCAAAAGCCTCCAAAGTCTGGTCAACCAGTTTTCCAGGGATTTCGGGGTCGGTCACATCACCAGGGATCAGCACCACCTTAACGCCAAATTCAGCCAGCACTTCGTTTGCTTGTGATAGTTTGTTAGGGTCACGGCTGTTGAGCGCAAGATTGACGCCTTCCTGGGCAAGCACTTTGGCAGTAGCCAACCCCAAACCGCGGCTTGCACCGGTCAACAGAGCGATCTTTCCTTTTAATCCCAGGTCCATGACAACTCCTCTTTCTATGCGATGATTTCGATTTTCTCACCAATTAGCGGCAAATCGGGCCAGTGACATTCGTAAAAGGCGACGACATTCGATAAAGTATTCTCAACATGATTGCCCGGGCTGGCTGCACAGGCGATCAGCAATTCACTGCTCTGCCAGACGTCCTGGTGCCCGTATTCCACCACAGAAATATTAAATTCTTTGTGTAGTCGGGCAACGATCGGTTTGATCAGTCGGCGCTTTTCCTTCAGGGAATGGCAATCCGGCAAGCGCAACGTTAATGTTAATATTCCGATAGTCATGGACTTAATTTAACTCGGCGAACCTCAAATGTCAATCAGACCCTGTGTTCGCTGGTTACCGGGTTGGTCAGCGTCCCCAAGCCCTCAATCGTGATCGAGACGCTGTCGCCATCTTCCAGGTCGCCGACGCCTGCCGGGGTGCCGGTCAGGATGATGTCCCCCGGGTCCAGGGTCATCACCGAGGAGATAAAAGCGATCAGCCGGGAAATGGAAAAGACCATATCGCGGGTCGAGCCCATCTGGCGCAGTGATTGGCTGACATGGCAGGTGATCAGCGCATCCGCAGGGTCAAATTCAGTCTCGATCCAGGGCCCCAGGGGGCAAAAGGTGTCGAAGCCCTTAGCGCGCGCCCATGTCGTGTCGCTGCCCTGCAAATCGCGCGCGGTGACATCGTTGGCAATGGTATAGCCAAATACGGTGTCCATTGCCTCCTCCGGTTGGATCCAGCGCCCGCGCCTCCCGATCACCACAGCCAGTTCTGCCTCGTGCTGCACCTGTTGAGATTGGGGCGGCAGGACGATCGCATCGCCAGGGCCGATCAGGCTGCTGCCGGGCTTGAAAAACAAAACGGGGATCTCGCCAATCGGGTTGCCAAGCTCCTGTGCGTGGGCAGCATAGTTGCGCCCCACGCAGATGATCTTGCCGGGCAAAACCGGGGGTAAAAGCCGCACCGAATCCACCGACAGGTCGGGGTCGAGACGGCGGAAGGCGCCGAAGGGGTCGCCATCGATCTCGCCAACCCGATCTTGATACAGCCAGCCATAGCGCGGTCCGCGCAGGGGAGTTTCAAAGCGTAAGATTTTCATATCAGGAATGATACCATTTAAAGCCGGTCATGCGGTATAATTTTTGTTCCCGGGCGGATAGCTCAGTTGGTTAGAGCGCTTCTCTTACACAGAAGAGGTCGCAGGTTCGAGTCCTGTTTCGCCCATTTTTGCCGCAAACATAGACCCCGGGGTTTGGGCCGAATCTTCTCAACCCCGCAATCAAACCCCTGAACTTAGACCCCCGGGGTTTGGGTCCAACCTTCGCAACACCGCAATCAAACCCCGGGGGTCTTAACAGGCGAGCATTATTCCTGGTTTTTCTGCTAACATGCACAATTGCAAACCCTTCTATCAAAAGTCGCACGAATGATGCCCCCTCACCTAACCGCTGAATATAGACCCCCGGGGTTTGGGTCCAATCTTCTCAACCTCGCGATCGAACCCCGGGGGTCTTAACGCACGACCATTATTCCCGGTTACGGTGTTAGCAGGCGCAATTGCAAACCCTTCTGTCGAGAGATACGCGAACGATGCCCCCTCACCTAACCCCTGAACATAGACCCCCTGGGTTTGAGTCCAATCTTCGCAGCACCGCAATCAAACCCCGGGGGTCTTAACGCACGACCATTATTCCCGGTTACGGTGTTAGCAGGCGCAATTGCAAACCCTTCTGTCGAGAGATACGCGAACGATGCCCCCTCACCTAACTGCTGAACATAGACCCCCGGGGTTTATGTCCAATCTTCTCAGCCCCATAATCAAACCCCGGGGGTCTTAACGGCATGCGCAATTACAAACCCTTCTGTCGAGAGTTACACGAATGATGCCCCCTCACCTAACCCCTGAACATAGACCCCCGGGGTTTTTGTACAACCTTCTCAACCCCGCAATCAAACCCCGGGGGTCTTAACGCGAGACCAATATTCCCGGTTTCGCTGTTAGCCTGCTCAATTACAAACCCTTCTGTCGAGAGTTACACGAAGGATGCCCCCTCATCTAGCCCCTCCCCGAGGGGGATAAGCGCTCTCTGGCTTCATCCTTTTTGGCAAAATATCCAAATCATAAACATTGCTGAAATGTCGGTTATTTAAATTACACATTCTGTTTCAAGTACCCGAGAATCAAAATCAGGCTCATTTCCATCAGGTTTTTATACTGAATGGAACTTTTTTCCCCGATATAACGTTAAAACAAATGCGCTCACCTATGCTCCGTCAGCATCTCGTGCCAGATGCGCGATCTCAAACCTGGCGAGGTATAATCAGCGAAATAAAAAAATTGGCCTGTGAAACAAAGTTATTTCAAGAAATAAGGCAGTATAAGGCGAACATTGACTTTGTTAGACAGGTAAAAAAGAAAAAAGGATGAAAACAAATGAACACAAAACAATTTCAAAAAACAATGATAACGATTCTAATCGCAGCTACACTACTGGCAGCCTGTGCGCCAGCAGGTGCAGGAAAGAAGACCATTTCTTTGGAACAGCTCTATTCCGGTACATGGCATCTGGTCGCGTATGGTTATAAAGATAAAACTGAGAACGTCACCCCTGGCTTGAATACCTTCATTGACTTCCAGCCCGATGGCAGTTTATCCGGCAATGCAGGTTGCAATAACTTCTTTGGTTCTTACAAAGTATCCGAGAAGGGTCGGTTCTCACTTGTAGAACCGGCTGGATCGACCCTCATGTATTGTGAAGGCTTCATGGACGAAGAAACAGCCTTTATGGGGGCCTTACAGTCTGCGAAGAGTTTTTACTTCAATGAAAACAATCAACTGGTTATTAAATTTAAAAAATCAGCAGAAGGATTCGACTATATGCTTTTTGAAAACAAACAGCCCCCTGCCCTCCTGGGTACGAATTGGGTGCTCAGTTCATTGGTCACACCGGAAGGCGACGTCGAAATTCCTTCGGAAAATGCACCGCTTTTGAATCTATCAGAAGATAGCGGCATGACAGGCTACGGGGGTTGCAACAACATCTTTTCTGATTATGTAGCCAAGGACGAGAAGATCTCCTTCGGTCCAATCGCCAGCACCCGAATGTACTGTGAAGGTCTGATGGAACTGGAAGGCAGCTTCATGCGGGCATTGGACACGGTCACCCAATACAAGATCATTGACAACCAGCTGGTATTATCCGATGAAAACCTTACAACAGTGTTGACGTTTTCAGCCTCTGAATTCACCTTGATCAACACACAATGGCGCCTGCAGTCACTCAATGGTGAGGTTATCCCTGCAGATATCGAGGTGACCCTCACCCTTTCAGATGAAGACGCTGTTTTTGGTATTGCAGGTTGCAATAATTACTCCGGCACCTACGCTGTTGATGCGGATCGATTGACTGTCAATATCCTTGCGGTAACCGCCATGTATTGTGAACCATCTATGGCTATTGAAGAGGCTTTCATCGCCGCAATGCAGGACGAGTTGACTTTCCAGATCGATAACAATCGCCTGACCCTGAGTTCGAAGAACAATACCCTCTTCTTCCTCGCTGAGGAATAACGTTTCTTCAACAGGTTATGGCTATCAGCTCCGGAGAACAGGTTTAAATCCTCAAATTAGATCTGCCTGCTTAACACAACGCTTTTCTAAAATTTTTCACAGCTCGGGTTTCATCCCGAGCTGTGCTCTTTTTTAGAAGACGTAACACAATTTCGCGGAAATTTGCTAATTTTCACCAACCCTCAAATCTCTCGGATCACAATCGAACAGTATCACCCCCCTTTCATCTGTGATTTTAATTTTCAAAAAACTATTGAGTAAATTCAATCCCACGCGGGCAGAAAACCAAGCCCCTCTATCTCACCCTCTTTTCACCGACTTCGGCAGCAGAAAGACAAATGGAATCAGCAAGGGCATTGCCGCAGCGCTGACCAAGAACGTCAGCCGCAAATCATACCGATCTGAAAACAGTCCAATCAGGACGACGGTCAGAGATTCCATCACGAAAGTGATTGCCATATACAAACCATTGGCAAAGGCACGCTGTTCGCTGGCATTTTCCATCACAATCGCCATTAACACCGGCACCACAGCCAGTGAAGAAAACCCCATCAGCAACAACAGGAGCAGTTTCCAATTTGCATTGGCATACAGGAATAAAATCATAAAAATTGGTGTGGTAATCGCTGAAATGATCAGCATGCGCCGGCGTCCAAATCGATCGCTCAGACCGCCCGCCAGGAACGCACCTCCCATGCCTGCCACTTCAAGGATGGTCAGTGAAAATCCCGCCATCCACAACGTTGAGCCTTCATGGGTTAAAAATGTGGGTAAATAGGTGGTCAGTGACGTCAACGTCACATAGCGCAAGAAGGAGATCGCTGCGACAGGCAGCATCAATTTGCGTAATTGCAGCAATCCCAGACGCCAATCAATTTGTGCATCTGGCTCCATTGTTTGGGTTGAGATCTGATCCAATTTAAGAAACAAGAATACCGAGGTCAAAACGCCCCCCAACAATAGCCAGGGCACACGTTCCACCGTCAAGTACGTGACGGCTGTGACAATGATCAACGGACCCAGGGCGCGTCCCAGCTCGCCGCCTACCATCCAGAAGCTCATCCCTCGACCTAAATATTTTCCCGAGAGCAAGCTGCCAAGCACCGGACCGGTTGCATGCAAGGTCGCGGAGCTGATTCCCGCCAAAATCAATAAAAACGCCGTAAAACCATAAGTTGGGGCGCTGCTGAGAAAGCTCATGGCTGCACCGGTGATTGCCGGCGCAAGGATCACCATCCAGCGCAAATTCACTCGGTCGGCTATCCAGCCAATATAAGGTTGTACCAAAGATGGCATGCGATAAAACACGGTCAGCAGTCCTGCGAGGGTATTGCTGAGGGCGAACTTTTCGATCAACATCGGCAAAATCGGGGGCAGGAAGGCTACATAGGCATCATGCACGGAATGTGCAATTGAGACTGTTGTCACAGCTCCGGCTTGAAATTCTTGATTGAGCGTCTTTGCGTCATTTTCCATGATGTTGGCGGCACTATCAGCCTCAGTACAGGCACTATTCTTCATTGATCATCACCGTTACAATAAAAAATTAAATCCCGAATAAGTGTATCACTTGTTCGGGAAAACAAACCTGTTAATATTTTTTCTCGGAGCTCACCCCACAACCGAGCTCAGCCTTATTTACTCCACAGCCAGATGCGGTTCAAGTTCCAGCAGCGACTTTGTCAACAATTCCAGGTCGATCAGACTGATATCCTTATCATGATCTAACCCGGAAACAACCAGTTCCAGCCGGGCCAGCAAGGAAATCGTCGAATTGGGTTCCACCGCCTCGATGGCAGGTCGTAACTCCTCGATTCGCGATTGAGTGTCAGCAAGCGCTGCCTGTGCACCCTCGATATCATCAAGAAACATCGCAATCCGGGCGGCGTTCACATCCACCAGCACCTGGTAAAACAACGCATTCGCCCTGACAGCAAAAACCTCATCCTTCAAGCCTGCAATCTCTTTCTCAGCTTTCTGGTTCGAAGCAATCAACGTCTTGTTTTCGCTCTCCAGGTCACTGACGGCCTGGTTGGCATCTTCCAACTGGGCACGGGTTTCTTTCATCTCATCTGCAAGCGGTTTGAAGCGCACAAAGTGGTCGGTCAGGAAACCCGCTAAAAATACCAGTGCAGCCACCCCCAGCACGATTAACGCTTTGCGCAAAAACAATTGGAAACGCGTGGGAGGTTTCTTTTCAACGGCTTCCACAGGCGGAACCTCTGGTTCCATTTCCGGTTCTGGGGCCCGCTCGGCAGGTTCGAAAACAAGCCTGGCTGCATCTTCCGCACGAATTTGTGGCGTGATGGCTTCCTGCTCGTCGCTCAGTTCGGGTGTGTCCGCTGCCTTGGGCTCCGGTTGGTTTTTGATTGTCTCATCTTCAGTCATGTTCTTTCTCCTCTTTAAGAACGAAATTTTGTGAACCCGGTCATTGATCGTTGATCAAAACGCTTGAACATCATTATACCGAGCCTCGAGGTTTAAATCATAATTCTTTTCAGATCACATTAATCGCTCTCATACCCGATCGCAGAGGCAGGCCCGTCCTTATCCGGGTTCTGCAGAGCATAGCGTTGAGCGTCACAGGCTCACCCTTCGCCAAGAGCGATTCGTACCTGGTCAACCTAATTTTTATAAACAGATTGGACGAAATTTAATCCTTTGCTCAACAACCACGGGATTCACAGGGAAAACCCAACAGCAATCAATATCGCTTATAATCACTGTGAGCGAAATAAGATTTCTGGAGGCCTGTATGATCGCGATTATCACCGACAGCACCTGTGACATCCCTGCAGACCTGGTGGAAAAGTACGCCATTCAGATTGTGCCCCAGTACATCATTTGGGGTGATGAACAATTCAAAGACCGGGTAGAGCTTTCGCCTCAAGCTTTCTACCAGCGTTTTCAAACCGACCCACAAAGGCCAACTTCTTCCCAGTCTACCAAAGATGATTTCCTGTCTGCCATCGATGCAGCTATTGAAAACGGCGCAACTGAAGCACTGATCCTGACCGTATCTTCCGCCATGAGCGGGACTTACCAAACAGCCAAAGCTGCTGCAGAAAAAGCGCGCATCCCGGTCTCAGTGATTGACTCAAAAGGGCCAACCATGTCCCTGGGCTGGCAGGTACTGGAAGCTGCCCGTGCCCGGGATGCCGATGCAGACATGGATGATATCATTGCCAGGGTCGCCACGTTGCGCCAGAAGCTTGTCCAGGTTGTGGCTATGCAATCAATAGAATATTTGGAGCGCGGCGGTCGGATTGGTGACGCGGCGAAATGGGTGGGAACCCTGTTAAAAGTCAAGCCCGTGGTCAGGATCAATCACAAGACCGGTCGGGTTGAACCCGCCGGGCTGGCGCGCACCCATCAATCTATGCTGAACATGCTGCACAGGAAATTCTTTGACTCCCTCGACCGGGATGGCAAACTTCACATCGCTGTCTTACATGGGAATGTGCCGGAGGAAGCACAGCGCCTGGCAGAAAGCATCCAAAAAGAATTTAATCCCGTTAAGCTGATTATCAATATCACCGGTCCGGTTCTGGGTATCAACACCGGTCCCGGTGCGCTGGCGCTGTGCGGGTTTTCAGGATGAAGTAAAGTCTAAAAAACCAGCCCTCTCCATGGGCTGACCGGTAATGGCATCGGTCAGCCTGTTATTTTAACCCCCTCACCGGTTGATAATCGAGCGCAATTCCACCTGGTGGAAGTACCTCCGATAAGCTCGGCTCTCTTCCAGCAATTCTTTCAGCATGGTTTCCAATAACGCGCTTGCATCAAAATCGGCTTCCGGTCTGTCAGCGCGAATGTGAACCTCTTCGCCTTTAAAGTTCACAGACAACATCCCCCTGGCTTCCCACAACAGCAACCCGGTGCGGACCGCGCTTTCATCAGCGGCGCAAGTGGCACCCAACCTCTCAATGCTGGCTCTCCCGCCCAAGTTGTTGAGCGCGTATTTTGCCGCGCTGCCCAAACGGGACATAAAAGCATGCAGTTCACCGATGCCAGGTTCCACAGCAAAAACGGTCACCTGTTTCGGCTGCACAAGCTCCAGCACATGCTGTAAAACAGTTTGTGAAGGCGGCGCCGTCCAGATGACCAGGTGCGGATTTTTTTCAAGCTCATGCCTGCCCTTGAAGTGAATCGCATTGGGTAAATCACCTTCGCCCCAAATTAAAGCCCGCGGGGATTCGAGCACAAGTTGAGCCAATTGGTCTTGTGAGTGAAGGCTTGCTCGATAATCGATAAGTTCCACCTGACGGGAGGCAATTTCCACCTTTCCTGCTTCCGAAAGTTGAAAATCAATCCATTCTGCGCTGAGTTGAGGTGTACCCTTGTAATCACTCTCCGTTAATTGGCACACAAGGTCAAATTGCGCCTCGGGCAGCCGCTCATCGGCGCCATTCCACCAGATCAGGCGCAGTTCGTTGTTCTCTTTGTCCGCAACCGTCACCTGGCGGTGTTCGCGCTCAATCCCCACGGTGGATTCTGCTACCACCCGCAGGTCGTTCACCCGGAAGTTCAAAGCCGGGTTTCCCTGGCCAAAGGGACCCAGGCGCGAGATTTCTCGCACCAGCGCCAGATCCAGCTCGTCAAGGCGGAGGGATCCGGCGATTTCAATCGGTTCACCAACCGCACCGGAGGGCAATTGGGCTTCAACCGTTGCCAAAAACCGCCGTTTAAAAGCAGGATAATGTGCAACAGGCAGGGACAGCCCGGCAGCCATCGGATGTCCGCCAAAGTTATTCAGCAGATCAGACTGGGCGCCAATCGCCTCTGTGATGTGTAATCCGGGCACTGAGCGGGCTGAACCGGAAATCGGATCCTCGCCGGTCAGCAGGATCACCGGCTTGTGGTAACGTTCCACCAGGCGGCTGGCGACAATCCCAACCACCCCGCCAGGCCAGCCAGGATGATGCAGCACAATTGCTGGTGCGTGCCGGTCATCGCTGGAGGCTTGGAGTTGCGCCTCGGCTCCCCGTTCTACCTGGCGCGTTTCTGAACGCCGTTTGATATTCATCCCCTCTATCAGGGTCGCCAGGCGGCGTGCTTCTGATTTGTCCTGAGTGGTTAAAAACTCCACCATCGGGTTGGCGTCTCCCAGGCGCCCAACGGCGTTCAGCCGCGGCGCAATCTGAAAGCCAATATGTCCCTCGTTAATCAGCCCGGGGTTCAGTTCAGCGTTTTCAAACAACCGGATCAACCCAACCCTGCTGGTCTTGCGCAAGCTTTTCAATCCCCTCTGCAGCAGGTAGCGGGTATCACCCCGCTGCTCTGCCACATCGGAGACGATGCCCAGGGCAACCAGTTCCTGCAACCGACCGAGATCCAGTTCCCGGCCCAGGGAAGCATACAGCCCTTCGATCAGTTGATAAGCAACGCCCACGCCCGGCAGTGTGCGTAAGGGATGACCCTCCTCCAGCCGCTGGGGGTTGATCACGGCATCCGCGGGCGGCATCCTCTCAGCCAGCAGGTGGTGATCGGTAACAATAATTGGGATATCCAGGTTACGCACCCATTGCAAGCTTTCAAATTCGGTAATCCCCGTGTCGCAGGTCAGCAGCAGGTCAAACCCCTGTACCAGCTGGGCTTTGAGAACCTCTTTTCGGATGCCGTGGGATTCTTTAGCCCTCACCGGAATGTGATAGCGAACATTTGCACCCAGGCCGCGCAACCCCTCCACCAGCAGTGTGGTCGCGGTCTGCCCATCGACGTCAAAATCTCCCCACACCAGGATGCACGCCTGCTCACTAATCGCCCTGGTCAGTAAATCGCAGCCCCGCTCCATGTCGGGCAAATCAAAAGCGCTGGATGGATGGTAAAGATCAGGATCTAAAAACGCCAGGGCTTCGTCGACCGTGCGGTAGCCGCGTTCATAAAGTGTGTGAGCCACCAGCGGATGACCGCCAATGGCTTCCTGAAATTCAATCGGGATGGGATGGGTTTCCACGTGAACCCAGGGCTGTTTGGGCGACATCAGAATTCAATCTCGGGCAGGTCATCAAAGTCGATCAATCGATCAGGATCATCCAGTTCCAGTTCCAACCGGTCAAATTCTTCCAGGCTGCCCGCTTCAACGCCGCGCTCACAATGCGAGCGGTAAACACAAAACCGGCACCTGGCAAGGTCAGCGGTGCGCAAGAAATCCTCAACTTCAGCGTTGGCGACGGTCTCAACCAGGTGCGCCAGGTATTCACGATCACGATCAAAATCCGCCTGGCTGTAAATCAGGTAAATTGGCGTTTGGGGATGCGTCGCATACCAGTAATGCATGCTGATCTGCTCGGGCGCTGCCGACTGATGATTAAGCAGCATTGGGCTGGCTTGTAACACCACCAGGCGATAGAGCCGGGTTTGGATTCGTTCCAAAAGTCGAGCTTTGCTCAGGGGCTTTTCAGACGTTTTCCAATCAAAAATGGTCAGATTGCCTTGTTCTTCCACAAGCAGCAGGTCGTACTTTGCCAGCAGCCGTTGACCGACCAGGGTAGCGGTCAGGGGCATCTCTACCCAGCGTTGACCCACCAGCCAGGGCGGTACATGCGTCAAAAAACCTGCCCACCATGCGCGCAGTTCTGGCCATGGGTCTTCCTCTGCCAGCACTTCAATCCGTTCGGCTGACACGCCCAGTAAATACTGCTGCACCAGTCGGTGAAAGCGCCCGCCTGCCTGCCCGCGTTGCTCGAAGTCAAGCGCCTGGTCGACCACCAGCGCAGGCCACCTGGTCCGCAATACATAGCGCAGGTAAAAACGGTAAGGACAATCCACATAGTCCTGGAGGTTAGCCTGGGTGAAAACAAAATCATTGGGGAGGATCATTTCTGGCCTCCAGATAATTTATTAATGCGGTCAATGCCTCAGCCGGCACGTTTTTATTGCCAGGTCTGCCAGAATTCCAACTGACCAATAGAAAGCGACGCGCCCGTGTGATGCCAACGAACAACAGGCGCAGTCGTTCACGGATGAACTCCAGTCGAGCATCCAGCGACGCCTGACCCGGTCGATACCAATCATAGGTATGTCCGTCGATTAACGCCCGCAATTGGGCGATTGCTTCTGCTTCCAGGTTGTGCTTTCCCTTGACATACCACTTTTCCGGCAGGTACTGGTCATAAGGAGCGCCAGAAGGAAAATTATAATTATTGACTGCGGTCAGGAACACACAATCCCACTCTAAACCCTTGGCTTTGTGCATGGTTGCCACCACAACCTGACCGGGGTAACGGTCCGGGTCAAAGGCATCATCATCAGCAGAAAATCCCAGATATCGGCGTTCATTTTTTGTGATGGTGGTTAATTCGTCGATAAATTGCGGCAGACGCCAATCCAGATGGTCGTCGCTCATCTGGCGTAAAAGCGTGGACAGTTTATAAGCCAGAGCCAGTTCAACCGGGTCCAGGAACAGGTCCTGGGCAATTGTCAACAGGAGTTGATCGATCGGTAAAATCACGGCTGAGTGCCAGCGCCGGACAACGGACTGAAAGGACTTCAGCTCATTCAGGGTATCAGAATCGCCCTCATTTTCTGCGAGATCAGCCAGCCAATCCCGGTCAGCAAAAGGCCACAGGTATTCTTCCAGGTTTTTACACCTTTCAATCTGTTTTGCAATTCCCAGGTGAAATTTCCAGGCATCGTCATCTTCTTGCGCTCTTCGACGCCAAACCTTGTACGCTTCGGCTAATTTTCGGCTGGAGGTCGGATCGGCCAGGCAGCGTAGAATTTTGACCATGGCATCGGTTGAGAGCCGAGTCGAGCTTGAGGAATATAGCAAACTATCCACACAAGGGACCTTTAGTTTCTTGAGCTGTTCAACATATTTATAAGCCCGGTCATTACTCAGGCAGAGGATCGCCACCGTCTGATCGGGCTGCTTTTTAAGAAAGGACCGGGCGGTGTTGATCACATAGTCCATTTCTTCATCGGAATTCATTCGTTTGGTGAGCAAGCGGATGCAGTGTGGGCAGGGTTCGGGGTTGGGTTGGGGGTCATCGGCGGGCGTTGGCAGTATCAATGGCGGCGACAAAGCACCGCGCACAGCCGGCAGAGGATGTTCCGTCTGCGTCCATGTGATCAGATGGTTGGCAAGGTCGATGATATCCTGTGAAGATCGACCGCTCTCCGGCAATGTCCGCTGCTCAACCGTGGGATGATTCAGGAAATCAAGCAGGAATTGAGGGCTGGCTGTTGTAAAACTCTCGTAAATGGCCTGGTTTGGATCGCCGACCCGCACCCAGTTGCCGCCCTCACCTGCCAACAGCGAAAGGATCTCCTGCTGTAGGCGGCTTGAATCCTGGGCTTCATCCTCAAGGATAAATGGCCAGCGTTGACGCAGTTGCTGCACCAAAGATGGATCTGATTTCAGGCAGCGTAACGCCAGCCGGATCAGATCGTCAAAGTCAACGCCGCCCCGGTAGATCAGGGCATTCTGATACTCGGTATACATGTCCAGCCCCATCCTGACCAGGGGCAGGGGGATTTGCATCCGGCTCAGTTTATTCTCAATATCAGCAGGCAACAACTCCCGATCCTTTGCCAGACGGATAAAGGCGTTAGCAATGTTTTCTATCGTCCTCGGCAGATTTTGCTGAATGGCATTTACGTGGCTTTGATTATTTTGATCATATTCCAGATATGGCTCCAGAAAGTCCGGGTGAGATGCAAGCCAATCCTTGGCGATTCTGCTCTTGATCCGCTCACACTCATAATCATCAATGATCTGAAAACTATTGCTCAATCCCGCCAGGTCTGGGCGTTCACGGACGATATCATTCGCCAGCCCGTGCAGCGTACGCACCCGATACCCATAGCCTGGTAGCAAACCTTCCATCTGGAGCTGCGCACTGATGCGCGATGAAAAGTTATCCACAGCAGCATTCACCAGCGTCACCACCAAAATTTCCTGATCAGTCTCAATCATGCCGCGTTTGATCAGGTTGGCAGCCAAATATGCCAGTGTCCATGTTTTTCCGCTGCCAGGCACAGCGCTGATCCCCATGCGTCCGCCCTGGTAACGCAAAACTGCTTCCTGTCCGGGTCGTAATCGGATAACTGGCTCGCTCATGCCCCCTCCTTAAGTGAACGCCGCCAGGCCTCATTGATAATTCGGATCAACAAACCCCGATTCTCGTAGCCGCGTATATCCAGAGTGCTCATCCCGATATAGACCTTCTTCCGGCACCGGTTGAGCAATCCAATGCTGAGCCTTCGCAGGGTTTCGTGAGCAGCAGCCAGCTCGTCATCAGCATCCCATACGTCCCCGGCTGTCCAGTGCCGGCTGAGTACAGAGGGATGGGTCAGGGGTTGATGCAGGCGCTGGTACCAGCTCGGGCTACCAATATCCAACCAGAATTGAACGTCCACCGGCTGGTTGCTGATCAGGAAGGTGTAGGCTGGCGCCATGAACACGGCATCCGGCGAACGCTCCTCCCAGGTTCTCAGGTACTGGGCCGCTATCACGCCATCCTGCACCATTTGCAGGTATTCTTTGCCCGGGTCAAAATCTTCGCCGGGCAACTGCTGTCCAACCGCCCAACGAAATTTTTGCACCGATTCGATCAGAGTTGAAACGGTATTGGCTCTTTCCAGATCATCATGAAACCCGAAACCGGGTTGGCTCAACACCTCACCGAACAGCCGGCTGAGGAAAAAATCAAGGTTCTGATTGCCCTCTGCCCCTGCAACTTCCAGCAGCCATTGCCGCAGCCTGTTATAGCGTTCTCCCACGCTGTAGGTTATTCGATCCTTAATTTCATTCGGGATAGCCTCGAATGGCTTAAGCATGATTCCGTCATTGCCTGGTTCAAAGACCAGGTTGACCAATAATTGGGCTCTGACCAGGTCTAAACCTTCGATCGCCTGCGACAATGCCAGTGCAAGGTTGACCGGTTGTGCTGGCATCGACCAGCCCGGATAAGCAATTGTTGCCAGGCTGAGTAAGGTCTGTGTGGCAGGTTCATCACGCAACGCCCGTGATGGTCGATGGGATTGGTGTGGAATGCCCAATGCATCCAGACCATCGCCCAGGGCAAACCGCAGTACATCCGGCATATAAGGCGCCAAAAGGACGATCTCAGCGGGCGGAACCCCGCTTTCAATCAGCTCAGCCACGTTTTGCGTGACCCATTTGACCATTGATGGAAATAATTTAATAGGCTCACCCGGCAAGCCCAGTGCCTCCCGTAAGGCTGGCGTGGGGCTTTCAATCTCCTCCTCGTTCCGGGATTGGAGCTGGCTGATCACCGATTGGACGCCTGTTTTCAACTGGGCGATAGCAGGCTCATTAACCAAATTCTGTTTGAACCACAAACGCGTTTCGCAGGTTGAGCCCAATGAAAACGCGCTGATCACATCCGCGCCAAGGAAAGAACGAAAGCCAGCCTCCTCATCAGCAATTAACAGCGCCGATTCGAATTCAGGCAGCCAATCCCTGAGCACGTCATGGGTTACAGGCGTATCTTCCTCGATGTTGTCCGCAATCAGGTGGCGGTAGGATTGGATCAGGTGTTCACGGCATAATCGGAGCGGCCACAGGCGCTGAAGAAACACTTCCACCTGCAATGAAAAATCCAGCAGGTTATGTTCCAGACAGAATTGGCGAAAATGGTCCGCACA
Source organism: Brevefilum fermentans (assembly GCF_900184705.1). Classification (NCBI taxonomy): domain Bacteria; kingdom Bacillati; phylum Chloroflexota; class Anaerolineae; order Anaerolineales; family Anaerolineaceae; genus Candidatus Brevifilum; species Candidatus Brevifilum fermentans. Next base: position 923,765 of record NZ_LT859958.1, on the reverse strand, counting down.
GCGCTGGACATCATCGTAGATGTTGAACTGTTCAATGCCCCCAATCCAGGCGGATTTCAAACGGGGACCGATCTCTTCGCAGGGAAAACCCACAATCGCCGCTTTATTCAAATTATCCAAAATTTGGGCATAAATTCGGTTGCGATGAATGGTCAGGCTCTCAAAATATCCTTCGTTTTCGATCAGCGGCCTGACGACATGCGCCATATAATATTGACCCGATTCGAGCGTCAGGAAATGCGGCGGCTGATTGGGGTGAGCAAAGCCAGCCTCCTCGCTAATGAGCGGCCAGAATAAGTCCACCATCCGCCTGGCTAAGCCGCCCAGCGTCATCGTGGTGATCACACTGTGGGCAAAGCCTCCCTCATCGTGCATACAATCCAGGTAGGGTTGTGCCAGACTCCGTTGCGGGGTGAAAACCAGGATTTGATGAGGGGGTACGCCAGACTTTAGCAGTTTTTGAAGCCAGTGCACCCCGGCAGTCGTTTTTCCTGTACCGGCTTTGCCCTGGACAAAAATTTTCGTATCGATCGGCTGGGTTAACAACAAGCCTTGTTCGTCAGTAAGCAGCATGCTCTTATTATATGATAAAAATCTTCAGGTCGCTGCTCCCTTCGCGAGTATAATATCGGTGCAGCACAACTCAGCAATTTCAGGAAAGGAACCCACCTATGACCAGGAGTCTGGCTCCATTTTTCTCACCTTCTGGCGTTGCCATCATCGGCACCTCGCAGGATCCGCGCAAGCTCAGCCATGGTATCCTCAAAAACATGACCCTATATGGTTACCAGGGCGGAATTTACCCCGTCAACCCCAAGGCTGACCAGATCCTGGGATTACCAGCCTACCCGGACATCAGCGCCGTTCCCGACCCTGTGGATCTGGCTGTGGCAGTATTGCCAGCACCGATGACTCCCGCAATTTTACACGCCTGCGGTGAACGGGGTATCAAAGCGGTCATCATCATTTCGGGTGGCTTTAAGGAAGTGGGCGGTGTGGGCGTTGAACTTGAAAAGGAGTGCCTCCAGATTGCTCAGAGTTACCAAATGCGCCTGATTGGACCAAACTGTGTCGGCACGATGGATTTATACACCGGTCTTAATTCCACCTTCATCGAGGGCATGCCAGCCAGGGGCTCGATTGGCTTTGTGTCTCAATCCGGTGCAGTTTGTGGCGGCGTGGTCGACTTGATTGGTGAAAAGGGCATCGGTTTTTCTCATTTCGCCAGCCTGGGCAATGAGCTGGATGTGAATGAAACCGATGTCATCGCCTTTTTTGGGGACCACCCGCAGGTGAAGGTAATCGCCGCTTATGTAGAAGCCATCGAACACGGTCAACGCTTCATTGAGGTGGTCAGCCAGGTCTCAAAGGAAAAGCCCATCGTCCTGCTGAAAGCCGGACGCACCGATGCTGGAGCCAGAGCGGTTTCATCACATACCGGCTCGCTGGCTGGGAGTTACGCAGCTTACCAGGCTGCTTTCAAGCAAGCAGGGGTGATCGAGGTTGAGGATCTCAGCTCTTTGTTTGATGTCGCCTGGGCATTGAGCTGCCAGCCTTTGCCCGAGAACAATCGAGTCGTTATCATGACCAACTCGGGCGGCCCAGCCGCGCTGGCATCCGATTTGCTAGCATCCCATGGTTTCGAGCTGGTGGAAATCAGCGCTGAAAAACAGCGCCAACTGGCAGAAAAACTCAACCCCAGTGCCCAGGTGTCCAACCCGGTTGACATGCTCGGCGGGGCTGAAGCCCATGATTTTGATCATTGCTTTAATGTGCTCGCAGATCAACCCGATATCGACACCTTCTTGCCGATGCTGGTTCCGCAATCCCTGGTCGATCCGGCGGAAGTTGCCCGCGCCATTGTCAATCAAGCTAAAACAATCAAAAAAACAATTTTGGCCTGTATGGTCGGAGATAAAAGTGTGGGGGAAGCTCGTGAAGTGTTTCACTCCAACAGGGTTCCGATGAGCGTTTATCCCGAGGTGCCGGGAAAGGTTTTAGGAGCCATGCAATCCTATCGCCAATGGCTGGAAAAATCGAACCCAACGCCCTTTGAATTCTCTGACCTGGAAAAAGCACGGGTATGCGATTATTTACACCACACGGAACGCCTGGTGCTGGGCGAGGTAGATACCCGCCCCATCATGGCGGACTATGGACTGAACCTGGTACCGGGCGAATTAGCAGCAGATCGCGATCAAGCCCTGGCTGTCGCCGAAAAATTGGGCTACCCGGTTGTGCTGAAAATCGTCTCTCCTCAAATCCTGCACAAATCCGACCTGGGCGGAATCGCCCTCAACATTGCTTCTGCTGAAGATTTAGAGTCAGCCATGCAGCAAATGGTCGAAAGGATCAACACTGCCGCACCTGAAGCTGAAATCACCGGTTATTTGGTACAGAAAATGGCGCCGAAGGGAATGGAGGTCATCATTGGTATGAAGCGCGACCCGACCTTTGGTCCTCTGATGATGTTTGGATTGGGGGGCGTTTATGTGGAATTGTTCAAAGACATCGGCTTTGGGATCGCTCCGATGACTGTCGAACAAGCTTACGAGATGGTTTCTGCCACCAAGACCGGCCAATTGTTGCAGGGCTTTCGTGGCGGGCCGACGTATGACCTGCACGCCGTCGTGGACGCCATTGGTCGGTTGAGCCAACTGGCGCTGGATCACCCTGGAATTGACGAGGTTGAGATCAACCCGCTGCTCGTGCTGCCCGAAGGACAGGGCGCCATCGTTCTGGATGCCCGCATGATTTTATCTGAAGCATAAGGATCGGATGCTATGGTTTTGCTCAGTTTTAGCATTGTCTTCGCCCTGTTGGTGACCATCGGTCTCCCCGTCGTGGCAGGCTTCTGGCTTAACAAACGCCTGAAGGTCGCCTGGCAGACGATCGTCTTAGGGGCGTTAGGGTATTTCATCGTTCAGGCGCTCCTCACCCTGCTGTACACTGCTTTCATTGCCCTGATGCAAACTGAAGGCACGCAAGTTCTCAATGAGAGCAACGAGTTGATCCAGCTTGCGGTCAGCGTGCTCCTCGCCGCGCTGCTGGGGGTGATCCTGCGCTGGGTTGGGATGAAATTTTCCAAACTCCCCCTTACAAGCCTGGAAGCATCCTTTGGAATTGGCCTGGGCTTTGGCAGCGCTGAGAGTATTTCCCGGGTTGGGCTGCCCTTGTTGATGACGTTTATTACCATGTTGAGATATATCAACCCCCAAACCAGTGCCCTCGATCCTGATATCATCGCGCAGCTTGAAGCCCTCTGGCAGGTCTCACCCTGGGTGCCTGCTGCCGGATCGGTTGAACGCATCCTGGCATTGGTTTTGCATAACGCCATCACAGTCCTGGTGCTTCAAACCTTTATACGTAAAAACGGACTTTGGTTGGCAGCCGCCATAGGATTGGAAGTCCTCATCAATGGGATCATTCTCTCGCTTTCCCTGGCTGAAATGGCTTATGGCTGGGTCATATTAATTGCCCTGGTTTTACTGGCTGGCATCCTGGCATTGCTGAACCATTTACAAGCCTTCAACTTGACCCCTACGGAGGGCTCAGGTCAGGAGATTGAATGAACAAGAACTTCAGCTTACGGAACCAAAATCCAGACTCGCTAATCTATACGAATGTGTCCATCAACGCAGAATGATGACCTCACCCATCCTTGGGACGAAAGGAAGTGAAGCACTCATTAATCGACTTATATATCAACCGGATATATCGTTAAAATAAAAACAGCTCAATGAGCTGTCAGGTTTGAACAAAAAGCCAACGGAGGGAGTTGAACCCTCGACCGGGCGCTTACGAAGCGTCTGCTCTGCCACTGAGCTACGTTGGCGTATCATCCATTATACCAGCAACCCGTGAACTTTGACAATATTTCACCCAGGAGCCTGAATTGATCAACATCGCCATGCTTTCATACCATACCTGTCCACTGGCCATTCTGGGCGGGAAAAATACCGGCGGGATGAACGTCTATGTTCGGGAGTTGACCCGCTTTTTGGGTCAAGAGGGAGTTCACGCCGACGTCTTCACCCGCTCACAGGACGAACACGTCCCCTCGGTATCTCACGATCTGGGATATTTCAACCGCGTCGTTCACATCCCCGCCGGGCCAGAATACGATCTGCCGAACGAAAAGATTTGGGGTTACACCGATGCTTTTGCTGAAGGGATCGTTGAGTTTGCCAAAAGAAAGGGTATCCGCTATGACCTGATCCACGCCCATTATTGGATGTCGGGCAGGGCTGGCGCCATTCTGAAAACCCATTGGAACGTCCCCATGCTGCAGATGTTCCATACCCTGGGGCTGATGAAACAGCAAATCGCCCGTTCCGCTGATGAGTTCGAAGGAGATTATCGAATCGTCGGTGAAATGGAGGTGATGGCTGCCGCAGACCGGATCATCGCTGCCACTGAAGCTGAATTTGATCAACTGAGGTCCCTGTATGGTGTAAACCCTGAAAAAATCACCATCATCCCACCTGGCGTTGATACACACCATTTCTATCCCATTCCCCAGGATGAAGCCAAAGAAGCCATCGGTATCCCGGTTCAGGATCGTATGGCGCTATTTGTGGGCAGGATCGAACCCCTGAAAGGTCTCGACACCCTGGTCAGGGCGATGTCCATCGTAAAAAACACCTGTAAGTCCTTTCGGTGTCCCCACTACCTGGTCATCATTGGCGGCGACCCCGAAGAAGACCCCGATGAAATGTCCGCTGAAATGGCACGCATCCAATCCCTGTGCCAGGATTTAGGCTTGAACGAAATGATCCTCTTTTTGGGAAAACGCGGGCAGGCGACCCTGCCCTACTATTATGCTGCCGCTGAAGTCGTTGTGATGCCCTCCCATTATGAGAGCTTTGGTATCGTCGCACTCGAGGCAATGGCTTGCGGGACGCCCGTGATCGCCTCACGCGTGGGTGGGCTCGCCCATCTTATTCAAGATGGCCAAACCGGTTTCACCATCCCAATGCAAGATCCAAACGCACTGGCAGAAAAACTCCGCCTGGTTTTTGTCGATACGGAATTGCGTGCTCGACTGAGCGCCCAGGCAGTCGACTATGCCCAGGGTTTTCGCTGGGAGTCAATCACGCAACAAATTCACCAGGTTTACCAGGAAATGATTTCCCCCTCAGCATAATGGTTCTGATCGACTTAACCACAGAATAAGCAGGCTGCTGGCTGACCTGGACTGAATTTTTCCTTCTGTCAGATTTACGAAGAAGGTTTTCCTGGCATCCCAATACTATAGCCAACGGTCGTGAACAGAAACACCAGTATCAACAAAAACTCAACCATCGACAGCACCCAGCTATGATACAGGCTGCTTATGGTCATTAACAACGAGAGGATGCTCAAGGCTATTAACAAATTACGCGCCGTGTGATTTCTGTTCCGCGAGAATTGCAGCCCATTTGCCCACATCAAGATGCCACCCACCTGGAGTATATGTCCCCCAACCAGGGCAAGCAAGGTGATCGTATTCGCAGACATTCCCCATAAATCCACCACAAAGATCCCGCAATGTTTGGTGCGTGCCGGCGGATGCGCTTTCGTCAGGCGAAGGAAAACCCGTGCCTGGACTATCGGACGGTTAATCACATTTTCAGAGCTCACCTGCCAGCTCAATTTCGAACTTTTTCCAGGTTCCAGGGGTACGCTGGTCAACTCCCGAATCATTCCTTCAGTTTCGCCCGGTTTGCTGATATGTGCGCTGATCCAGGCTTCAATCGGGTAATTGTTCGGGTTGCGAACCTTCAGCTCCAAATGACCCACCTCTCCCGGCGTAATGATCATCGGACAGGTTAATCTTCCCAGTCGCGCTTCTGCAGTCAGGCTCGAATCAAAGCTCAGGGCTTCAGGATATCCCCAAAAGGATTGGCCTTCCAGGTTAGCCCACAGAACGAGCACGTTAAACATTAAACTGGCGACCATACCCAGGATATAAACCAACAAGCCAATCACCAACAGGTATTGATTATTACGTTTCATACGTTTTGATCCTGTTCTTTTAGCCTTTCATCATACCTGAATAAACCGGGGAGCGAAACCCGTTTAATTAGTCTTCCTCGTCCAAACCCTCATGATCGCCCTCGTTGACCTGTGGGACACGTTTGATAATATCTGGACCAAAGCGTTCACGCAATTGGTCAACCGCCGATTGTAATTGATGTTCTTTCTTCTGATCGTCATCCCACAGGCTCAATTGACGCACAGGGGGATGCAGGTTGCTCACCCCAACCCCAATTAATCGAACCGGTCTACCCCTGTGTTGATTGCTCTTGAATAGCATCGCTGCCGTTTCATAAATTTCATGGTCCAGGTTGCTCGGCGATGGTAAAGACTTCTGTCGGGTGATGGTTGTAAAATCCGACCAGCGTAATTTAATCTGCACAGTTGTACCGGCTAAATCTGCCTTCCTCAAACGGCGACCAACTTGTTCCGAAAGACTTCGAAAATGAGCCAGCAGCGCCTGTTCATCCGTCAGGTCTTCCGGGAAAGTGATCTCGTTGCTGATCGACTTGACGGTCTGTTCAACAACCACAGGACGGTCATCAATTCCCAGCGCCCGACGACGCAAATCCGGCCCAAATCTGCCAAACAGCATCTTCAAAGTTTCGGGCGGTGCCTGAGCCAAAGCGCCAATTGTATGGATGCCAAGGCTTCCCAGTTTATCTGCAGTCTTGGGGCCGATGCCCCACAACGCCTGCACGGGTAAGGGCGCCAGAAAGGCGGCTTCCTCTCCGGGAAGGATAACTGTGATCGCATTGGGCGGCTCAGGTCCAATTTTTTGTTTTTTGCCCCAATCATTTGCGATTTTCGCAACCAGTTTATTGGTTGCAGCGCCAATAGATACCGGCAAATCAAGGTTTTGATTGATGCGGGTTTGAAGGGTTGTGGCAATTGTTTCGATCGAATCAGGTAGATCAGACACATCTACAAAAGCTTCATCAATTGAAATAGGTTCCACAAGCGGCGTTATATCAATTAATGCCATCACCTGTTTTGAAACAGCGCCATAAACCCCATGCCGGGATGAGATCACAATCAGACCGGGGCACAACCGCAGTGCGCGACCCATCGGCATGGCTGATCGAACACCGAATTGTCGGGCAGCATACGAGCAGGAGGCAACCACCCCGCGCTGATCGGACTTTCCGCCCACAGCAAAGGGTTTTCCCTTTAAACTGGGGTTGTGAAGCTCTTCCACCGCACAAAAAAATGCATCCAGGTCGATATGTAAAATTTTTCGAACCATAAGGTGATTATACAATCAAATGCCCTGGTCAGAAAAGCGCTTAATCCAACCGGTTTACCGCCTGTAGATTTGCACATCATTTGTTAAAAATTCTCCCGCGTGCTATACTGATTAAGCAAGCGCAGGGTCAAAAATCTGATTCCTTTTTGACCCGGGCTCAGGTGTTTTATGGAAAAAAATTATTTTGATATTGACCTCCCGATGCACCTGAACGAGCTGCGTACGCGCCTCCTTTATGCCTTACTCGCAATCGTCGTCGGGGTGGTCTCCGCGATCATCTTTGCTGATTTTCTACTCGAATTGCTGGCCAGGCCAATCGGCGGTTTTGATCGGTTGGTCTCAATCCAGGTTACCGAAAATTTTACCGCCTATTTCAAGGTGACTTTGCTGGGCGGCTTTATCCTTGCTTTCCCCTTCCTTCTGCTCCAGTTGTACTTATTCATCAGCCCGGGGTTAAAGCAGCACGAACGCCGTTGGATCCTGATTTCTGTTCCTTTGGCTTCCGCTTTGTTCATCGCCGGGGCGGCTTTTGCCTATTTGGTCATGTTGCCAGCCGCAATCCCTTTTCTGACGCAGATTCCCGGACCAACCGTGCTCCCGAAATGGAATGATTACATCAAATTTGTTACCAGCCTGATCTTTTGGATGGGCTTGAGCTTTGAAATGCCTCTAGTTATGTTTTTGCTGGCAAAAATTGGGCTGGTCACACCTAAGGGTTTGCTCAAAGCCTGGCGTTACGCTATTGTCATTATTGCCATTATTGCTGCAGCCGCAACCCCAACACCTGATCCAATCAACATGGCTCTGTTGATGCTGCCATTATTATTTTTATATTTTTTGGGTATACTGCTGGCAGTGTTTGCCCGCAAAAAAACGGATGAATATCATCTAAATCATTAAGGAGTGCCCTATGTTTAAAACTGTTGGTCCGCTCGAAGTCATCGTTATACTGGTGATCATCTTACTTGTGTTTGGTGTGGGTCGGATTGGAAAATTGGGCGGGGAGCTTGGTAAAGGCATTCGTGCTTTTAAAGACGGATTGCAAGGAAAATCTTCTGAAGACCAAGATCCAGAGGAAAACAACGATAGCAAAGATGACCCCTCTTAAAGTCAGGATTGCATGATGCAAATCTTCAATGTCGGCATTGGAGAGCTCCTCTTCATCTTGGCCCTGGCGTTTATCGTGCTGGGACCCAAAAAGGCGGTTGTGACCGCCAGGAAAATCGGTGTGTGGCTCAGAAACCTGGTCACTTCACCCCTGTGGCGTGAGGCAATGAACGCCTCAAACGAGGTCTATGATTTACCCCGGCACATCCTCGATGATGCTGAACTTCAAAGCCTGGTCAACGAGCTTGACCTTTCTGCGCAGGAAATTGAAAACACCCTTGACCAGGCCCATCTCGAGACCCAAGCCGAGCTTTCTTCGATTAACGATGCCTTCAATTCAGGTTTTCATGCTAACCCCGAATTCGATGATCCATCGGGAAGATAACTGATAACTTAAGCTGTAAACACCCTGGACAATCTATCCTTGATTTTAACAGGAGGTAAACAACCCGAATGCCCATCTACGAATACACCTGTCAGGATTGCAATACCCGATTTGAAATCCTGCGTCCCATGCATGAAGCCGATGCCCCCCTCACCTGCACACAATGCCAGGGACACCACCTCAAACGCAATCTGTCCCTGTTTAATGCTTCCAGCGCTGGTCGCATCATTGCAGGGGGAGGGCAATGTAGCACCTGTTCCGGCGGCTCTTGCAGCACCTGTGGGTCCCATTAGCCTTGAATATGTACAAACTGGCACTGATCACAGGTGGTTCAAGCGGAATCGGGTTTGCGCTGGCAAAAGCGCTTGTTGCGCAAGGCAGCGATGTATGCCTGCTTGCTCGCAATCAAAACGCCCTGGAAACCGCAAAGCAAGCGCTCACAGAAACCCTTGTGCGAGAAGATCAACAGGTTCATCTTATTTCCAGTGACGTTACTGATTATGTATCTTTATCCCGGGTTCTGAATCAATGGGTGCAGGTCTACGGATGTCCGGACCTGGTGATTAATTCCGCTGGGATCGCCTATCCAGGCTATTTTAAAGAATTAGATATCGATGTCTTTCGCCGCTTGATGGATGTTAATTATTTTGGCACCCTGTATGTTTCAAAAATCATCATCCCGGGGATGATTGGACGTGGTTCCGGGACCATTGTTAACATTTCATCGCAGGCAGGGTTTATCTCGATTTTTGGCTATTCGGGATACAGCGCATCAAAATTTGCTGTGCGGGCATTGAGCGAGGCCATGCGCGCCGAATTGAAGCAATACGGTATTCGCATAGCAATTGTCTTCCCACCAGATACGCAAACGCCTCAGCTTGAGTTTGAAGAACCCCTGAAACCCATCGAAACCAGGGCAATTTCCAGCCAATCGGGCGTGCTAACAGCAGAACAAGTTGCTGCTTCAACATTAACTGGATTAAAAAAGGGGAAATTTATTATCCTGCCCGGGTTGGAAGGAAAGCTGTTTTACCGCCTTGTAAATTTGTTCGGGAATTTACAATACCCCATCCTGGATTGGATGGTAAAAAGGGCGCGGAAAAAAGCTTAATCCTGCGCTTTTTCTTCCGATCCGGATAGTCGCGTCTCCACCATGCCGCGATAAGCCATGTGGCGGCGCAGTGCTTCGATATCCTTGTGAAGCACAAAGAATAAACCCAGTAACAAGAACAGACAAATCACCCACAATCCTGAACATATCCATAGCATTAAATCTGCAATCGGAAAAAATTTTTGTCCATAGGAGAACAATGGAGGTGTGATCAAAAAGCTTAAGGTTTGCGCAAAAAGGCCGATGGCAAGTGCTGACGCCCTGATCTCGGGCAAGGTCACATCCATTATCGACGCGAACAGGTTTGGCAGGGTCAGGGCGAGGAAGAAACTCGTGATTAATAACCAGAAAAGAAATGGATTGCCTCCAACATCGGTGTACCTGAGTGTAAAGAGCAAGCTGATTGGAGGCACAAAAAACCCTAACGAAGAGACCACTAAGCGACCGGTCTTATTGCCCCTGAAAAGCAAGTCTCCCAAAGCTCCGCCAACGGGGTAACCAAGCACAATCCCCAGCATGCCGGGGATGATTAAACTGAATAACTCAGTCCTTGGGAGGGCATGGACATCTTGTAAATAAATGGGGATCCCTTTCCACAGCACGATCGCAGGCATCGCAATAAACAAAATTAGAAAATAAAGCAAAACCAGGCTTGGCCTGGTCAGTAAAAGTTTAATATTTTCCAAATCAAGCCGATAAGCCCCCTTTAAAGGGATGTCCGTTAACGCAGGCTCTTTCTCTCCACGTTTTGGCTCATCGACTTTTAGTCGCACTGCCAGGGCGATAAACAAGGCAACCGCACCCATGAGAAATAAAAATTCTCGCCAATGCAATTCTAAATTAATCACATCCTGAAAGGTTGTGCCGATCGCGATAGAAAGTGGATGGAGCATTAAAAGCAAGGATAAGATCTTCCCGCGGTTGACCGGTTTGTAAAAATCACTTGTCAGTGCGAAAATTCCGCAGAAACTTACCCGGCTTAATCCGTAAATTCCTTTTGAAACATTAAATGTCGCAAATGTGAGCGAGATGCCCATCAACAGGGCAGACACGCCCCACACAAATCCCCCCAGCGCGATCAGGGGCTTGCGGGAATTCCGATCAAACAAAACACCCCCGGCGGGCAAGAAGAGCGCCATAATAATCAAATCCGTGGGAATGATAAAGTCAAACCAGCGATCCGTTATCGAAGTGAACTCACTGACCACTGTTGTGATGGTTTCAATAAAGAATCCCAAAACCTGAGAAAAAAGCAGAAACAAGGACAGGATCAACACAGTTCCCCAGCGAGATCGGTTTGTTCTCTTTTCCATGAAACACTCCCTTGCCATAGGTCGATAATACAAGTATATCCGGTTTGCAAATAACAGCCTCATCGAAATACACCTTCGAACCCATCCTCTAGAAATAATCAAGTATTTGGATTATCATAAATAAAACAAATATTCGAAGAATCATATGAGTTCCCGCATCAAACGTCTCCTCAATCGCTGGCGCAGTCAGCCTGGCATCGCTGAAAACCTGGTCGAATGGCGCCTCCTGGCAGCCAAACCTGCTGATGATTGCCCATTTCCTGACGCGCTTGCGTCGAGCCTGGTTTCCGCATTAAATCGGCTGGGTATTAAAAGTCTATATCGGCACCAGGCCCTGGCTTATGAAAAGGTTCGGGCTGGGGAGAATATCGCCGTGGTCTCCGGCACAGCCAGCGGGAAAACCTTGTGCTACAACCTGCCGGTCATCGACAGGATGATTCAACAACCCACAGCCAGGGCGCTCTACGTTTATCCTACCAAAGCCCTGGCGCAGGATCAGCTATCCAACCTGAGGAGAACCCTCTCGCTTTTGGAAAGCCCGCAGCGCAGCGTAAACATTTACGATGGCGATACACCCGTCCACGCCCGCCCCACGCTACGCCGGGAATCATCCATCATCCTCACCAACCCCGACATGCTACACACAGGGATCCTCCCCCACCACACCGCCTGGAAGGATTTCTTCAACGCCCTGAGCTTTATTGTCATTGATGAAATGCACACCTACCGCGGCGTATTTGGTTCACATGTGGCTAATGTTTTGCGCCGCTTAAAGCGTGTCTGCCGGTTTTATGGCGCCCAGCCCCAATTTATCCTCACATCAGCCACGATTGCCAACCCCAAAGACCTGGCAGAAAGGTTGATTGAAAACCCGGTCACGGTCATCGACCAGGATGGTTCACCCCACGGCGAACGCCATTTTCTGATCTACAATCCGCCCTTCATCGACCAAAAGCTGGGCATCCGCCAGAGTTCCCTGATGGAAGGCACCTCCCTGGCAGGAGAATTGATCGATGAAGACATCCAAACCATTATCTTTGGGCGGACGCGGCGCGCGATCGAGCTGCTGCTCACTTACCTGCGGCAACGTAATCCAGATGCCGATCCACTGCGTTTGCGCGGCTATCGCAGCGGCTATCTTCCCAGGGAACGCCGCGCCATTGAGGACGGTCTGCGCAGCGGGGAGGTGAAAGCCGTGGTGGCCACCAATGCCCTCGAATTGGGCATCGATATTGGTGGAATGGATGCCGCTGTGCTGATTGGATACCCTGGCAGCATCGCGGCTACACTTCAACAGGCAGGACGCGCTGGCAGAAAACTGGCGCCATCCCTGGCGGTGATGATCACCGCTGCTAACGCCATGGACCAGTACCTTGCCAGACACCCGGAATACTTTTTTGAACGATCACCCGAACAGGCATTGATTGCACCCAACAACCTCCTGATCCTTTTAGGGCACATTCGTTGCGCAGCTTTTGAGCTGCCCTTTGCGGCAGGTGAAGGCTTTGGCGCCATTCCTGCTGAAAAGGTGCACGCTTTTCTGACCATGCTGGCACAGCACGGTGATCTGCACCAGCAGGGCGAGCGTTTCTTCTGGATGGCAGATCAATATCCTGCTTCAGGCATCTCCCTCAGGAACGCCACCCCGGATTACATCTCACTGATTCTCCAGGTCGATCACAACTCGCAGACCATCGGGCAGGTCGACCTTTCCAGCGCCTACTGGATGGTGCACCCGCAGGCCATTTACCTGCATGAAGGCGCATCTTATCTGGTGGAAACACTGGATTTAGAGGCAGGCATCGCCCACTTGCGCCAGGCTGTCGTAGATTACTACACGCAGGCCAGCCAGAATGTCGAAATCGATTGGCAATCGCTGCTTAAACAATCCCCGGTGCCCGCCGCGACCAAATCCTTCGGTGAGCTTCTTGTCACAACCCGGGTGACCGGCTTTCGCAAAATCCGTTGGTTCACGCATGAAATTCTCGGCGGCGGCGAGGTTGACTTGCCGCCCACCCTGCTCAACACCACGGGTTACTGGATCTCACTCAACGAACAGACGGTAAAAGCGCTCAAGGATCAAATGTTATGGGACGAAGGCAGCAATGATTACGGACCAGAATGGGATGCCCTCCGAAAGCGTGTTCTACAACGGGATAGGTACACTTGCCAGGTCTGCAGGTACCAGGGACGTGCACAACCCCTGCACGTGCATCACATTCAGCCCTTCCGCAGCTTCACCAGTCGCGAGGCAGCCAATCAACTGCACAACCTGGTCACACTCTGCCCAGGCTGTCATCGCCAGGCTGAAACCAGCGTCCGAATTCGCAGCGGCATGGCTGGCATCAGTTACCTGCTGCACAACCTGGCGCCCCTGTTGCTGATGTGCGATTACGACGATATCGGCGTGCATTACGACCCTAACAGCGCCCTGGGTGACGGTCTGCCCACTGTAATTTTCTACGACAATATCCCCGGCGGATTGGGATTATCCGATAACCTATACGAAAGGCATGCAGAACTCCTGCTGAGCGGTTACGAAACCGTCGCCCGCTGTGAATGCGCTGACGGCTGCCCTTCCTGTGTGGGACCCATCGGGGAGGAAGCCTCGGGAGGAAAGGCGGAAGCCCTAGCCATCTTCAAGGCATTAACCGGAAATGACTGACTGGGAAACCCTCGCCAAACAACTTAAAGCCTTGGGCGTCGAATTGGGCAAAGATCGACGTCCCAGTTCACCGCGCCAGCAGAAACACCCGATCGAATCCGTCGTTGAAGGTCGTTTCCTCGATCTAAGTGATGGCCAGGTTTTCTGCCACGAAGAACGTTATCCCAGGGACTACGTGCATGGCACTCGCGGAATCTGGCCGGTGCACCCGGTTAACACGCTGTGCCGCTGGGCGAATACAGCGCTTTTAACTCACACCGATTTCAAAGACATCATCTTCCTCGACACCGAAACGACTGGCCTTGCTGGCGGCACCGGCACTTATGCCTTTCAAATCGGCGCCGCCCGTTTTACCGATGACGGTTTCCACCTGGCGCAATTTTTTATGCGCCACCCCGGTGAAGAGCTTGCTCTTCTGGCTGGTCTTTCAACCTTCATCGACGGTATGCAGGCCGTGGTCACCTACAATGGCAAGGCTTTTGATCTCCCCTTACTCAACACGCGTTACACGCTGATGGGATTGTCTAATCCCTTTGAAGGTGTGGCTCATTTTGATCTCCTGCCCCTCGCCCGCCGCTTATGGCGCATCCGGCTGGAAAGCCGCACCCTGGGCAATGTTGAGAATCATATTCTGGGCGTTTCGCGCGGCGCTGATGAAGTCCCGGGATATTTGATCCCTGAGATGTACTTTGAGTACCTGCGCACCAGCGACGCCCGCCCCCTGGGAGGCGTCTTTTACCATAATGCTGTCGACATCCTCAGCCTGGCAGGGCTTTTCTCTCATATGGCTTTTTTACTGAACGAACCCGACTCTGAAGACGTTCAGTATGCCGAGGATATCGTGTCTTTAGGTCGCTTTTTTGAAGCCATGGGCGATCACCACCGGGCAGAAGCCCTCTACAAAAAGGCAATGACAGAAAAATTGCCCGCAGAATTACTTCAGGATACCCGCTCGCGGCTTTCCTTTTTACTGAAGCGCAAGGGAGACTGGAACGCCGCTGGCGCACTGTGGGAGCAGGCCGCACAAGATCAGGAGCTGTATGCTTTTGAGGAACTGGCAAAATACTACGAACATCACTCCAGAGACCTGGAAGCTGCCCATTATTGGGCATCAAGCGCGAAGATGGTCCTTGAATCCAGCTCCTTATCACGCAGTGAGCGTGATCGCTGGAAAAAAAGCCTGGATCATCGCCTGCAACGCCTTGCCCGAAAAATGGCTTTGTCGTAGCAAATTTTTAATGTTGCCTGCCTCAGTCCGCACATAAGAAATTTTTCTTCATGCTCAGCTCTGGTATGATATAATTCTATTGATGTTGATTTTTAATATGAAGGATTTTATTATTGTCAGGAGGTCGTAAATATGGCTGGGCATTCACACTGGTCGACCATTAAACGCAAGAAGAGCGCTGCAGATGCAAAGAAAGGTAAGATTTTCACCCGGGTTGCCCGCGAAATTGTAATTGCCGCGCGCGAGGGCGGCGGCGACCCCAATATGAATGTGCGTTTGGGCTTGGCGATTGAAAAAGCTAAAGCTGCCAACATGCCCAAGGAAAGCATCGATCGCGCCATCAAGCGCGGCACCGGTGAAGATAAAGACGGCGCCAATTTTGAAGAAATCCTCTACGAGGGTTTTGCGCCCAATGGCATCGCTTTGATGATTGAGTGTGTGACCGAAAACCGCAACCGTACGGTCGCTGAACTTCGGCATGCCCTGAATCGCGCGGGCGGCGGCCTGGGAGACCCGGGATCGGTCGGCTGGCAATTTGATCGCATGAGTTATTTTGCCCTGCTCAGCGAAGAGCATGATCTTGAGGTCATATTCGAACTGGCAGTCGAAGCCGGCGCAGATGATATCCAGCATGATGACGAGCTCATCGAGATCTACGGAGCGCCCAGCGCATTTAAGTCCATTGCTGATCAGCTCACAAAAGCCAACATCACGCCCGAGGAATCTGGAGTTCGCTACGTCCCCAAACAGGAGGTCTCCCTGGATGTCGAAGCGACCATCAAGGTGATGAAAGCGATCGAGGCTATTGAAGACCTGGATGATGTACAAAACGTGTATGCCAACCTGGACGTCAGCGCAGAAGCGATCCAGGCCCTGGAAAACGAATAGTCTGCAATGCGCATCCTTGGCATTGATCCTGGTTTAGCCACTACCGGTTTTGGACTGATCCAGGCTGGTGATCAGTCTCAGTATCAATGCATTGAATTTGGCATCATTTCCACCCCTGCAGATCAGGCAGACGCAGATCGACTTAAAATTCTGCATACCGAGCTGACCGCGTTAATTCAACGCCACCAACCTCAAACCAGCGCAGTCGAAAAACTCTATTTCCAGAAGAACGTCAAAACAGCCCTCGCTGTCGGGCAAGCGCGTGGTGTGGTCCTGTTGTCCCTTGCACAGGCGGGTGTGCCCATCTTTGAATACAACCCGAACGAAGTGAAGCAAACCGTATGCGGTTACGGTAATGCCGCAAAAAGCCAGGTTCAGCACATGGTTCAGACCTTGCTCAACCTGGATAATTTACCCAGGCCGGATGATGCCGCTGACGCCCTGGCCATCGCCATCTGTCACTTGCACCACCAGGCGTTTAACGATGCCGTTTTGCGCTCACAACAGGCATGATGATCACCAGCTTTTCCAACCCCAAAATCAAAGCAATTCGAAAGCTTGAGGAAAGAAAAGCCCGCCAGGAGACGGGTTTATTTTTCATCGAGGGTTTACGCACCGTGGGCGAAGCAATTCAGACCGGTGCCCCGATTGAAACCCTCGTAATTGCCCCGCAACTATTGATCAGCACATTCGGTCAATCCCTCCTGGCGCACCCTGCGGTTCAAGCGGTTGAAACAATCACCGTCAGCAGTGAGGTCTTCGAGCGAATCGCCCATAAAGACGGTCCCCAGGGGATTGGCGCCATTGTCCGTCAGCAATGGCATTCCCTGAATGCGATACCGGTCAGCAGCACCGCTGTGTGGGTTGCCCTCGACCGGATCGCTGACCCCGGTAACCTGGGCAGCATCATGCGCACTGCAGATGCCAGCGGCTGTCAGGGCATCATCCTGCTGGGCGCCTGCGCAGATCCCCACGACCCCACCGCAGTCAAGGCCAGCATGGGCTCAATCTTTTCTCTTAAACTGGTGACATCCGATTGGGAGTCATTCCTCAAATGGCGTACCGGGAACCAGATTGCGCTGATCGGTACCTCGGATATGGCCCCTACCGATTACCAGGACATCACCTACCCGCGTCCCCTGGTGTTATTGATGGGCAGTGAGCGACATGGCCTGCCCGCTGAAGCAGTTGCCGCTTGCGATGCTCTTGTGCGCATTCCCATGCAGGGTCGGGCTGATTCGCTCAATGTGTCGGTCGCCACCGGGATTGTTCTGTATGAAATTTACAACCAATCCAAAAAACTTGATACAATAGAGCCATGATTGCCAGCATTAGCGGAGAGATTACCCATGTTCTGGAAAGGCAGGTCGTCGTCAATGTGGGCGGTGTTGGATTGCTCGTCAACCTGACTGAAGCGACCTGCATCGCCTGCTATCCCGGCATGAAACGGGCTTTTCATACGTTCCTGGTCGTCAGAGAAGATCAGCTTGCACTGTACGGCTTTGAAACCCCCGAAGAGCGTGAACTGTTCGTCCACCTGATTGGCGTCAGCGGCATCGGGCCAAGAATTGCCATGGCAGCCCTCTCCGCCCTCTCCCCTGAGACCATTCGACGGGCGATCACTGCAGATCTCCCCGAAATCTTTGCCAAAGTTCCGGGTATCGGGAAAAAGACCGCCCAAAAGATTATCCTGGACCTGCAGGGAAAGATCCAACCGCTGGAACCCCTCGAAGCAGTCTCCCGGATGGATGAGATCGATGCCGAGGTTTTGGAAGCCCTCACCGCCCTGGGCTATTCTGTTGTGGAAGCTCAAACAGCCCTGCAATCCCTTTCCAAAGAAGATCAACATACAGATGCTGAAACGCGTCTGCGCAAAGCCTTACAGTTTTTCGGGTGACGCACGTTCTCCATTGAAATCGATCAAATCTTTATCACACCCCCAGGATAATTCGGTTTTTGCATGCCTGGCAACAAGCTTGAAAGATCTCTCAAGGCAAAATTCATTGCTGATTTTGAGATAATATTTCAGGTATTGCCTGCGTTAATTCCACCAGTGACGGGAAAACATAGGTCGCATCCGAGAAATTTGCACCTTTGATGTACTGATTTGGAATCACCGCACAGGACATGCCGGCGCTCAATGCGGCAATCATTCCTACTGGCGAATCCTCCAGCGCCAGGCAACGTTCAGGTTCTGTTTCCAGGCATTGGGCAGCCAACAAATAAATATCCGGCGCTGGTTTGCCCTGCTCAACATCTTCAGCCGTGATGACACAGGCAAAAGAATCAATCACGCCCAGGGATTCCAGTGCCAGCGTCACATACTTTTTAAAGCTGTTCGATGCCACGCCTAAACTAATACCAGAGCCCGTCAACATGTCAATTAATTCGAATAAGCCTGGGTTTGGATTGATCATCTGCGGCAATAATTCAATCAGGTTCTCAATCATCTGATCAAGATATGCGTCAACAGGCAGCGGCAGTTGAGCATTTTTGATCACAAATTCAGCACATTCATAGTTGTCCAGACCGATCATCGGGGCAAACCATTCCTCAGGAGTGCTTTTACCATATTTTTTCATCAACCGTTTCAGAGCATCAAAGTGAAACCGCTCACTATCAATCATCAAATCATCCAAATCAAAAATTACAGCTTCAATCGTCATTTTGTTGCGTTCATTAACCCTTTTCAAAATTATTTTAAAGAACTTAAAAGTTCCTCCTTTTAAAATCACACCCCATCATATCATCAAATGGACACGAACGACTCAAATCTTTATGCTATCTCATGATTCAGGTAAACACAAGAAGTTAATTAATATAGAATTAATCACCTATCAGCAGGTAAAGACCGCCGGAGCAAATGTAAACTAAATTATGGGTTAATCCACAGTACTCATGCCTCACGTGATCATCCTTTTGATTTATGATCTTCACAGGTAAAATGGTGTGCAGGTTAATGAATGCCTTTTGGAGGACATTTGGCAAATTCGGTTCAGGGAAGCTTATATACATGGCAGATCGGTGATCGCCCAATTGGCAGCGGTGATGCTGGTGAAGTGTATGCCGTGGTGTGCCTTGAGCAACCCGAACTGAGCGGCGTGTTGAAAAGACCCGCCAGGGTGGCAACTGCCGGGACCATTCAGCGCCAGGCCGTCCAGATTGCACAGGAGGCACACGCCCTCGATCTTTTGAATGGTCTTACAGGAAGAAAAGCCCATCCACCCCGCTTGTTAGACCAGGCACCCGATTACACCAGAGGTACTGCCAATTATTTTATGGTCAGTGAGGCTGCCTCCGGCGAAGCTCTGTCCACAATGCTCTCAAGGGCTCACAAGGCCGGGAAACCCTTTCCTCGCCGGGTAATAATCACAGTTTTAGATGCCCTGTTTGACATGTTTTCCGCTGCTCATCAAGCTGGCGTATTGTGGAATGACGTTAAGCTAGAGCACATCTACTGGGATAACCCAAGCGGGTCAGTCAGCGTGATTGATTGGGGTAATGCGATCTTCCTTGACGACCAGCACCCCAGAACCCATCCCCGCTGGCAGGATTATCAACAGATGGTGGAAGCCCTGGGCAGTTTTCTCCAAAGCGCTGCCCCAGACCTGTTTGAAGACCTCGGCTGGGACGAATTCCATAACAAAACCCTTGATGCTTCCCTGGTTTCCACGCTTGCACGGCGGATTTCCTATCAACAGCAGGTGATCGCCCTGCAGGTGATGGAGTATCAATCGCTCATTCGAGTGATCCTCAACAATGAACCCGCCCTCGAAGGCTTGCGAAAGATCCGAGAGTATCTTCAAGTGCTCGAATTGACGGGGGCTCCCTGGGAGCGTGAAGAAATCCTCCAGTACAGCCGGTCACTGGTTGAAAACAGCCTGAAAGAAAAAAGCTCCCAAACCACGGTCAGTGTCACAGCACAGGTGTGGGAGATCTTCAACGACTCGCTCGGCCTTCCCTGGCATTTGCTGCGCGAATACTGCCGCCATATCGACATCCTCACCCACACAGCCTTTCCTGACCTGGTCAGGCACACCTTGAACGCCAGGTGGCGGCACGCATTGTGGACAGCAGGGACAATCGCCAGGGGGAACCCGGTGCCCATCTGGTGGGATGCGTTGATTCCGGCGATGCGCCAGGAAGCCCTTCAAACCCAGTTAATCTCCCCATACCAGGCCTGTCGGGCGCTGTATACCTGGGCAAAAGAAAGCCGCAAACAAGGCCTGCTCAACCAGTTAGAGCCGATCCTGGTCGGATGGCGAGTTAAGGACGATGAGGTGGATGTCAATCCATTTGACGATAAGTTTCTGGAGCTTGTACGCAACAATTCCGATCTTCCAGGTCGGATAATATCTAAAGCCAGGCAGAGCTATGCACTGGGTGAAGAGATCCTACGGGAATTGATCATTGCCTGGCAAGAAGCAAATTGGGAGGCTCTGTCCAAAGCCTTCCGCCACCTGTTCAGCTGGGACCCGGACCGTTGGAGCGTCATTCCACTTGAGGATCAGGTTGAAAGCCTGAAGTATTGGCTTAAAGACCTGTACGAAGGTCCGCAAACCTCGAACCGCTTGCAGCAATTTTTAGAAGAAATGTTCACCACTCGCCCTGCCGTTGATCGTGTATTGGGTCCAATCCCCTGGCTTTCTGCCCTAAACGATTCCCTCAACGCCATTTTGCAGGGAGCCCCCATCTCAAGCCACAAGGAAGTCGTGACCGTTTATTGTCCCTGGTTGCTGCACTATACCGACATTTGCAGCGCTGATCCCCGCCCGCCAGAAGTTGAAAACAGTGTTTTGAACACACTGCTAACCGCGTTCCTGACGAGCCTGAAAAGCTGGCAAGGGATGGATACCAGCCTAAAAGCGATCCAGGCACAAGCTCCGTCAGTCTATCCGCTGTGTCAGCGGTTGTTCGATCATTTCCAAAAAGTTTTCTCTTTGAACATCTCCCCCGCAGAGGACCAGCCAGTTTATCTGTGGTCACTTCCCGAAGCATTGCGGGAGGCTAACCATACCCTGCAAGCGCTAAATAAATGGCGGCAATGTCTCGCTGAACAAAACCTCTCTGAAGGCAGCCAGTGTCTGGAACCCTTTGAACGCCAGGGGTGGGTCCTCGCCTCACAGGCACGCCAGGTGACACTGCGCTGGCAGCAGATCATTATCCCCGTTTTAGATGCGATTCGCGCCTTGAAGTCCATGGATGAAATCGAGCCTAACCCAACGGACTCGGATGCTCTCACACTCTTTAATATCTATCAAAGCTGCCAGGTGCTTAAAAAAGTTTGGGACCAGGTTTACAGTTCCGGTATTTTTATCAATCTGCTCGAAGCACTGGAAGCCAACATCGAATCCGCTCGCTCAAGTTTTCTTGATTGGCGTGTTACTCTGGAATATTCATCCGACCCGGTTGAGCGCCTGGTTTACCTGTGTCAGCTCGATAAGATACGCCAAATATCAAATTGTTTAATGCGTGCAACCCATCACAGCCACCAGGCGAAGCTCCATTTTTCTCTGTTCACAGATGGCGACCCGGTTAGCATCGAGGTACAAAAAAAGAACATCAAAAACATTCTTTATCATCTGGCTTCCCTTGAAGCTGAGCTGATCACCGATCCTGATAGCCGACGGTTTACCGGTTATCAGGTTGCCTTCGATCAAATTGCAGATGCTGCCACTGCCGAAGCTCGCCATGCATTAATTGGCGGATTGACGGAAGAGCACCCATTTTACGCCTGGCTGGTAAAATCAACGTTTGCATAAAACACCTTTTCTATGTAGGATTATTAAGCACTATGGAAACCAAGACGTTTGGGCCCGATCAGCCCATTAAATTAACCGAACCGCTGGATACCTGGCTATCTATCGGGCTGCGCGATTTTGCAGTCCCTGAAGCAGCCGGTTCATCAGCCCGGGTTTTCCTTTTGGAATATGACCCCTTCGCCGGTGATTATGTCGATTATCCCGCCATCAAGGTCATGCGCCCGGATAAAATTCAATATGCCCTGCCCTTATTTCGAAATGAAGTCCGCATTTTAGATCTCATGCGGGATGTGCCGGGCATCACACCCATGTTGGCAATGGGCTTCCTGAAAGTGGAAGACGGAACCTGGCCGGAAGAGATCGCCCCACTGACCACATCGCTTAAAAACCGGGGATCAGCGCTTAAGCTTCAAGGTACATTGGAACTTTACACTCCGGATGAGACTGACGACTTTCTTTCACATCTGGATACCAGGGTATCCGCTGGATGGTTGATCTTTATCGTCTTACCACGTCGCTGGGAAGACAACCTCTACCTGCGCTGTGATGCTGGTTATACGCGCGGCGAATTCCACCGCACCTTCCCCGTCAGCCAGGCGCTCCAGGCTTCATTTCAAATTTGCCAGATCATCCAGGCTGCTCACGATCGGGGCATTGTCTACCTGGATCACAAGATTTTACACTATTACTGGAATGACCCCCGTCAGCAGGTCTTCGCCCTGGATTGGAACATTGGTCGTCTGGTTGCCGATGAAAACAACCAGGAGGTCTTTGAATTTGATATTCTCCAATTCAGTGCCCGTGCCTTACATCACCTGCTGACCGGACGCCAGGCACCGGGATCAGTCAAGGTCGGCGCCAACAAACCTGAGGAAATCCAAAATTCCCCGCACCAATATGAGCCGGTATGGACCTATGACGATCAAAAACGGTTGACCGAAGATGAGCTGGCGCTGCTGGGCAAAGCCATCCAGGGTGAATATCCTACGGCGCAGGCTTTAGGACATGACCTCTACGCGCTTTTGGAAGAACGCCAATCAGTGGCTTGAAATAATCTCCTGAGAAAGGAAATTCATGTTAACGGATCTGATCATCACAGCAAAGGAAGTCCTCAGCCAGGATCATCCTTCAGACCAGGACTTACTGGAAGTCGAAAATGCGCTTAGCGCCTATCTTGAAGCGCTTGCGACTGAACGGATTTCTACGCCGGTCGATTACTCAGAATTAGAACATGCCAACCGTTTGTTGCGAGAAGTCCGCCGCGAGCGTTCTCGGCGCATGGCAGATGCACAAAACCAGCCTGTTTCCGATGTTTCCGAGCAAAAACCACAGGACAGCTTCCCACTGGCAGGTGATACACTCAGCATCTCCCCCCAGATGGGCGAAGACGATGTTTACGATCCGCTCCGGAAATTTCTCACCTCCAGCCATGACCCCGAAGCTGAAGCTCTGATGGACTCAGCAGAGGAAGCCTTCTATGGTGGCAATTACCAGAAGGCGATTCCTCTGTATGAAAAAGTCCTGGCGATCGAACCTTCATGGTCGCGCGCCCAGGAACATCGCGATGAAGCAGAAGAATTCTTGCGTTCCGGAAATATCCCCTCTGTCGCCCTGCCCCCTGAGGCAGGAAAAGCCTTTGGCAAAGCCCAATCTGCTGCCCGGGTTTTTCGCTATCAAACCGCGCTGGGTTACCTGGACGAGGCTTTTTACAGCCTGAAAGAAGCCGGCATCAACCGCTGGAGGGAAGGCGAAGAGCTCCGCCAGGATCTGGAAAACCAGATGCAAGCCCATGAGGTCTTTCAAGAAGGCCAGTTACTGCTGGACCGGGGCGACCTCCAGGGGGGACTCTCCAAAATTCAGGCCGCTGCCAGTGCGGTCGCGCTGCCTGAATACATCGATAAAGCTGTAGAAATTCGAAACGACCTTGCCACGCTCGATGAGATTGCCGATGTGGTCCACATGAGCGGGTCAATCTCACCCAAAAAATTAGCCGAAGTTTGCCAAAAATTGGATCGTCTATCGATTAAATACGGGGACATTCCGCGAATCTCTCGGCTTCGCAATCGCCTGGAAGTGATCCTTCCCAACACGCTTGCTTCTCTGCTGGAAGATATCAACCGGCAGATTCGTCTGGCAGAATCAGCCAGTACACTTGAAGCAGCCAAAGATGCTTATGCACAATCCGAACAGGGTCTGGAAGTCTTGCAGGTGCTCCAACCGGACCATCCCAATCACCGATCCCTGCAAGCCGATATTCAGGATGCCCGGGCTGAATTGGAAAATCTGGAAAACAGCCTTGATCGCGCTGGAAAATCGGTCCATCAAGAAAACCGGCTTTTTCCTCGTAACGCCTTTCTGATCAGCAAAGCAGTCCGCAAGCGTTTCCCTCATGATCCAGAAGTTTTAGCGCTTAAGCGGCGCCTGCGCTGGTACCACGTGTCTGTTTATGGCGGCGGCGCCATTGTGGGTATCTTGCTCATCCTGGTGTTGTGGTTTGGCGGAAGGGGAATCTCCGGCATTATTCGCGCCCAGCAGCTCGCCCGTACCCCATCTCCCACCGTGACAGCCAGCATCACGCCTACCAGCACCATCACCCTCACCCCCACTGAGACCGCCACCCCGGAGCCCTCACCCACAGAAACTCCCTTTTACACGCAAACCCCCACACCCATCATCACGGGAACCGTCCTGCGAAACCTCTTCACCCGCCAGTCCTGCTATGAAGCCTTCCCCGCCACCGGTCGTCTCCCTGAAGGTGCGGTGGTGACTCTGATCTCACTGCCTAATCGGGTTTTCGATGACCTCAACCGGGAATGTGTTTTGGTTGAATACCGAACAGAAGAAACCAATGTGATCGGGTACATCTTACTTATGGATTTGAGTTTTCCATAAAGGGGAAACGAAAAGTGGCTGAAAAAATCAGCCACTGATTAATTTCCGCTTCAGGTTTCTCTGTACCAGGGCAGCCTGACCTCAATCACCTTAAATTGAACAGCCCATCTCCAATCACAGACTACTGATCAAACACACCCAGTTCAATATAATGATACTGCTCGCCTTTGATTGCATAAAATGAAGCCCTCAAACTTGCCAAGCGATCCGTCGCTGGGTGAAAGAGGCACCAAAAAATTGAATGTATCAAACCTGCCCGGGGCATCCTCGTGGCGTATACCATAAAATAAAGAAGGACACCCCTTTGGCGTCCTTCTTTTTGTCGATAGCATCTTCAATATTTGCGATTTCGCAGCGGTTGAAATGACTATTTGCCGTAATTTTCTTCAAAATCCTTCAAGAAGTTGACCAGAGCTTCCACGCCTTCCTTTGGCATGGCGTTATAGATGGAAGCCCGCAAACCACCCACGCTCCGGTGCCCCTTTAAATTATCAAAGCCTGCTGTTTTCGTCGCCGCCACCACTTCTGCATCAAGTTCCTTGCTTTCGGTGACAAATGGAACGTTCATCACAGAGCGATCCTTCTTTTCTACAGTCCCCTTGAACATTTTGCTGTTGTCAAGGAATTCGTAAAGAATCGCGGCTTTGTCTTCGTTAATTTTTTGCATCGCATCAAGTCCACCAAGATTGAGCAAATGTTTAAAGACTTTTCCACATACGTATATCGCCCAACAGTTGGGTGTATTATACATTGAGCCGTTTTCAGAGAAGATATTATAGCGCAGGTATGTCGGTGTTTTTGGATCCAGGTCAGGATCAATCAGGTCTTCTCGGATAATGACAATTGCCATTCCAGCCGGCCCAACATTCTTCTGAACTCCAGCGAAAATCAAACCATAATCCGCAACATTGCAGGGTTTTGATAGGAACATTGAGGATTGATCCGAGACGAGCACTTTGCCTTTCGTATTTGGCAATGCCTGGTAAGTCGTTCCGTGGATGGTCTCATTCTCGCAGATATAGACATAGTCTGCATTTTCTGAGATGGGCAGGTTAGAAACATCGGGAATGTAGCTGTAATTTTTATCCTTGCTGGATGCGAGCAGATTTATCTCTCCAAATTTCAATGCTTCTTTGTATGCTTTATCAGACCAGCTTCCCGTAACAATATAATCCGCCACCCCGTTTTTCATGAGATTCATGGGGATCATGCTGAATTGAAGCGTCGCACCGCCCTGGATAAATAACACCTTGTAATTATCCGGGATTCCCAGCAGAGTTCGCAGATCTGCCTCAGCCTCATCAACGATGGTTTGGAAAACTTTGCTGCGATGGCTCATTTCCATCACACACATACCAGAGCCCCGATAGTTCAGCAGTTCTGCCTGAATTTCTTCAAGAACGGGTTCGGGGAGCATACTGGGTCCTGCAGAAAAATTGTAGATTCGTCCGTACTGCATGATTTACTCCTTTTCTCTATTTAGGTGAGGATTAGAAATTAATTCCTTAATCCTTTCAGAATTATTCAACATTGGTTCTCGTATATCGCTATTATAATATAGAATTCATTAAGCAAGGGATCGGATTTGCTTTGATCCTTTACTCCACAACCCGATTAGCATGCAATACCTCCGCTTCATGCGTTCATTCCTGTCTCTGGTGTGAATTTTGTGGTGAACAACCGCCCGGATCTTTTAAAAACCTCACGCTCACAAATTAATTATCCAAGCCGTATTAAGGAAAGAACGCGTTGATCAATCCCTTTACAACCTGGAACATCAAAAACAGGCTGGTGGCAAACAAAACAAGCGCACCGATGATGCCACCAAAAAAACTGCGCATGGTTTGCGAGAGAACGGCATCAGATGGGTCTTCGGGATTGTAGTAAACCATGATAGCACCATCCTTTGGATATCCAGCCAGGAAAGCCTCAGCTTTTTTACGCGAATTAAAGCTGGCTTCACTGCCAAACGCGATCCGTTGCCCTTGAAAAGATAGACCTTCAACGGTGTATTCGAAAACAACTTTAGGTATGTAGCTAACATGCACGCCGTCTTCGTCGTGCACCTCGGATCGGTTCACCCACTGCGCTGTGATCTTCCCTTCGACGGATGGCCAGTTCAGGCTTGCTCGAGCTTTTTGCCTTTCACGTGTAACTTTTACAAATAAGAAGATTGAAAAAAAGAATAAAGCAATCCCAGCCAAACCACCACAAATCGGTCCTGCCATACTATCATTCAGTGAAAAGGACATGTTTTACCTCCCGGGAATTAGCTAAAAGTTTTGCTTAAAAATTTGCCTCGCTAAAGACCAAAATGCATTCTCAATTTCTTGTTTCACTAACCATTAAAAGGCTTTATGTGGACTTTGTCAAGGAAGATCGATCACACGTTTCTGTCAAGAATTTCCACATCTCTGCCCGCTCTCACCGGCCTTGATTGACCCCGGAACAAAGCGAAAAGAGGCCAGACCCGGCGTGAGGTTGACCGCCAGGCCGCCATTGGAACATTAAGCATATCTACATCAGCTCCAACTTCGGGCGGTACTGCAGAGCCTCCGCCAGGCGCACCTGGATGATTTCTTCAGAACCCGCTAAATCCTCAACTTTCTGGCACCGTCTTCTTCAGCGCCTTGAAATAGTCGTCGGCGGCCGCCGATGAGCAATCATAGCATTACATAATTATGTTTATTTTAAAAACCCAGAACAACTTTAACAGCATCAAGAATCGTGGAAAGCGTTTCCGAGTCAACATTTCCAATGCAGTGAATAAAGCGTTCAACTGACAGGGATCGAATCTGAAACGCATCTGCTGCAGAGGTCTGATCAAGCCCATTTTGTCCCGTTGGATGGAGCTTAACCAACCAGGGTGCTTGTGAATAATGCTCTTTCCACGTTGTTATGGGAACGATCACACGCAAGGGAAGCACCCCAACCTCATCCACATTGACAATCACAGCAGGCCGTGATTTCTTGATCTCAGCGCCTACGGTGGGGTCAAGGTTGATTAACCAAATTTCTCCCCTATGCATTGAAGTCGTCCCCATCCACAGCGGTAAAGGCAGTCAACTCTTGATCGGCCTCGTAATCATCCCGTAAAGCCTGTGCTGCGGCAGCCAGTTGAGTTCTGAGATGTTTATTGATTTGCTCATCCAGCATGTTTCTCACAAGCTCCGAAAAATTTCGATTTTCTTGTTTGGCAATTTTTTTCAATATTTGTTTCTGCTCAGGATCAAGCAAAATCTGAACCCGTTCCATTTAACACCTCAATTGTGCATGATTTTAATGTGTATAAATTATACGCAACTCATATACATTTATCAAGTACCAATTTATGATAAATCTACATCAGCTCCAACTTCGGGCGGTACTGCAGCGCCTCCGCCAGGTGCACCTGGGTGATTTCCTCCGACCCCGCCAAATCCGCGATCGTGCGGCTGAGTTTCAGTACCCGGTGATACGCCCGCGCGGTAAGCTGCATCTGGCGCATGGCGGTTTTCATCAGCGCCTGGCAGGCGTCATCCAGCTCGCAATACTTGCGAATTTGTGCCGGGTACATATCCGCGTTGCTGGCTATTGACGTGCCCTCAAAGCGCTGGCGTTGTCGCGCACGAGCCTCCTCCACCCGCGCACGCACTTCTGCAGAAGATTCCCCCGTTTTTAAATCACGCAGCTTGGCATACTCCACACGCGGCACCTGCATGTGAATATCGATGCGGTCCATCAGCGGCCCGGAGACGCGCTTCTGATAGCGCGTCACCGTCGTGGATGAGCAGGTGCACGGTCGGCTCGGGTCGCCAAAATAGCCACATGGGCAGGGGTTCATCGCCGCAGCCAACTGAAAATTAGCCGGAAAGGTCAGCGAGCCCTGGGCGCGGCTGATCGTCACCACCTTGTCCTCCAGCGGCTGGCGCAGCACCTCCAGCACCTTCGAGCTGAACTCCGGCAGCTCATCCAGGAACAGCACGCCGCGATGCGCCAGGCTGATCTCGCCGGGGTGTGGCCAGTTGCCTCCGCCCACCAGCCCGGCATGGCTGATGGTGTGGTGTGGCGCACGGAAGGGACGCGCGCGGATCAATGGCACATCTGAGGGCAGCATATCCGCCACGCTGTAAATACGGGTCACATCCAGCTCCTCGTCGATCGTCATTGCCGGCAAAATCGACGGAAGTGCCCGCGCCATCAGCGTCTTTCCCGAGCCAGGCGGACCGATCATCAGCAGGTTATGCCCGCCCGCGGCTGCCACCTCCAGTGCACGTTTGACATGCTCCTGTCCCTTGATCTCGCTGAAGTCAGTATCAACCAAAATCTCTTCAGGGTCATGTTCTGGCGGAACAGCAGGAGAAAGCAGCGCATCACCCCGTAAATGGTCAAACAGCGCGTTGAGTGTTGGTGCAGGAATCACGGTGATGCCCGGGATCAACGCGGCCTCTGGGGCGTCCACCTCGGGGACCACCACGGTGCGATATCCTGCCTGCCTGGCAAGGGCTGCCATCGGCAGCACGCCCTTGACATGGCGCACTCCCCCATCTAAAGAAAGCTCACCGATGATGAGCGTATTTTCCACGGTCTGTGGATCGAGCTGATTGGTGGCAATCAACACTCCCACCGCAATCGGTAGATCGTAAGCCGGCCCTTCCTTACGCACCGATGCCGGTGCCAGGTTGACCGTTACTCGGCGGCGCGGATAGTAAAACCCGGCATTCTTCACCGCCGACTGCACCCGCTCGCGGCTTTCCTGTACAGCCGTATCCGGCAATCCGACAATGACCATCTTGGGCAGCCCGCCGCCGGTGTCGACTTCGACTTCAACGACAACGCCGTCCAGGCCGATTACTGCGCATGAATAAACACGTGCCAGCATAAA
The DNA here is from genome assembly GCF_900184705.1 of Brevefilum fermentans. Taxonomy (NCBI): domain Bacteria; kingdom Bacillati; phylum Chloroflexota; class Anaerolineae; order Anaerolineales; family Anaerolineaceae; genus Candidatus Brevifilum; species Candidatus Brevifilum fermentans. Next base: position 894,286 of record NZ_LT859958.1, on the reverse strand, counting down.
CACCCCGGTTCTGTGATCCAATCAATAGGTCAATTTTAACATGAAATGATCGCTATCCAGGTTTGATTCGCAAACACGTGTCGAGAAATGCAGTCCCAAATACAACCCGTCGCTATTTTATCTATCCTCCTTTTTTAACTGCAATGCATTGCTAATTTCCAACATGAATTCGGATCTCCCTTTAATTTCACCATGAAAGAGAGCTGTTAATATCAGATTCTCAAAATCGAAGACAGCTTCTCCTGATCGAGCCGGAACCTGCATCACAGCATGGATGACACAGTCTCCATCCTGAAAGTATTAACTCCATTCGTGGTAAAATTCACCCATGAAAAAGAAACCCGTCTGGATCCGTATCTCACTGATTGCTATCTCAATTATATTCTTCATTATCCTGGCGATCCCCAACGCCAAAGCCTCTGAAAACATCGCCATGGTCTCGATGTTCGAGCCGGATGAGGGCATCATGATCCCGGTGATAAAAAGTATGACCGCCCCTCAAGAATCAGTCAAAGATTTTCTCTATTATTTCCTTTTGTATGGATACTATTTCTACGGTTTTCCATTTTTTGCCTCATCCGCTTTGGTGACATTCCCTTTTCAGTGGTTGAACCAGATCAACAATATTCAGTGGCTCATGCTCACTTTACGGCAGGTCATCAGTGTATTACCGATGATCCTGGCGCTACTGTTGCTGGTTTACATGCATGACCGTTTTAAAACAGTTCGGTCAGTCGTCTTATATCTATTTTTATTGCTGGTTCCCGCTATCATCTCCAATGGATTTTGGTGGCACCCGGATGGGATCGTCCTGCTGCTCGCCGTCATTGTGCTATATTTTCTGTATACTGACGCACACAAGCTTGGCTGGCGATTCCTTTTAGCCGCCTTTTTCTGCGGGATTTTGACCGCCACCAAGTTGGTCGGTGCGTATTTTTTCATGGCTGTCGCCATAGCAATCATTTGGGGCCTGGTAAAAAAGGATGTCACCTGGAAGAAAGCCATCCTCATGTCTGCAGCATTCATTGGGATCATGTTCGCAACTTTCATTGCTTCCAATCCCTTTTTGCTGATTAAATCTCATCGAACGCTGTATATTAACACTTTTCGCAAACAAACGGGGCTGCTGTCGCTGGGGTATGGCATCGTCTACAACCGGGGGTTGAAGGCATCCTGGCCGCTCATGCACCAGTACTATGGGGAAGTGGTTTTCCTGATCGCTACACTGGGGATCAGCGTCTGGAACATCATCAAAAAAGAAACCCGACTCCTGCACGCCCTGATCCTGGCATGGTTTATCCCTTTAACGATTTCTATCTTGACCTTTTCCCATTACAAATACCAGTACTGGCTGCCGGTAGCGATTCCACTCTTTGCGAATTGGCACACGATTCTTCCTGAGAAATTCAAGCTCAATCTTAAAAATATTTCCTTTCGTCAGGTCGGACAAATGATCCTGCTGATTCTATTCCTCATCCAATTCATCCTGTTTGGCGTCCAATCCACCCGCATGTTGGTCGAGCGCACCTTCCGCAAAGAAAACAGCGCCGAAGTCATCTTTTATGACCTTGCCATGAATCAGCTCGAACCCCTCGAAGGCCGGTCGGTCTTTGCCTATTATGATTACCGCCTGTACATGCCCCCAAAGGACAATTGGGCGACAGAAACCTCCTTTGAGCTGCTGGATTACGATTTTATCCAATCTCGCAATTTTGACGTTCTGTTTCTCTTGCAGCAGCGTATTCGGGACTACCTCAATCCAAATGCCGTGGGTGTTGACCCGGAATCCTTTGCCCGCTCCCAGGCGTTTTACCAGGATGCCAAAGACGGCACGATTGAAGGTTATTACCTGATCTTTGATCATGAGACCGCTCTGCTATATCTTCGACAGGATGTCTGCCTGCGCGACTTTGACCCTGACATCTGTCATTAATCTTGGCGGCAAACGCTCGACAAATTCAAAAATTTCAAAGCGTATTATGCGGGCACCGACATTCATCAATCTCTAAAAGTACTCATAGAGGGGCGGTTGAAGTTAAACCACCCGGTTATCTTCTTGATACAACTATTGATATCCTGGTGAATATGCGCAATGGCTTTAGCCCTGTTAATAGGAGAATCTTCAGATTAACCGAGTCTCACCCGGATTTGGGTCGCAGATCTCGAGTAAAATCCAAATGGAAAACATGGTTTTTTCGATCGTGATGATAATGGGTCAGCATTTTGCATGGATAACTTCGAAGGAGCGCCGACAATGAAACGCACATGGCTTACAGACCTGCTGTGGATGCTGGTTCTACTGCTGATCACAGCTTTCCTGGTCATCCCACACACCCGCCAAATTTTTATCCAATTAACAAATAACCATCCTTATGGAATGGGGTTCATAAAATTTGCCATCCTGGCGAGCATGGGTGAATTATTGGCGCTGAGGTTGGCTGCTGGTGCCTGGGAAAAACCGGGCGGGTTCGTTTTCAAGGTTATCGTATGGGGTGTAATCGGTGTGCTGATCACCTTTATGTTTTCGCTCTATTCTGCTGGTGTGACGGCGATCCTGCAACCCGCCACACCTCCCAATGGTTTTTTGTCAGCACTCCTGATCGCGTTTCTAACCAGCGCAACCATGAACCTCACCTTTGGCATCGTATTCATGGCTGCTCACAGGATCAGCGATGCCTATATCGAACTGAGGCTTCACCACAAAAAACCCTCATTTCATGATCTCGTCCAAACCATTGATTGGAACGCGTTTATCACCTTCGTGGTCGGCAAGACCATCCCGCTGTTCTGGGTACCCGCCCATACCATCGTCTTTATGCTGCCCAATTACTTGCGCGTGATCGTCGCTGCCTATCTTTCCATCGCACTGGGGATGATTCTGGCTTACTCAAAGCACAGAAAAGGCACCGCTTAATCACCACCTTCATCAAATATCAATACGGATGACCACCCAGATGAAAAACCCTCTTGCACATCAAAAATTGGTGACTACAGGAGTATCCTCAGCACAAAAGCAAACATCTTCCTGCAGCAGGGTATGATTACAATCATGACGCAAACTGACCAAACCCGTATCGTGTATTTCTCTCATGGTGGCGGCCCACTGCCTCTTTTGGGTGACCCCGGGCACCAGGCGATGATCGACTTCATGACCAGGCTGCCAGATCTCTTGCCGAGACCTCAGGCCATCCTGGTGATCAGCGCACACTGGGAAGAAGCGCAGCCAACCTTGCTGGGCGCTGCCAATCCGCCCATGTTTTATGACTATTACGGTTTCCCGGATGCCGCCTACCAGATTGACTACCCGGCCAGCGGTCATCCCAAATTGGCAGCCCAGATTAGCAAAACGCTGGAAGGCGCCGGGATTCCTGCCCACGTCGACGATCAACGCGGCTTTGATCACGGCCTGTTTATTCCACTCAACCTGATGTACCCCCAGGCGGACATCCCGGCATTGCAGCTTTCGTTACAATCGGGGCTTGCTCCGGATGCCCACATCGCCATCGGTGAAGCGCTGCGAGATCTGCAAGCCGACAAACTGCTGGTGATCGGGTCGGGCTTTTCCTTCCACAATATGTCCGCCTTTTTTCATCACGATCCGGACATCATCGCTTCGCGCAACAATGCCTTCCAGGATTGGTTGATCGATGTTGTCACAGCCGATATCGACCAACAGGAACGCAAAGCCCTCCTGGTAAACTGGAAACAAGCGCCCCATGCGCGTTATTGTCACCCGCGTGAAGAGCATTTGCTGCCGCTGCATGTTTGCCTTGGGATGGCAGGGCGGGCCGGTGAATTGATCTTCGATGATCAAATTATGGGGGTGCGCTGCATGGCCTTTATGTGGTAAGCGAGCCTCCTGGGTGGTCCTCAAACAATCGGCTGCTGAAGTCCGGCTTGACTGACTTAACCCCAAATCAGGCTCAAGTTTTCAAAAAGGGACCACCTTTTTAGAGAAGAATCTTATCGCCTGTCAGCACAGGTTTTATCGCCATCCCAGGTGCCAGTTTTTCCATTCGCTCCTGGACCGTTCGGAAATGCTCCATCGTCCACATATTTCTTTCATCCCGTCCATACTCATACATGTGGGCAATGAAAGTAGCCTGTGCATCAAAAGCAGTAAAAAAGCGACAAAAATCTTCCAAAAAGGGGGGGTCGGGGTCCAGAGCAGCACCCTTTCCCAGCCATAAATGCGCAAACACCCCATCCAGCGGCCCGAAATCAGGTAACATGGAGAAATCATAATTGCGTGTATCACCGGGAAATAGCCAGCGTTTGCCAGGGTATTCCACAAGGTAGCCCAATTCGGGAACGCCCGATTTTCCCCTGATATGCAAAGCCTTAAATGGAGTGATTGTCATCGTTTTGAACTGAATGGGCTGATCCACACGCGCAATAATGACCCGGTCTGCATCCAGGGGTAAAAACGTCGTCACCATCTCCAGCATAAACTCTGGGACAATCCAGGTCAGTGGGGATGCGCACAGTTCGGTTAGCAAATGGGGGTCAAAATGATCCGCGTGCCGATGTGAAAGCAAGATCAGGTCCAGCGGCACCAGGTCCGCTCGATAATCGAGTGTGCTGACGCCACCTGCACGTGTAAACAAGGCAAAAGGGTCCAGTGCCCAGCGGACTCCCGCGGTGCGAGCCAGGTAACTGGCGGCGTACAGCATCCAAAGCGCGTCTTCTTGTTGGTCCGACTGCCAATCCCGGATCATCCGGCGCCAGAGCTGTGGATACGCATTGATGGCAGACTGCTTCCGGTGATTCCGCTGAGCGAAATCACCCGGCTGAGATTCATTCGGCATAATGGCGGGCAATAAAAGCCTCAACCTCGGCGACCGTGCGATTGAAATAGCCCACTCGCTCCATTTTCAAGCTTGTCGCAGCAGCAGACCACTTTGCTGCCTCGCGCGGCGGCAGGCTCAAGCGCTTGGAAACATAAGAACCCACGCTGGTGTCGCCGCGTCCACTTCGACCCACCATGGAGCTGCCTTTAAAAGCAAAGTGATGATACTCGCTCTCTGCATACACCAGGATGCCTTCCCGATGTGTGAGCAAAACTTCTTTGGCGCCGCATTCAGCGAACCTTTTTGCCGCCCGTTCGATGTCCGCCTCGCCCGTCAGATATTCTGCTTCAACCGCATCTGTTTTCAAAATATCGAGGTTCTGCAGCACCAATTCCATGTCAGGCCATGGTTGATAGACCAGCAATTCACCCTGCAGTACCCGCACAAATCCCTGCACATCAGCCGATATTAACACCCCTTCCCGCTTTCGAAGGGTCGTGAAAAAAGCTGGCTCAACTTCGCCCCGCAGGCTGGGACTGACCACAATAGCCCTGGCTTCGAGACCGTCCAGATGTTCGGGAAGGATGGTGCCGGCGATGGTTTTTACGTATAAATTTCGCTCGTCAACATTGCGGGTTTTGTATTCCAGCGTCATCACTGTGGATGTGGGTGAATAAAAAGGATAGCAATCAATACCATCGGCGCGGATATTGTCAACGACATGCTGGTCCTCCTCTGCCAACCGGGTCACCACAGCAGTTCGCATCCCGAACTGATGCGCAACATGGGCAGCATAATTCATCCCGCCCCCATCCACATAATCCACGCCATCCAGGGTAATCAAGGTATCCTTGGTATAATTTCCAGCGCATACGATATCGTATTGTTTCATCGTTATTGTCACTCCATTCTTTGAAATTGAGATCATTTAAAGCCGGGCTATACAGCCTGTGTCTTCCAAAACAGGAAGCCCAGCCCTGATTTCTTGTGTTGATACAAAGGGTTTCACCTCAACAGTGACCTGCGTGAATGGCTGAAGCCTGGGACCAACGACTGAAAAATCAATTTTCCCATCACCAGGAGCAAAATGGTCATCAATTCCGTTCACATCATGCAGATGAATGCCCACCATCCGTTTGTCAAAAGCATCCAACCAGTGAGGGATCGACTCCAAACCAAGGTTCGCCATAATTTCTAAATGTCCGACATCAAAATGCCACCCGATCCAGGGTTGATCGAAGGTTTCCAACAATACTTGGATTTCTTCAAATGTGGGGAATTCGTAGTAGTACATCAGGTTCTCAATCCCCAAGAGAATATTGGTTCCCTCAGCAAAGCCAACGATTTCAGAGAGACTTCTGACCAGTGCCTCAAGGTGTGGCTTGCCGCGCTCCTTACGGTCAGCAATCATCCGTTCTCTAAGCACGCGAAATTCATGGGTGTTTTGTTTACCCGCCCTGAACAATTTCCTGAGTTCAAGATCCATACTTTCATCACCAGTCACCCTGCCAGAGTGAATCACAATGTTTCGCGCGCCCAAACGGTACGCATGCTCGATTGTATTTTTCAAAACATCAACCCCAACCTGTCGCAATTTTTCGTCCACTGAGGTCAGGATTTTGTCTTCCTTTTCAAGTTTTTTCATGTGCTGAATGGCAGGGCAGGGATTATGTAAACTGGAAATATAATAGCGATTGAAATCGATCTGTTCGTAAACCTCAAGCGGGATCTGGTGATTCAATTCAAATCGCGCAAAACCCAGTTCACGCCCAATTTCAAAAAATTCATTGATTGAAATGCGTTCTCGATTCCAATTAATGGTTGAAAGCGCAGCATCGAACAATACGGGCGAAATCTTCAATGCCTTGCGATGTGCATTAGACCCATTTAACGGCGGATAGCAATCCAACAATTCGGTCATATCGCTGAGTTGCGCGTCTGCCTGCATGGGGCAGGGTGTTTTGTCTTCCGTCGTGTATTGATTTTTAAGAAGGATCACTTCTCTTAGCCCCGCTTCGCGAGCGCCAATCACGTCTCGGGAAGGGCGGTCACCAATGTAAGCACACTCATCCGGGGAGAGATTGCATTGTGCGGCAGCCTCCAGTAAAAGACCTGAATGAGGTTGATACCTCTTGGTATTATTGGGCTGAACCCGTGCACAAAACAGGTCTAAAAAGGTTTCGCCCTGAAGATGTTTTAACGAATTGCGGCTGATCGTCGCCAGGGTGTAACCTCTATCTGATAGCTCCTGCAATGTGTTGACCACACCTTCAGCCAACTGCCACCCAGCCTGTGATTCGCGCCAAAGTTTTTCAAGCGTATGTGCGTGCTCCCGTATCAGCTCCTTCGATAAATCCCTGAGAAGGAACCGCGACCACTTCTCCTCTGGCGCCAAATCAACAAAATACTTTTCGCTCCAGGTTTGATATTCGCTTTCACCTTTGATCAGTTTTTCCGCAAAATCAGCCGGTTGACAATCGACACCCAGCACATCGATCATCCGCAAGATTAAATCCTGAGCGCTTTCAATGTCCTTCTGTTGATAGGCTAAAGTGCCCTCAATTTTAAAAAACAGGGCTTTAATTGGGTTATTTTCAATCTTGTTCATACCGGGGTAAGAATCCTGAAGGAAATTAAATCCGCTCTATGCAGCCGTAATCGACTAATCTTTGTAAGCCCTCAGCCAGGTCCGTTAAACTCGCTTTGGGTCCAATTTCAAGCGTGATCTGGGCTGAGTCGGGTATGTAACGAGATATTGCAGTGAAGTCTACGTCACCCTGTCCGGGCACTTGATGATCGGTAATGCCAATCACGTCATGAAAATGTACGCCAACCATCCGGCTGGAAAACCTTTCCAACCATTCGAAATGGGGTACCAGGCCAAGGACATCTAATGTGTGTGCATGTCCAACATCGTACTGAAAACCATACCAGTTTGCATCACAAATCGCTAAAAGTTGTTCCATTTCATCCAGCAATGGGATGTCATAATAGCGATAACGATTCTCAAGCCCCAGGTTGATGCCACTACCCGTTGAGAAACGGACAATTTCCTGCATGCTTATCAGCGCCTGTTCTAAATGTGGGTGCACCAGCGTTTCTCGGTGAGCAATCACGTCTGCCAGTAAAGCCTGGTATTCGGAGGTGTGCCGGTGCCCTTGCCTGAAAAGCACCCGCAACCGGTCATCGCGCCATCGATCACAGGTAATCGCGCCCGGGTGGATCACCACCAGGCGAGAGCCCAGTTTAATTGCCGTGTCGATTGAGCGCTTGATATCATCAACCGCCTGAACCCGTTTGGATTCTTCCAAGTTGGAAATGGTGATATCCATCTGTTTTCTGTCTTCGTAGCTCATCGTTGTCGGACAAGGTTCATGTACCGATGCAATATAAAACTGGTCGTGGTCAAATTGTTCAATAAGTTCCGTGGTCACCCGGTGATTAAGCTCAAAGCGTGCAAAACCAGCCTTTCTCCCATCAATAAAAGTTTGGTTAAAAGAGCCGGGTTGACCCACACCCCACATTGTTGAAAGGGCAGCGTCATAGAGCGGCTGTTCATCCCATTTTGGGGCAGTTTGACCATTTAGCGGCGGGAAAAGTTCCAGCAATTGCGAGAGTGAGCTGATCCGGGCGTCTGGCTGCATACCAATGCTTTCCTGCTGATCGATTCCTTTATCCAGATCATCATCAAAGCCACCGTCTTTATCAATCAGAATCGTCCCTCCAAGCCCGGCCTGGCGTGCGCCCACCAGGTCTCTGGCAAGATCGTTGCCAACATAAACACAATTTGCTGGGTCAATGTTCATCTGACGGGCTGCTGCTATAAACAATGAAGGATGCGGCTTTCGCCTTCCAAAGGTGATTGAAAGAAGTACTCCTTCAAACACATCCACAAGTCCGGTTTTTTCCAGCAGATTCGGCGTTTCAATGGATGAGGTGGTATTGCTGATCACAAATAATCGGTACCCGCGGTCATACAGGGTGTGAATGGTTTCCACCGCGCCGGGCAGCAGGACCGGTTCGCGACCGCTCCGCCGCAGTTTATTAAAAGCAAGTGCGTGCCGTCTGACGAAATCTTCCGGGTAATCCGGTAACAGAAATCGAACCCATAGATCTTCTTCACTCAACATGTACAGAGTACTATTGCACCATTCCTTGTAAGACCGGTAACGCGAACTGATCAATTGATCAAAATCATCAAAACTGCCCTGAAAATTCAACGCCTCCATGAGTTCAAGGATTGCTGACCGCCGAACTTCAGGGTCCCTCCGGGTCACTTTCAGGGTACCACCAATATCAAACCAGATTGCATAAATAGGGTTTTTCATGATTTACCTTTTTGTGTTTCGGGGTTGTAAACAATCCAAAGTCAATAATTCTCGGATTTCTTTGAGGTAATAATCCGCTGGCGCATCAGGATCGTTGTTACAGGCTGCGATTTTCATTCCCACAGATCTCGCACCAATCAATTCACTGGTTTTATGACCAACAAACATCGCCTGCGCAGGGCTCACATTGGCTTGGTTTAGCGCCAACTCGTACATGATCGCTTCCGGCTTGCGAATCCCGATTTCGCGAGAGCTGATGACTACATCCCAAATATCGCCAAAACCATGTTCTTCAAACCATCTCAGCTTGTTCGAAAAAGGCATGGAAGTATCGGTAATAATTCCAAGGATGAAACCGCGTTTTTTCAGTTCTAACAAAGTCTCTGCAACACCGTCATAAATGGCGACGGTATCGCTATCATCAGCCAGGGCACGCACACCCTCAGCGATCTCAAGCGGATCGGTAACGCCATATAAACGGATAACCTCGGCATAATAATCATGACGCTTCATCTTTCCTACAAAAGCAAGTTCTTTTAAGCGAGCTTTTTCTTCCTCAAGATTGGGCGCCGGATTTAATTTTTTCCCATTTAAAAATTGATTCAAATGCTCGTTTCTTCGGTGTCGGTAATAAAGAATATCACCGGCATCGAAAAAAATCGCTTTGATCTCGCCGAGGTTGCCACCGACCACAAACTGCTTATCCCGTTCAAGCTCTGCTTCGATGAGCGGTATCAGTTCAGTCATATCATGAATCACTGCATCCGGAATTGCACCCTCATCGATTTCTTTAATACCATAAACATGATTAATTTGAACGGAAAGGCGATACCCTGCCCGTTTCGATCCCAACACGTCTCGATTGATCTTGTCCCCAATATAAATACAGGCTTTTGTTGACACATTCGCCATGCGCGCAGCGTAGAAAAAGATCGCCGGGTCGGGCTTTCGACGTCCATAGATGGATGAGAGAACCACGGGATTAAAATATGAGCTGATGCCATATTTCTCAAGGGTAAAAGGTACCTGAGTTGAACTCTGGGTATTGCTGATAATGCCAAGAGTCAACCCCATTTGCTTGATCTGTTCGAGTACAGCGGGTATCTCCGGGCGCATTTCTCGAACGAACAATTCAGTTTCATAAAGGAAAGACAATTCCTCGCCCACGGGTTCTAGCATCTGTGGATCGATGGATAGGTCTTTCAGGTAAAATCGGGACCAAATTTCAGCCGGATTCAGCTCGATATGGGTTTTCATATTCCAGCGGGTGTATTCAGCAGCACCGAGGGTGATGCTTTCTGCCAATTTTTCATTTGTTATGGGCAACGCTATGCCTGCACGCGCCAGACAGTCCACAATGACGCGACTGCGTTCAATGCGAAGTTCTGGCGTATAATAAAAGTATTCAATTGTCCCACCCATATCAAAGAAGACAGCTTTTAGCTTCATACAGTCAGTTGCTCCCGAATTATCTAAAAATTTTTGCCTGTATCAGTTTCACTCTAGAACCAGGCACGGGATGGAAAGCCCCAACCCGCGCCTGGTTTGTTGATTTATGAAGTTATTCTATTTTTTGCCCAAGTTGATCAGATAAAAATCGCGGGCATAAATAATATTGTCATAAACATATCCATCGTCAAAGGGCCAGGTGCTCCCAATTACCACTTCGTAAGGTAATGAATCCTTTGGTGGTGGCATGTTCGGATTAGGCATATAGGTACCCATCTTGTACCATGGTTTTGAGCCCTCTTCCGTGGTGATAAATTTGATCCACAATTTCGCTGCATTTGGATGTGGGGCTTGATTTAGGATCCCAATGTAGGATTGCTTGGCGATGCCTGCTACCGGTACAAGGTCCCAGCACAGATCAAAAACCAACTCACCGTCCAAAACCTTGGGATACTTGTTGTAAGACGTCCAGGCCATAAAATTCTCTGTCATTCCTGGGACAGCAAATGCTCCAAGGACCTCGTCCCCTCCAGGTTGTGGAATGGGATTATTCTGGGCAAAGCGCTTAAACCACAACCAACCCGCATCCGGGGTGTCGCTATCTAAAACCGGATCAGTGCCATAAAACTCCTTATAAGCTTCTGCCATTTCATCCGCGTGTTTGGCGATGGTAAGCAGTTCTCCGAGAGTTGCTGCATCGTTGACCGGGTCTTCAATAAAAATCCTGCTATGCCATTCTGGTTCAGTCAATTCCCAGATATTTGCAACCGGACAAGAATCATTCAATTCGCTGTTGTACCCAAAGGTCTGGCTACCCAATCTAGAAACCAGAATAGGATCCTGGTAAACCTCTGGTACAACATCAACCACGGTATCTGGAATAAATTTCCAAACATAGCCATTGGGTACAAATTCGGCTTTAAGCGTCGGCCCACCACCGCTGTGATAAACATCACCTGTAAAGGCGCCGGCTTTCTGTTCTTCGCGTGTCTTCAGGGTGACGTCATCCGCACCAAGGTCAAACACCTGAACGTCGATTTCAGGATACAGTTCCATAAAAGCCTCAGCGGCTTTCGGAGTTTTAGACGAGTTGCAATACACCAGCAGTTTGCCCTCAGCTCTTGCTGCAGCCTCAATCGCATCCCAATCCTGTTCGCCGGTATCGTAAGGCCCAAGTTGGTTAACTCGTAGCCATTCGTCTTTGGCATCATCATAACCAGAAAGGTTTTCAACAACCTCCTCGGCAGGCTCTTCGGCTACCGGTTCTTCAGCCACCGGTTCTTCGGCAGCGGGTTTTTCAACCACCGGTTCTTCAACCGCAGGGGCTTCGACCGCAGGGGCTTCAATAACTGGCTCTGCAGGTTTTGCACAAGCTGCTAACATACCGATGATGATAATAATCAATAAAGTTAATGAGAATTTTTTCATTAGACGAACCTCCTATTTTTGTTTGTTGGTAATAAGAATTTATCTAATCCACAAAACGCGGCTATTATTTACGGTCGCACCTCAAGAAAACACCAGGCACGGGCAAAGAAAATCCGTGCCTGGTTTTTTGAATTTAGCAATTTATTCTATTTTCTACCCAGATTAATCAGGTAAAAATCGCGTGCCTGGATGATGTTATCCCAGACAAAGCCGTCGTTAAATGGCCAGGTGCTGCCAATAACAACTTCGTATGGAAGGGAATCTTTTGGTGGATCGTAAGTGGGGTTAGGCAAATAGGTGCCCATCTTGTACCAGGGCTTGGAGCCTTCCAGCGTGGTGATAAATTTAATCCACAACTTTGCGGCATTGGGATGCGGTGCCTGGTTAAGAATTCCAATATAGGATTGGGTAGCCACACCAGCAACCGGTTCAAGGTCCCAGCACAGATCGAAAGCCAGTTCACCATCGAGTACTTTAGGATATTTTCCATAAGACGCAAAAGCGAGATAGTTCTCGGTCATGCCAGGTGTTGCAAAAGCCGCATTGACTTCGTCACCGCCAGATTGTGGAATGGGGTTGTTCTGAGCGAGGCGCTTGAACCACAACCAGCCCGCATCCGGTGTATCACTATCCAAAACCGGGTCAGTTCCATAGAAAGACTTGTAGGCTTCTGCCATTTCATCTGCATGGTAAATGAAGGTCATCAGTTTACCGAGGGTAGAAGCATCGTTCAATGGGTCTTCAATGAAGATCTTGCTGTGCCATTGGGGTTCGGTTAATTCCCAAATATTGGTAATCGGGCAGGAATCGTTCAGCTCTGAGTTATAACCCCAGGTCTGGCTTCCCAATCTTGAAACCAAAATCGGATCCTGGTACACCTCCGGAACGACATCCACCACCGTGTCGGGAACGAATTTCCACACATAACCATTGGGGACAAATTCACCTTTCAGGACAGGGCCACCACTGCTGTGCCAGACGTCGCCCGTGAAAGCGCCGGCTTTCTGTTCTTCTCGGGTCTTTAAGGTGACGTCATCTCCGCCGAGGTCAAACGCCTGAACCTCGATTTCAGGATACAGCTCCATAAAAGCTTCTGCTGCTTTGGGTGTTTTAGATGAGTTTGCATAAACTAAAAGCAAACCTTCTTCTTTCGCAGCTGCCTCAATCGCATCCCAATCCTGTTCTCCGGTATCGTAAGGACCAAGTTGGTTAACTCGCAGCCATTCGTCTTTAGCATCATCATAACCGGAAAGGTTTTCAACAACCTCTTCTGCGGGTTCTTCAACCACGGGCTCTTCAACCACCGGTTCTTCAGCCACCGGTTCTTCGACAGCGGGTTTTTCAACCACCGGTTCTTCAACCTTGGGGGCTTCGACCGCAGGGGCTTCAACAACTGGCTCTGCAGGTTTTGCACAAGCTGCCAGCATGCTGATAACAATAATTATCAGTAAATATAGCGAGAATTTTCTCATCGGATATGCCTCCTTATTTCTTTTTGATCAATTTGAAGTTCACAATTTTATTGAGTAATTATTTTTTCCCGTTTGCCTCCATTCTTTCATAATTGCCGTAAATGAGAAAAAATTTAATCGGCATTGATCAAATTTCCTGACTGCTTGTCATAGAGGTTAATGGCATCTTTTTTGAAACACAACCAAATTTTTTGATCCATTTCAATGTTGCTGACGCCAATCTCTTTCACCGAAAGTTCGTATTGTTCCTGTCGGGCAATGATGGTTGTATCTGCTCCGGAAGGCAAAACCGAGTATGCAACAAACTCCTCGCCATATTCAACAGGTTCCAGGCTGATGGCAATGTCTTCCGGGCGAATTCCAAGTACAACGTCGCCGGTCGCATCTTTTGTATTAACGGGCACATGGAAATGTCCAACCTCAACCAGGTCCTGACCAATAACCCTTCCCTCGAGAAGATTCACTTTTGGATTGCCAATAAAATCCGCTACAAACAGGTTCGAGGGATAATGATAAACCTGGTTGGGCGTGTCAAATTGTTGAACCACACCCAGTTTCATGACAGCAATTTTCGTTGACATGGTCATCGCTTCAAGCTGATCATGGGTTACATACACTGTGGTGGCGTTAGAATCATAATGCAGGCGTTTGAGCTCGGTGCGCATGTCCATTCTCAAGCGGGCGTCCAGGTTCGAGAGCGGTTCATCAAGCAGGAAGACGCTCGGCCGATAAGCCAGCATACGCGCCAGGGCAATCCGTTGCTGCTGACCGCCGCTCATTTCTCGTGGATAACGATCTTCATAGCCTTCCATTTGCACTTCTGCTAGCGATTGCTTAACGCGCTGATCCATCTCAGCCTTCGACATTTTTTGGATTTCAAGTGCGAAGGTGATGTTCTTGTAGACGGTCATATGCGGCCACAAAGCATAGTTCTGGAACACCAATCCCAGGTCGCGTTGACCGGGTGGCAACGAGATTCCTTTTTTACGGGAAAATACAACCTTATCCCCGATAATTATTTGACCGGAATCCGGCTCTTCCAGGCCAGAAATGCAACGCAATAGCGTTGTTTTCCCACAACCAGAGGGTCCTAACAAAGTGATGAATTGTCCGGATTCAATTTCCAGGCTGAGGTCATCGACCGCGACGACATCGCCAAAGGTCTTCGTGATATTTTCGATGATGATAAATGGTTCAGGCATGAGCTCCTCTTTATTTTGATGATTCAAGGCCTTTTTTCAGGCTACCACCCCTGAAACGGCTGATGATTGCATTTCCAATCAGTACTAAAACGATTAAGATAATGATGACTGCGTTGGCTTGCTGTTCGTTTCCATTCTCAATATAGCGCATGGTCATACTGGAAAGCACAGCGGTTGAAGGTGTCACCAACAAGATGATCAATGAAAGTTCGCGCATGGTGGTGATGAAATTCAACAAAAATGCCGAGACAAACCCGGGGCTGGTCAGCGGGAAGATAATGCGCTTAAATCTCTGCCAGGCATTTGCGCCGCAAATAGAGGCAGCCTCCTCCAACTCCTTACTGACCTGCATCATAGCCGATACACCTGTCCGCGAGGAATGAGGGATGTGTTTGGCAACTGAGACCACCACTAGCAGGGCAAATGTTCCATATAATGGGGGTAAACCAAAAAAGCTTTTTGTGAACATCGAGATATAAACCGCACCAAACGCAATACCCGGAAGTAGATAAGGAATGAAGGCAAGTTGTTCAACAAATTTTGAGAGGCGGGTCCCGCGGCCTTTAACAATGGCATAACCGAGGATCACCCCGATAACACCGCCAATGAAAGAAGACCATAATGAAAGGCGGATCGAATTCCAGGCGCCCCGATAGATGGCTTTATTAAGTAAAACCCCGGGTTCACCATTGTTAATACTCAGATCGCTTTTTCCCAGCCAGTGATGCAGGGTAAAATTGCTCAGGCTATAGTTTCCAGTTCTTAACATAAACGTGCTGTAGATTAAAACAACCAGGGGCAAAACAGCAATCGTAAATTGGACGAGCACAATTAACACAATAAAAACTGGACGCCAACCACGCAATTTCATTTTCTGTGCCATAAAGCCGCGTCCACCAATGGTTTCATAACTTCGTCGGGTTCCAATCAATTTTTGATTGATCATTACGGTCGTCATTGAAAGCAAGATCAATACAATTGCTGTCACGAAGCCATCACCATAATTTGCAATCCCCATATTCGAGCGCAACATGGTCGAGAGCGTGTAATACCCGACAGGGACGCCCAGAACATTGGGACCACCAAAGGTTCCCATGGTTTTTGAAAAAGTCATGATAAAACCCGAGGCAATGGCTGGCAGTACCAACGGGAAGGTGATCTTTCTTAATATCCGAGCGCGACCGGCACCAGCCAGATCACCGGCCTCTTCCAGGGATGAATCGATTGAAAGCAGCGCTGCAGACACAAATAAAAAGAAAAAGGTGTAGTAATGCAAACCGCTTGCAACGATGATTGGTAAAGCACCATTGGACAACCAGATTGGCGGTGCAATCCCGGTGAAAAATTGAAATAATCCAGGTACACCACCAGAGACCGACGTGCTCTTAAACAGTACTTTCCATGCCAAGGCTATTGTCCATGATGGCATGATGTAAGGGACTGTGGCCAGCATATGGATGATGTCTCTTCCAGGTATATCCGTACGCACAACCAGCCAGGCCATACCTCCACCCATAAGAAGCGCCAGGAAAGTCGCTCCCAAAGAGATCACCATGGAGTTGACCAGGGGTTCATAAGTCATGATCTTCGCGATTTGCCCAATCAGCATTCGTCGCCAGTGATAGGAGGTCATATCTCCAAGTGATGCATCCGGGATCACGCGCAAATCAATTTCCGACACAGTAACCGTTGTCACGATCATGCGCCAGAGCGGAATGATCACCATGTAGAACATCACGACAATCATGACCAGAGACAACACCACATACGGCGTTGTCAACCAGCGGAAAAACCGCCGCAGTCTAGCTAACCATAATGAATCCTGTGCTTGGGACAGTGAATAAGTTGACATTAGGGTAAGCTCCTTGCTGTGTTAACTAAAGTTTTCATCTCCGCGTCCGAGAGATGAATGAAGAATAAAATAAAGCGGTCAAAAACCAACATTATCATCCATTACGTTGACTGGTAAAGCGATTTAGTTTTTCACGTAACGCATCCAGTTTATCCAACAAAGGCATAATCTGATCCTGCTCTTCACTGGCATAAGTGAGCAGCAAGGCGTTGATTACAGTCATTGGCACCACCAGGGAGTGAAATTCACCCACAGGACCTCGTTGTGCTGCCAGGACCACATCCACGCAGTCACCCAAAATAGAGCCCAGCGTATCGGTCAATATGATGGTCTTACAGCCAGCCTGTCGACTGTAATCTAACAACAACTGCAAAGCCGGGTTTTGATCAAAAAAACAGATCACAAAAACCAGGTCTGTTGATTGCAAAGTGATCAGGGATTCAATTAATTCACGTCCCGAGCAGATGAGTGGAACAATGTCCTTACCGAAACGCCGTAAACGCAACTCCATCAAGCCAACCAGGGGAATCGATGGCCCCAAACCAAACACAAAAATCCGTTGATGCTGCCGCAGCAGGTCAACAGCCTTTTTCATTTCATTTCTGTCGATGGAAAGAACGGCCTGTGAAAGATAATCGATTTCCGTCGCCGTTAACCGTTCCAGGACGTCGCCTTCAGAGACCATATCCTGCAATCGGCCACGCAGGCGTGAAGAGTGGGTCACACGTCGGCGAAAGTTGTCCTGCAATGCAGCCCGCATGGCAGGGTAACTTTCAAAATCAAGTTTGCGTGCGAATCGCACGATGGTGGCTTCGCTTAGATTCAAGCGTTCTGAAATTTCCCCCGCTGAGAGGAAGGCTGCCTCCTCCTGGTTCTTCCTGATGAAGTTAGCGATAATTTTTTCGCTTTTCGTGAGCTCAGGATAACGATCACTGATTAATTGGTTGAGATTAAAGCCCTGCGCACCATTGGCTTTATTCATCTTATCTCCTCAAGATAAATTTAGCTCCGTGAACCCAACATTTATTCAGTTTGTGAAATTTCTCTTGCATTTGTAATAGTATACACCAAATATCAAGTTTCTTGCAAGTCTATTTTCAATTTTTAAGGTTAAAATCTGCCATTTAGCTGATTTTGCAAAGCAGGAATCGCCCACAGGGCGGCTGCTGTTGTATCCACCAGTAGATCGCAATGAGCCATTTGCGGACGGTAAACCTGCTCCAGCATGATAAATTGCTCTCTAAAATAGCGGTTTAAGAAATAAGTTCGTTCATATTTTTTACGATAGTCCATATCTCGCCGCCACTTGCGCTTCAGCCGGATATCATCATCGGTCAGGTACATGGCTTTAATCCCAATCAGTTTGGCGACTTCTGCGTCAATAAAAGGGAAATTCCCTTCCATAAAGATGATTTCAGCGGGCTCAATGACCTGTTCCTGAGATCCAGGTCTGCGCCTTCCCATTTCGTCGTGACTGGACATGGCTGAAATAAAATCATAGCTCGGCGTGATGACGCGTCTGCCCAGCAGAACCTCCTGCAAACAAGATTTGAACAGATCACCGTGCAGGGCTTTCATCCCAAGGGAGTCGATGCCCCGAGCTTCGCGATAGTCCCTGTCCAGCAGGAAATGATCGATTTCAACCGTTGTCACCCGCTGCCCCGCAGACACAAAATACTCGGTTAATCGCGCCGTGATTTCAGTTTTGCCAGCGCCAGTCTGCCCGGCAATCGCAATAATCACCGGTCGACCTAAAATGTCCACCAGTGTCATCACCAGGTCCATAAAGCAACGATCAATCTCGGCATTGGCTTCCATAAACTCCCTGTAACTGATCGCGTGTCGGGCTTCAAACAATTTCTGTTTGGGCTCAAATTGCCGATAAGGCGCGCCACCCAGGCGAGATATGATCTCATCCGTGTAATAATGGGTCCGCACAAAAAAGTAAAACCCGCGAACATCAAAAGTAAAATACTGGCGGACCCATTCAGGTGTGTAAAATCCGGTTGCCAGTCCAACCATCAGGGTTTGGGTCAAAGCGCGCACCTGCGCGTCCATAACGGGCTTTCCATTCGCCATGGGTCTGAGCGCGATACTGTAAAAAAAAGCGCTGTCCTTGATCCTGCGCTCGATATCAACACAGGGCTCCAGGGCAACCGACTGCCATCCATCCTCAGGTTCCAGGGTTTCAAGTCCATAACCAAACTCGAAAACCTCCATTTCAGCAATAGCCGCGTTGACAGCCACCATGCGTTGATAAAGTAGGTCAACAAAAGATTGATCCGTGTGATGATTGTCCATAAATCAGGCTCCAAATTTCTCAAAACGGTCGGCATGGGCCATCGCCAGGGGCATCACCTGCATGGCAGGAATGGCTCCCAGGCTGCCTGCAGCACAGGCACGTTCACCAAATTCGCGCCTGCCATCCGATCGGCAGTTAGCAGCATACAAGAGCAGCGGCACCGGGTGCCAGGAGTGCGATTTCATCACTGCCGGCGAAGAGTGATCGCCTCCAATCACCACCACATCCGGATTCAAAGCCAGCAGCCGGGGGAGCAAAAGATCGAATTCCTCAATCGCTCGCACTTTGCCGTCAAAGTCACCGGCCTCGCCACAGGTATCCGTCTTTTTAAAATGCAGGTAGAAAAAGTCAAAAGCATCCCAGGCAGCCTCAAGCGTCGTGAATTCATCCGCCAAGCTGATTCCGTTTACATCCAACACCTGCATGCCTGCCAGCCGTGCGACGCCGCGATACATGCCGTTGACGGCAATGGCAGCCGCATTTACTCCAAACCTTTCTTTAAAAGAAGGGATAACCGGCGTCAGTGCAAATCCACGTAGCATGATTCCATTGGCGGGTTGTTCGTCCTCTAACACCTGGCGCGCTCGCGCAATAAATGCGTTGACCAATTCAGCCGCCTGTTTCGAATCGTCATCCAGCGCCCTGACCGCTAAGGGAGGGACACCTGTGATGAGCGGATCCGAACTGCTCAGCTTAGCACCCAGCCCAGCTTTGCGCATGACGAAAGCAAAACGATGTTCTTTGACCAGTTCAACGAAAAACTCCACTCCCGGAATCTCGATTTCTCGCAGGCGCTCAACCAGCCTGGCACTTTTCTCACTGGCTAACCGACCCGCCCGTCGATCCAGGATGGTGCCATCTTTATCCAGTGTGCAAAAATTTCCCCGGGCAGCGATATCATCCGGTCTCAGGGCAAAATCGACGCCCAACGCTTCCAAAGCGCCCCGCCCAATTGCATTTTCAAGCGGGTCATAGCCAAATATCGCCAGGTGTCCGGGGCCGCTGCCGACGGTAACACCCGGGGCAAGGGGAACCGTCAGCCCCAGGGAAGAGCGCTCAGCCAATTCATCCAAATTGGGCGTATGGGCTTGTTCGAGTTCGGTTTTCCCACCCGGGAAGCGTGGCAAACCGCCCAAACCATCTAAAATGACCAGAACAATCTTGGTGGAATTTTTCCGTATCAAATCCTGATAAAAGCTTTTCATAGTCTATTTCCGAATATCGGCCAGCAGGGCTTGATGTTCAGGCAATACCCACACAGCAGCCTGGCTCGTGTCAATAAACAGGTCGCAGGCATGCGTCAATGGAAGATACAGTTCAACAGCACGGATAAACTGGGTGCGAAAATAACGGTTGACAAAATAGGTCGAATCGTATTTTTTTCGCAAATCAATATCCCTGCGCCATTTGCGTTTTAGCCGAATGTCATCACGGGTCATATAAACAATTTTCATCCCCACCAGCTCAGCGACCTCATCCTCATGGAACGGATAATTTCCTTCTAAAAAGATGATATCCGCCGGGTGGATAGTCAGCGATTGCTTCCCGGGTCTGAGCTGACTGTTGAGGTCATGGGAGGATGTCGTGTTTAGAAAATCATACCTGGGAATCTCTGCTGAATTTCCTGCACGAATCGCCTGCATGGCTTTGATAAAAAGATCGTAATGGATCAAGTTCTTGTCAAGCTTTTTTCCCTCACGAAACGCGCCGTCTTTGTAAAAATTGTCCATTTCGATCGTCTCCAGGTTCAGGCCCTTGGCTGACAGATGCTCTCGAATGCGGGAGATGATCTCTGTCTTGCCTGCGCCGGTTGGACCGATTACAGTTAAAAACAGCGGAGGTGAAAGTTTCCGCGTGAGGGTCTCCACAATTTCCATCAAAGCGGTGTCAACCTCTTTGTTCGCACGGGTGAATTCCCGGTAACCGATCTCGTGCAAAACTTCCAGCTCGTGTTGTTTTTGCTCGAATTGTAGAAAGGGCTGTCCACCAAAGCGGTCTTTGAGCTCTGGAAGGTAATCGACCGAGTGGGCAAAAAAGATGGAAGCACGAATATCAAAATAGAAATTCTGATTGACCCAATCGGGTAAATAATCGCCCAGAGCCAGCCCAACCAACAGCATCCGGGTTAAATGCAACACCTGCGAATCAAGCTGAATGCTGCCATGCTTAACCGGTTTAAACTCGATGTTTTTGTAAAAGTTCAGATCCTTGATCTGCGCTTCAATGGCAGAGGTGGGTGATAATTCCACGCTACCCCATCCATCCTCGGGAATCAGGTTATTCAGGCAATATTGGAATTCATATAACGCCAGGGTTTTAACCCCGGGGTAAATGTCTCCCATCCGTTGATAAAGCGTTTTGGAGAATTTTTCTTGATCGTAAAGGTTCATCGCACTCACCATCAGGCATATACCGTCCCAATCCCATCCACCATGGCTTCATAAGCCAACTGCACTTTACCATAATTACCATCCCGGTCGAGCGCCAGCCCGCGCCCAACCCCGGTAACAATTTGACCCAATCCAATCTTGCGCAGCTCCTCATCCAATTTTTTCAGCAGTACGGGCGCGCTGCCGGGTTCTGTACTGCGTCCATCAAAAATCAGATGCAAGTAGACCTCATTTAATTGCTGTTCCTTTGCCATTTTAATCAGCGCCAGGGGGTAGTCAATCGAGCCGTGGGAGCTCTTTTCGCTCAACAAGCCAATCAAATGCAACGCCGAACCCCGAGCTTTGACCTTCTGCATCGCTTTCAGGAAAACTGGATTGCTGGAGAAAGAGCCATCCCGCAAAGCCAGGTCCAGGCGAGTGTCATCCTGCAGTACCACCCTCCCTGCGCCAATGTTGCTGTGACCCGCCTCAGAATTGCCCGGCTTGCCCGCTTGCAGCCCTACAGCTTCCCCCGATGCAGACAGTCTTGAATACGGATGCTGACTGATCAGTGCATCCCAAAAAGGAGTATCCGCAAGATGAATGGGGTTGGTTTCATCTTCCCTGCCCAGGCCCCAACCATCGAGGATGATCAACAATACCCGCCGGTCCGCTCCCCAAACATGCCCCGGCAGAAGGTTTTTCCCCGTCATTTCAGCAGCCGGATCCAGGTCAAGCATCGCCAGGATCGTCGGCGCCAGGTCTGAAAGGCGACCGTCCTCCGGGATTAGCTCCGTATCCGAATTTTTATCAAGCACGATCAACGGCACAAGATTGGAGGTATGAGCCACGTGTGCTTTGCCCGCGTCCGTGCGCATCAATTCAAGGTTGCCGTGGTCAGCGGTGATGATCACCACCAGTTCCTCAGCCAGGGCAGCAGTCACCACCCGGTTGAGGTGATGATCAACGATCTCAGCGCACTCAATTTTTGCTGCATCGTTAGATGTGTGCCCGATCACATCCCCATTGGCAAAATTGGTCACAATCAGCCTGTACGGACCGCTAACGCGTCGGATCAGTTCATCCGCCACTTCTGCCAGGCTCAGTCCTGGAACCTGGTCAAAGGCTACACCTTTCGGAGAAGGGAACCGCTTGCGGGTTTCGCCTGGAAACGGTTCATTACGTCCACCATTAAGGAAAACCGTGATATGGGCAAATTTCTCCGATTCGGAACAACGGAATTGCTTCATTCCAGCCTGGCTGACCAGCTCACCCAATGTGTTTGAAACTGCGTCGGGGGCAAAAGCTACCGGCAGGTGAAGAAATTTATCATGATAGAGCGTTAAAATCACAAAATCAGATAAGTTCAACGGGACGCGTTGAAAATGTGAAAACCCATCTTCGGTAAAAGCCTCCGTTAGCTCAATTTCGCGTTCGCCGCGCCGACAGCAGAAGATCACCCCATCGCCATCTTTGATCAACCCCACAGGTTCGCCACGATCATCAACCCGAACCAGGGGTTCCATCGAATAATCGACCTGCCCACGGCTGTAGGCTTCCTGTACAGCGGCAGCCATTGACAGGCCTCCGTAAAATTCGTGTTCGTTATCCATAGTGTTTATCTTCTTTTTCTAACTCAATTCGCGCAAGCCGACCAGATTAATCTGGGGGCTTTTTGGAAAGAGCGTCAGTAAATCCTCAAATTTGTGCAGAACAACATTAGGCTGGTTATCTTCTGTGACCTCAACCTGTGCAAGCTTTTCAGGTTGATTGATAATCACCGAAAGACCAAAACCTGCCGCATGCGTACCGGTCACATCCCTGTTCAGGTTGTCGCCAATGTAGGCGCAGTTATCCGGGCTGACGCCGATTTCCCAAGCCGCACGGTGATAAATAGCAGGGTTGGGCTTACGTATGCCCAAAACCGAGGATAAAACCACCGATTTGAAATATTGTGCCAGCCCATCTTTTTCAAGCCATTCGGGAATTTCCCGTGTGCCGATCAAATTGCTGATGATGCCCAGGATATAGCCGCGTTGATGCAACGTTTTGATCACCGCTTCAGCGCCCGGCTCTAAAACACGTATCCCATTGGCTTGCCGGTATTGGTAGGTCAGTTCTTCACCCAGTGGAGCGATCTTTTCTGCGGGAAGTTCCGGCACCAACCAGCGCGTCCATAATTCATCATCCGGAGCTTCGCGCATGGTTTCAAACGCCCAGTCTCGATAGTCCTGATAGCGTTCATTTAATTGGGCATAAACAGTGTCTGGATCGTCATCTGCACCGATCAGCTCAGCGATCCGCCGTTTGGCAGCCAACTGGTGGGCTTCATCCTTGACCACAAATCGAAGGGTGTTGCCAAGGTCAAAAAAGACCGCAGAAATCTCAGGCATCCTGATTCCTCGGCGGGAAGATGTCCAGGAGTTCGTCGATCCTGGTAATGATCCGGTCGGGATTAATCACGACATCCTCCGGCATTTTCCTCAAGGTATCCGGTTCTTCAATCAAGATCATCATCCCATATCCAGCCTCCCGGGTGCCCTGGATGTCCCGCAAAGGATTGTCGCCCAGATAAGCGCATTTGGCAGGGTCAACGCCAATTTCCCGCGCTGCCATTAAGTATATTTCTGGATTGGGTTTTCGAAGTGCAACAATGGAGGAAAGGATAACTGTTGAAAAGTATTCCCTGACCCCGTCTTCCTCCATCCAGTCCGGAATCTCTGTTTCGGTAATGGTGTTGGCAATAATTCCCAATTTATATCCACGGCGATGAAGTTCAATGATGGTTTCTTTAACACCTTCCCGCGCCACCCGTCGACCATTAGTATCCCGCCAATAGCGGGTCAGTTTGCTTGCCTGTGGAACGATTAATTCTTCAGGATAATCAGGCAGCATCCATTTTGACCACAATTCAGTTTCTCTCACGTCCAACAGGATGGTTTTTGCCCGTTTTCGATAGACCTTATAACGATCTTTAAGCATTGAAATAAACTCGTCCAGGGGCTGTTTCGCTCCGACTGCAGCATGTAGATTTTCTGCAGCTTTTTGAGAAAATTCAGGATCATTGAGCACAATGCGCAAAGTGTTGCCGACATCCAGAAAAATGGCTTCAATATTGGGATTCATATGACCTCCGTTTGATTTAAGATGACTTGCAAAAAGTTGACGTTGTGAAAGTTTACTTTCATTTGTCGATTTTACACCAGATATTCTTTTTCTGCAAGGCAATTTTCAAAATAGTATTGACAAAGCATCCATTCTTGTGTAGACTTATGGTTATTGCACACGTGTGCAAAGGTGAATATGGAGACAACGATAAAAACCATCGCAAAAATAACCGGCGTATCCCATTCTACGGTCTCCAGAGCCCTCAGAGGCAGCCCCCTGGTCGCAGATCTCACTGCCGAACGCATCCGGAAAGCCGCTCAGCAACTGGACTATCTGCCCAGTGCAGCCGCACGCAGTTTGAAGACCAAACGGACCCATGTTTTGGGTGTGATCCTCAGTGGCATTGCAGATCCTTTCTTCAGCGAGGTATTAAATGGTATCGAAGGCGCCGCCCATGCTGCCGGTTACAGCCTGTTTATCGGCTCTTCCAATCATGACGCAGACAAAGAAGCAAGAATTGTCCAGACTATGCTCGAGCAGCGCATCGATGGTGGCATCATTTGCTCCACGCCGGTGAGCATTGAGCGCTGGCGACAATTCCCAACCGATCGATTTCCAATCGTTGTGGTCAATAACCAGGCTGCTGATCATTACAATTTCTCCATTTACCACGACGATATCGATGGCAGCCGCCAACTTGCGCGCCACTTAATTGAGCTCGGTCACAAGGATATCGCCTATCTGGGTAATTCACATTCAGGGAAAACCACCCTCGACCGGTTGAGCGGTCTGCAAGAAGAAATGGAATACCATGGTCTGTCTGTTTCCCCTGATCATATTCACTATGTACCGGGCGGATCGCTGCAGATGGGCGCCGAGGGCATGAACTATTTTCTCAGCCTGCCCAACCCACCGACCGCGGTGATGTGCTTCAACGATATGCTCGCCATTGGCGCGTTAAAAGCCTGCCGCCAGGCTGGCGTTCGCGTTCCGGATGAGATTTCCGTCACCGGCTTTGACAATATCGCCTTCTCTGAATTCTCAGTGCCCCCACTGACAACCCTCGACCAGCCAAAATATGAGATTGGGCGTGAAGCTGCGCAATTGCTGTTGAGTTTGCTTTCAGAAGAATCCGACCTCCGCAGTCACACACAGGGCGTCAAGGTACTTAAAGGAAAGTTGTTGGTCAGGGCTACCACTGCAAAACCAAGGAAAAAGGAAACGTAGTGAGAGACGACTTCGAAGGTCTAAATATTATTGAAAGCTCCCTGTTCACTGATAACGATGCAGCTTATGCACTTTTGCAGGATGGTGGTGAGCTCAAGTTAGCCATTCTCGAAACCGACGCGGGTGACTGGCAGGGAGAACGCATTCCCAAAAACACGCATTCCCTGGTGATTGCCCCCAAAACCCCGCATAATACAGCGCTTCTAAGAAAAAGACTGCCCTGGTTAAATCCCAGTTTATTGGGACTGCGCACCTCAGCCGGAATGGGCGATCGCCTGGGCTGGGCAACGCCCGGGCACATCCGTGCCGTGCGAGATGTAGGCGGAAAAATTGCCCCGATTTTTGCTCAGCAATCCATCCGCGAGATGAACCGCACCGGTCGCACCGCCCAGCAGGTCATCGATGATGCCGTTTGGGGCATCTTCCAAGAATCCTGGCAGGATGGGTTTGGTGCTGATGCCGACCATCTGAAAACTGAAGCGGATATCGACACCTGCCTGCAAGCGGGGTTCACCTTTTACACCATCGACCCCGGCGAGCATGTGGACAATCGCGCTGAAAGCGCTTCGCAATCCACATTGCGTGAATTAGCCGCCTTATTAAATGAAGACATCCGCCCTGAAGCGAGCGGTTTGCTGGGTAAATCCATCAATATCGAAGGACACCAACTGGTCTTTGATGAAGCGCAACTGCTCAAAGCTGTGGTGAAATATGGAAAAGCCGTGGCGCATGTTGCCAGGATGTACCACCACCTCATCGATCGCGCGGGCAGCCACCCCGTTGAATTGGAAGTCTCTGTTGACGAAACCGCGCAACCGACAAGCATGCTCGAACATGCCTATATTGCCAGCGAACTGAGGCGATTGGGTGTTAACTGGGTCAGCCTGGCGCCCCGCTATTGCGGTCATTTCCCCAAAGGCGTGGATTATATCGGGGATCCGCAAGCTTTTGAAGCCGATATCGCCCGCCACGCGGCGGTCGCCCGTCACTTTGGTCCCTACAAACTCAGCTTACATTCAGGGTCCGACAAGTTCAACGTCTACGAAGCAGCCATGCGACAGACACACGGCTTGGTCCACCTGAAAACAGCCGGCACAAGTTACCTGGAAGCGCTGCGCACCATTGCGGAGCTTGATGTCGATTTCTTCAAAGAAATTTATCGCTTTGCCCGAGAACGCTACACGGTCGATCGGGTTAGCTATGACGTGTTCGGCGAGCTTGAAAACGCACCTCACCCCGAGCAGATCACAGATTGGCCTGCCCTTTTAGATCAATTTGATGCGCGTCAGATATTGCATGTCACCTTTGGCTCAGTTCTGAACGAACGCGACCCGGAAGGCCATTTTCGCTTTTATTCTGATTTTGCCAGGATCATCAAATCCAACCGGGAGCTGTATGCCTCAAATTTAGAAAGGCATTTTATTAAACATTTGCAACCTTTTGCTAACCCCTTAGCTTAATTGGTCAACAAAAATTATTTTAGATAAAGGAGAATTGTCATGGAAAAAATGAAAGCACTCGTATTGAAAGACGTTGGGAAACTGGTCCTTGAAGAACGACCCATTCCCCAGGTTAAAGACCCGGATGATGTTGTTCTGAAAATTAAAGCCGTGGGTATCTGCGGTACAGATCTTAAAATCGTGGAAGGCAAGCACCACTACAAACTCGACACCGTCCTTGGTCACGAATTTTGTGGAGAGGTCGTGGATGTTGGCACCCACGTACATCATATCAAAATCGGTGATCGCGTCGCTGTTGATAATAACATTCGCTGTGGTTTCTGTGATTTTTGCCGCATGGGACTCACCAGCCAGTGTGTTGACATCAAAACCAGCGCCCTGGGCGTGATGCGTGACGGCGGTTATGCTGAATATACCATCGTCCCGGAAAAGCAATGCTACGTGCTACCTGATGAAATTGACGACGTCGCTGGCACCCAGGTGGAAACCCTAGCAACCGTCGTTAATGGCATGAATGCTCTGAAGATGCTGCCCTACGATTACGTGCACGTGATTGGTTTTGGTCCCATCGGTTACCTTTTTGCCCAATTTGCCAAAAACATTGCCGCCAAAGTCTCCGTTTCCGAGATTGACCCCTTCCGGCTTGACCTGGCGCACCAATGCGGGCTGACTGCCTGGAACCCACACGAAGTCGACCTGGAAGAAAAGGTTAACGAGTTCACCTACGGCAGCAAAGCTGACATCGTCATCGAAGCAACCGGCAACGGCTTTGAAGAAGCTTTGAAGATCGTCACCCCGGGCGGCACAATTTTGCCCTTCGGCATGGATTCCAGTATCACCGCCACCATCGTTCCTAACCAGATTACCCGTTGGGCAACCAAGATCATCGGCCTGTACCTGGGTCAGAACACCATGCTGCCTTCCGTTCGTATTTTCCGGGAAAACACTCTGGATATGAGTCATTTCTACACCAAAGTCATTCCTCTTGAGGAAGGTCCCAGCGCGTACAAAGACCTCGGTCTGGATATCGACACCCTTACCCGCGGACCCAAGAGCGCTATGAAAATCGTCATGATTCCTTAATCTCCATCCTTAATCACTTAGGATGAACGATGAAGATTTCATGAGCGAAGAAAAAAGGAGTACCATAATGCCTGATAAACCAATCCCTCAAGGATTATTACCCACCAGCGAACCTGACCTGTTTTTTGAAGACAATCCTGTCGGGCGCTTGAAAAAATCGGTTTGGGAAGCCAGTGATGCCGAAATCGACGCAATTTTGGAGGATTACGGCATCCCATCTCCCGTAGAGTGGGCAAAACCTGGCTCGTATATTCAAACCACCACCCGCTGGCAGGTGGAAGCCAACCGCAAGAAAAATGACATTGTTTTCATTCCTGTTGGTTGCACCGAGCTGCACGGACAGCATCTGCCCAGCGCAGCTGACACCCTGTACGTCAGCGCCATCTGCGAAGGCGTACGCCGCTTCACCGCCAAACGCGGCGCCCCGGTCAACCTGGCTTTGCCGCCGCTCAACTATGGCGGACATCCCTACCACCATATGGGCATGCCCGGCACGGTCATCGTACGGGAACACGTGGTGCGCGAGATGATGATCGATGTCATGTTGGGCTTGTGGAATGATGGTTTTCGAAAACAGTTAATCGTCAATAACCATGGACAGCTATGGATGCTTGAATCCGCCGTGCAGGAATTCCAAAAACGCTACCAGTTGCCGGGCATCTTCCGTGTAATCGACTGGCACCGTGGCGTGCGTGAATTTTTCCGCTCTGATGATCGCGGCGGCACCATGGGTACAAACTTTGTCCATGCTGACGAATCAGAAACATCGTTGAGCCTGCTGCTGCACCCCGAAATGGTCGATATGGACTATGCCGTGGACACCGAGGGCATCAGCTACCTGCCAGAAGGTCATTTCGACAAATCCGTCGATCCCTTTGGTCGACCGAGCCGCTGGTCTGAAGGTGAAGGTCACTTTGCAATTGAAATTGCAGCCACACCCGAAGGCGTTGTAGGCAAGGCTAAATCTGGGGCTGCGCAAAAAGCCAAGCGACCCATGGCAGCCATCCTCAAATACTTAACCCTGTGGCACGATGATGTTTTAGAAGCCTTCCCGGCAGGCGAAGTTCCCCCAGTAGAAAAAGTGACCTTGCGCACAGAGAAGGACATGGAGCCCTATCTGCGTGAACCTCTGAGCGAAGGTTGGAAGACAGTCTACGGCATCCCTCGCATTGGTCAGGGCACCGAAGTCTGATAATCATCCTGATTTGATTGAAGGAGACTGATAATGAAAGAGAAAATGCAAGGCGTGACCCTGATTGCAGATTGGGACCCAAAACCAGGTTTTAAACTGGGTCCCAAAGATATTGAGGGACGCCAGACCTACCTCGGTAGCCAGGTATGGCGCAACCCCAGGATTGAAATTCGCGAATATGATATTCCCGTACCCGGCGATGATGAGGTTTTAATCGAAGTTAAAGCCTGCGGTATCTGCGGTTCTGATGTCCACATGGCGCAGGCTGAAGCCGATGGCTACATCTTTTACCCCGGCCTGACAGGCTTCCCCAGCATCCTGGGGCATGAGCTTTCCGGCGTGGTGGTCGAGGCGGGCAAAAACGCCTACGACAAAAACACCAACAAGCCCTATAAGGGGGGCGAAGAAGTGACCACCGAAGAAATGTTGTGGTGCGGTTCTTGTAAGCCCTGTGCGGATGGCTGGCCCAATCACTGTGAGCGCCTGGACGAAATCGGCTTTAACGTTCACGGTGCCTTTACCAAATATCTGGTTGTGCCTGCCCGCACCCTGTGGAGCCTGGAACCCCTCAAAGAGCGCTACCCCGAAGATAAGCTCTTCTTAGCCGGCAGCCTTGTGGAGCCCACCTGCGTGGCTTACAATGCTGTTATCGAACGCGGCGGGGGCATTCGCCCTGGCGACCGCGCGGTGGTCCTGGGTGGCGGTCCGGTTGGTTTGGCTGCCTGTGCCATTCTCAAACGCGCTGGGGCTTCCAAAGTGATCATTTCCGAAACCCAGGAAGATCGCGGCAAGATGGCTCTCAAACTCGGCGCGGATTACCATATCAACCCGCTTAATGAGGATTTCGCTGAGACCGTCCTGGAATTAACCAACGGTATGGGTGCTGACCTGTTCATGGAAGCCACCGGGCTACCCGAGGTGGTCTACCCGGATATCGAAAAAGTGATCTGGGAAGGCCGGACGCTGAACAGCAAGGTCGTTGTAACGGCACGCGCTGAGGCAAAGATGCCTGTTACTGGCGAGGTGCTGCAGGTTCGCCGAGCCAGCATCATCGGTGCCCAGGGTCACTCTGGTCACGGCACCTTCCCCCGTGTAATTGATTGCATGGCAGACGGCATGGATATGACCCTGATCAGCACCAAGCAGATCAGCCTGGCTGAAGTTCCTGAAAACATCATCCAGCTTCAAACCGATCGTTCGCAGTGTAAGGTCACCTACCTGGCTAATTTGTAAAAAATTGCTTTCACAAGGCGCCAGCAACTGATTGGCTGCTGGCGCCTCAACTTGAGGTGTCCAATGAAGCTCTCAATGGTTGTAACCGCCCAGCAAACCCAATTTGCAGCCGCCACCTTCTCTGGCGATCTGCACCATAATCTGTCTGTACTCAAGCAAATGGGGTATACCGGCGCCGAACTTGCCATTCGTGACCCGAAGCAAATCGACCTTCCCTCACTATCCGCACTGGTCAGTGAACTTGGGTTGGCTGTGCCAGCCATCGGCACAGGACAAGCCTGGAACGATGAAGGGCTTTCTTTCACCGCTTCTGACCCATCCATCCGCCAGGCTGCGATTGAGCGCATCAAAAGCCACCTGCCCCTGGCGGCTCATTTTGATGCCGTGGTCATCATCGGTCTGATCCGCGGCGTGCTGAAACCAGGCGACTCACACGAACAGGCCATGGAATGGCTGCGGTCCGCGCTCAAGGATTGCAGCCAGGCAGCAGAAGATGCAGGCGTGCGTTTGGCGCTCGAACCCATCAACCGCTATGAGACCTCGTTGATCAACACCGTTGCACAGGGAATGGATTTAATCGATGCTGTCGGCAGCCAAAATTTTGGTCTGTTGCTGGATACCTTCCACATGAATATTGAAGAACCCATCATTGAAGACAGCCTGCGCCTGTGCAATGAACGTATTTTCCATTTTCATGTCGCTGATTCAAACCGCTGGTCTCCTGGCAGCGGGCACCTGGATTTTCCATCCATTTTACGCACGCTAATCGATACCGGTTATTCCGGTTTCATCTCGGGTGAATTCCTGCCCCTACCAGATGTCCACACTGCCGGAGAAAAGAATCTCGCTTATTTAAAACCCATACTCGAAGACATATACGGCAATCTCAGTGGCTAACTTGCCCAAATCGGCATGGTTTACCCCAAAATAGAACGCGAGCAATGATGCATACGATTATTTCCCAACCAGCATCCCGAGCCGACTTCAAAACAGTAAAACGAATCGATGGCTATGAAGCCATCAAAACAGATTATCCGATCTACCTGACCGATGAATCAAAACTGGTCTCAACCGACGCCAACCATCTTTTCATCCCCAGGGATGAAGCTGAGCTGGTTGCTGTAATCCAGGCAATGTCCGCGCAGAGCATCCCGATTACCATCGCTGGTTCGCGCACTGGCCTGGTGGGTGGCAGTGTCCCAGCCTGTGGCGCGATCGTTTCACTGGAACGCTTTGACCGGGTCGAAAGTCTATTTTTCGACGAAGACCACCAGGAATGGGTCCTCCGGGCAGGCGCGTACGTCAGCCTGAAGAGTCTGGAAGCCATGCTAAAAAGTAAACGCTTCCCCGACCTTGAAAAAACAGAGGACGCATCCGTCAGGCGTTCTTACGAACGTTTCAAAGCCGACGCCGATACCTACTTGTATCCACCTGACCCGACGGAAATGAGCGCCTCGCTGGGCGGATCCGTGGTAACCAATGCTTCCGGCGCCCGTACCTTCCGCTTCGGCGCCACCCGCAACTGGGTACGCGGGCTGAGGGTGGTCCTGGCTAATGGCGAATTTATCGATATCCCGCGCGGCAAGTATTTTGCCTCTGAGGAAGGCACGTTTGAAATCGTCAACACGGCTGGGGAAAGGCGCACCCTTACCATACCGGATTATCGCTTACCCGAGACCAAGTGCGCCGCGGGTTTCTTCACCGCCCCCGGCATGGACCTGATTGACTTGTTCATTGGCTCTGAAGGCGTACTGGGCATTGTTACGCAGGTGGACGTGGCGCTGATAAAAAGCGAGCCGAAAATTTCCATCGTTCAATTCCTGGAAGACGATTACCAGGCAGTCCGCCTCACCGCTTCTCTGCGCTCCGACCAGAGAATCAAGCTCGATTTCCTCGAATTCTATTCCGGCAACGCGCTGAATTTGTTGCGCCGGGTGCAGGCTGAAGCGCCTTCGACCGTCAACATGCCCCCGATTCCAGACGAGGCGCGCTCAGCCCTGTTCTTCGAGCTGAATTACGACTCGCAATCCAACAACGATCACCTGGTTCTGCTTCAGGAAATCATCCGTCAGCATGGCGCTGACCCTGCCCTTTCTTGGGCGGCACACGAGCCGCGTGAGTTAGAACGCTTTAAAGTCTTCCGTCACTTGCTGCCTGAAACCGTCAACAGTATTATTGCTGAGCGTAAAAAATCAATCCCTAAACTGCACAAACTCGGCACTGACCTGGCTGTTCCTGATGATCACCTGATGGACATCTGGACTCACTACCAGGAAAATTGTGATGCCCTCAACCTGGAATGGGTTGCATTTGGACATATTGGCAATAACCACATTCATGTAAACATCCTGCCCCGGAGTATCGAGGAACTGAACCAGGGACTTGAACTTTATCAGCTTTTTGCACAAAAAGCCGTCGAATGGGGCGGCGCTGTTTCTGCAGAACATGGCATAGGCAAAATCAAACAAAATTTTCTGGCCTTAATGTTCACCCCGGAACAGATTTCACAAATGCAGCATGTGAAAGCCGTCTTCGACCCTGATTATTTACTCAACCCGGGTGATCTATTTCCCTGCGAGGTGTGCGCATGAAAAAAATCGTTGTTTGCGTTAAACAGGTCCCTGAAGTCACCGATGTACAGGTGGATCCAACCACGGGCACACTCCTTCGCGAGGGGGTCCAATCGATCCTCAATCCTTTCTGCGAATATGCCCTTGACCATGCCGCTCGCATCAAACAAGCCGACGCAGATATCGAGGTTATTGCTATCTGCATGGGACCTCCCCAAGCTGAGGACGCCCTGCGGCGTTGTTTGGAGCTTGGCGCTGATCGGGCTATCCTGTTAACCGACCGAAAATTCGCCGGCGCCGATACCTGGGCAACCGCTTATACCCTGGCTGAAGTCATCCGCCAATTGATCCCGGACTTCACCCTGATCCTGGCTGGTAAACAGGCCATTGATGGTGATACCGCCCAGGTTGGACCTGAAATCGCAGAAATTTTGGGTTTACCACAAATCACCTATGGCACGAATGTGAACCTGACGGCAGACGGGAGGCGTGTGCAGGTCAAACGTGAAGCGGAGCACGGCATCGAGGTGCTCGACGCAGCCCTGCCTGCGTTGGTCACCATCACAAAAGGTGAAACCCAACGCAGAGCGCCTTCACTGGATGCGGTCATCGATGCCCATCGCAAAAACATTGAAATCATAACCGCGGGTGACCTGTCATTGGATGAGGAAAAGTTGGGCTTGAAAGGCTCTTACACCCAGGTCGTCAAGGTCTTCCCCCCACCTACAAAGAAAGACAGTCGCGTCCTCAAAGACCTTGAACCGGCTGAAGCAGCCAGGGAAATTTTTAGTTTCCTCAAAGAAAACCATTTCCTGGAAAATAATCGATCCGGAGCAAAATAAACCATGCTGAATATCAACCACGATCGATGCACCCGTTGCAAAATTTGTATTGGCAATTGCCCCTTTGGCGCCCTATCAATTGTCGATGGTTTCCTGGAAGTCAGTTCAGCCTGCACCCTGTGCGGTGCGTGTGTCAACGTGTGCCCCTTTGAGGCGCTGCACATTGAGCGCAAACAGATTGATGCGGAAGAACTGCGAAAATACAAGGGCGTTTTTGTTTGGGCTGAGCTGGAAAACGGTAAGCCGCGCAAGGTCGTTCTGGAGCTGCTTGGCAAAGGGCGTGAACTGGCAGATCAACTCGGACAGGAATTGAGCGCAGTGATCATCGCCGCTGAAACCAATTTTGACCCCGCTGATTTGGGGAACTACGGCGCTGACCGGGTGATTCTCTGTCAGCACAAATTTTTAGACACCTATTCCACGGAAGGCTATACGCAAGCTCTCAGCGCAGTGATTGCGTCTGAGATGCCTTCGGTTGTTCTCTACGGCGCCACGCCCCATGGTCGCGATCTGGCACCCCGAGTGGCGGCACGCCTGCGGCTGGGCTTGACGGCCGATTGCACCCGCTTATCCATCGATGACGACGGGCAACTGGTGCAAACTCGCCCGGCATTTGGCGGCAATATCATGGCTTCAATCATCACACCCCACACCCGCCCCCAAACGGCCACCGTCCGTCCGAATGTCTTCCCAGCGCTGGAACCAGACCCATCTCGTCTGGCAGAAGTGGTTGAATTCCCCCTGACCATGAGCCGGGCAGCCATCCGCACCCGTCTGGTACAGTCTGAAAACCTGGATGCTGACGACCAGGTTGGCATTGCCGATGCCCGCATCATTGTTTCGGGAGGCAGAGGCATGGGAAAAGCCGCCAACCTCGAGATGCTTAAAACCCTTGCCGACCAATTGGGTGGAACCACAGCCGGATCTCGAATTATTGTCGAGCAGGGGTGGATTCCACACACTCACCAGGTGGGGCAATCTGGCACAACGGTTGGACCACAATTGTATATCGCCGCGGGAATTAGTGGCGCTGTACAGCACCTGGTCGGGATGAGCGCATCGAAAACCGTCATTGCCATCAATAAAGACCCTGAGGCACCCATATTAAATGTTGCTGACCTGGGAATTGTCGGCGATGCCTTGGAAATCATTCCCATTTTGAACCAGATGATTGAAGACGACCGGAATAAAAATTCTTAGGAATTGAAGATAGTCAAGGCTAATCGCTCAAGGAAAAACAGCGACTCAACAGCAAATTTGTAAAAAAATCACACCCGCCGGGTTTGCCCGCAGCGGGTGTTTTTGTAATATAGAAAAAATCAGTTAGGGAAGGTCATCCAGCGATCTCGGACACCTTTACCGGGCGGTTTTCGTGGAAGGATTTCCAGGCAGCATAGCCCAGAACAACAGCCTGCCGGCCGTCTTCGCCGGAGACCGGTACAGGTTGATCGTCCCGGACGCAGCGTAGAAACTCCCGCACTTCTTCGACATAACAGGGACCATAACGCTGCATAAAAAACGCTTCAACCCGGGCAGTATGGAAGCCTTCAAGGTTGCCCTTTGCAACAGTGTGTTCAGTTTCGTTTTCCGCCATGGCTGTACCGTTCAGACAGAACACTTCCACGCGCTGATCATACCCATAAACCGCCTGTCGGCTGTTATCAATCGAACCCAGGGTGCCATCTTTAAATTTTAAGCTGATCACGGCTGTATCCAAATCGCCAAATTCCTTGAGCGCTTCATCAATTAATACCGAGCCGGTTGCATACACCTCGTCCACCTCGCCGATCTGGAAGCGCGCCATATCAAAATCATGGATGGTCATATCCAGGAAAAGGCCACCAGAGGCGCGCAGAAATTCTAAAGAAGGCAATGCCGGGTCGCGGTTGGTGATCTTAAGCAGGCAAGGGCGCCCCAATTCTCCCGACTTGACGATCTGGCGCACTTGCCGAAAGTTCTTATCAAACCGGCGATTAAACCCAACCTGGAGTTTCACGCCCGCCTGTTCAACCACTGAAAGCGCTTCATCGATCTCATTGAGATCCAGCGCCAGGGGCTTCTCACAAAAGATGTGCTTCCCAGCATTGGCGCAATCCTTCAGGATTTCAGCATGGGTGTCGGTGCTGGTGGCAATCAACACGGCTTCAATTGCCTTATCTTCCAACAGATCTTGATAGTGCTGAACCGCTCGTTTGATCTCCCATTGTTTGGCCACAGCCTGAACAACATCCAATTTAATATCACAAAGGGCCACCAGGTTGGCTTCAGGTATGCGATTGACCAGGTTGCCGACATGCACACTTCCCATGCGACCAGTTCCAATTACAGCAATGTTGATTTTCTCTGACATTGTATTTTTATCTCTGAATTCGCGCGGATCCGCCTGAAGCAAATGCTTTGACCTGTTCCACACTGGCCATCGTCGTGTCGCCTGGAAAGGTCGTCAGTAGCGCACCGTGCGCCCAGCCGAGGTTCACCGCCTGTTGTTCATCTTCCCCTGTGAGCAGACCGTAAAACACTCCCGAGGCAAAGCCGTCGCCACCGCCCACGCGATCATACACAACAAGGTCACACGTGGGGGCAATATAAGTCTGCCCGTTGATCCATGCGACTGCGCTCCAGGAATGCTGCATGGTGTTTTTGACTTCTCTGAGTGTGGTCGTGACCACTTTAATGCCGGGGAACAGGCTGACAACCTCTCCAATGATGTCAATGAAGGTTCTCGGGTCCAGCTTTGAGGTTTTTTCCACCTGCGGACCAGAAACACCGAGTCCCAATTGCATGTCTTCTTCATTGCCCACCAGTACATCAACATAGTTCATTATTTCGCACAGCACCGACTGTGCAGCGCCCTGCCCGCCCCAGATACTCCACAATTTTTCACGATAATTCAAATCAAAGGAGACCACTGCGCCCGCTGCTTTGGCCGCCTTCATCCCTTCGATAATGACCTGTCCGGTGGTTTCTGAAAGCGCAGCAAAGATGCCGCCGCTGTGAAACCAGCGAACGCCCCCGGCAAAGATTTCATCCCAGTTAAAATCCCCGGGCTTTAATTGGGCTGCGGCTTCGTTACAGCGATTGTAAAATACCACCGGCGGGCGCACACCAAAGCCCTGGTCACTATAAACCGTCGCCATGTTGGGACCGTTAACCCCGTTATGTGCAAAGCGTTTGTAAAAAGGTTTTACGCCCATCGCCTTCACCCGCTCTGCGATCAAATCGCCGATCGGATAATCGACCATTGCCGTCACAATACCGGTTTTCAAGCCAAAGCAGTCCGCAAGGTTGGCTGCACAATTAAACTCGCCGCCGCTTACGTGGATCTGGCATTGGGTTGCCTTCCGAAAGGGGATTACGCCGGGATCCAACCGGTTTACCAGCGCTCCCAGGGAGACAAAATCAAGCGCACCCGTTTCTTTGATGTTCAATCCATATTGGTTCATATGTGCCTCGTTTCGTTAAAAATTTTTATTGTTTTTTGATTCGGTACAGCATTTCTCCCGCTCGCGGGACGACCAGGATTCCCTGGTCCTCTTTGTCAACCCAGTCATCCAGATTGATCGAGTGCGGGTCGAGATAGCCCAATCCAATGCGCTGGCAGCGATCAGCCGGGATGCCGGATGCCAGGGTCACCTTGATGCGCGGCGTCTCAACGCCAGTGGCGGCGTCGTAGGTACCTAGACCGCGTAAATGGGTGGAGTGTGCCAGCACGCCGTGTGGGTAATGTTTGTAACGCTCCCATTGCTTTACGAAAAAGTCCCGACAATGGTAGCCAACCTCGTCGATAATATCTCCGTAGGTATAACTGACCTCATCGATATGCGGTGCGTAAATAATCACCTCTCCCCCTTCCGCCACAACAGGTTCCAATTTATACATGCCCTTGGCGGCTGTCCACAAATCATCATACAGTTCAGGCATGATCGAAAGCACCTTTTGATAAGGCTGATCCACATAGATAATATGCTTCTGGGCAGAAAGATTGGCAGCAGCCTTCCATGCTTCCTGTGCACTGCCAAAATAAAGCCCGGCTAACCCCTCGTAGGTTACCACCAGGGAAAAACAATGCACCGGTTTGGGTATCATAGAAGCAGCCCGGTCAATCACCGCCCGTACGGGAGTGTATCCGGAACCAATAATATCGAAACTGGTGAGGGTCGCTCCCAGCCAATGCGTGAAATTGATAATCTCAGCGCCAGCGATGCCCGGGAAAAAGTATTTATTACCGCCAGAAAAGCCCACCACTTCATGGGGAAATACCGGTCCGCAGATCAAGAGATGATCATAATCCATGATCAGCTTATTCAGCCGAACGGCGACATCCTGCCGCATGTGCCCTTGTGAAAGTTCATGAATCTCATCTTCGGGGATGATGCCAACCTGGATGAAGGTTTCAGGGTCTTCCCAGCGGTGATTAAAAATGGTGCTGCTTCCAACTTTCCCGTCGGTAACACTCCTTCCAACCAGATGGGTTAATTGTGCATCCGTCATCGGTTGGTGAGTGCCAAGGGCGACCAGGTAATCCAGGGCGGCAACCCGCCCGGAAAGATGCTCTTCAAACAAACTGAACATCAGCGGCATCGGCATACTGCGCGTCCCGTCCGGAATGAGGATCAATACCCGTTTGCCCTCCAGTGGCAGTGAATTAAGCGCCTCGCCAACGATCTCGTTGGCTGTTTCAGCACTGATAAACTGATCGAGAAAACCTGAACCTATGACCATTGACTCACACTCCACTGAAAGCTGAAAATCCGCCATCGACGGGCACCACAATGCCGGTAACGAACGCAGAAGCTGGCGAAACCAGCCACAACATCGTACCCAATAAATCTTCCGGAACCCCGAAGCGGTTCATAGGGGTATGCCCTAAGATCGTACGACCGCGATCGGTTAATTCGCCACTCTCCGCATCAATGAGCAGGAACCGATTCTGATCGGTGATGAAAAAACCTGGCGCGATCGCGTTGACCCGGATATTAGGTGAATATTCCTGCGCCAGGTGAACTGCCAGCCATTGGGTGAAATTGCTCACCCCCGCTTTAGCAGCAGAATATGCCGGAATGCGGGTTAGCGGGCGAAAGGCATTCATCGAAGAGATGTTCAAAATTGTTCCAGAGTTGCGCTGAGCCATCCCTTTTCCAAAAATCTGTGAAGGCAGGATGGTGCCCAGCAGATTGAGATCAAACACCCAGCGTAAGGCATCCATGGGCAGATCAAAAAAGGACAGCGCATCACTGGTGGTGGCTTGGGGTTTGTTGCCCCCTGCGGCGTTGATCAAAATATCCACGGTGCCAAAGCTGGAGTCGATTTCCTGTGCAACGCCTTCAATACTCTCGCGACTTAACACATTACAATCGAATGCAGCAGCAGTGCCGCCCGCCGCATTGATCTCGCTGGCAAGCAGTTTGGTTTTCTCCAGGTTGATATCAAGGATAGCCACCTTTGCGCCCAAGGCGGCAAGGGTTTTGCACATTTCAGCCCCTAAAAAGCCTGTTCCGCCGGTAATCACCGCGGTTGACCCTGAAAAATCATAAAATTCATCAATCGGTTTTACCATTTTCACCTCAACTTGATTGTAAACGAAGTCCCAGCGGTTCGGTGCACAGATCAGTTTTTTTGACCCTTGGGCTGATAAGCCGGGTGTTAATCCTTCGTCAAACCTGTGATTTAACGAAACCCGGGTTTGCACACGTGTGCAGAACCGGATTTATTGTACATGGGCTTGACCAATATGTCAATGGTTTTTGCAAGATTTCTTGCAAAGGCCCGTTGATTTGTTGGCTCTTTCATCAAACACCGATCCCAGGATGGCACTGCCTGAGGATATCCTGACTCATTTATTAGTCGAACTTCTCAACACAACCAGGCGGGTAAATCATAGAGAGAATCCTTGCTTTTCAAATCGGTAATAAAGGTATGTTACAATTAGGTGAACAAACTGATCTTTTCAATTCTATATGAAGGAGAACGCATGAAACACCGCAACGTTTTACTACTGGTTATATTACTGGCATTGGCACTCACAGCGTGCCAAAAGAAATCCGACAATTTTGTCGTCGGTACATCAGCAGATTATCCCCCCTACGAATACGTCGATGAAGCCGGGAACCTGGCTGGTTTTGACATCGAACTGATGGCAGAGATCGCAAAACGCATGGATGTGAAAATCGAGTGGCAGGATATGCCCTTCGACAGCCTGATCCAGGCCGTCCAGGAAGGCAAGATTGATGCTTCAATCTCTTGTTTTAATTACTCCGAAGAGCGCGCCCAACTGGTCGATTTTTCCGATCCTTATCACACCTCTGAGGATGCCTTCATCGCGATGAAAGGCTTTATCAAAGACTTTACCAAAGCCGAAGATGCAGCAAATTACAAACTCGGTGTCCAATCTGGCACGATGCAGGATGAATGGATCACCGAGGAGTTAATTGAAACTGGTTTGATGAGCGAGAGCAACCTCTCCCGCTACGAACGGGTGGACCAGGCTGCTCTTGATCTTAAAGCTGGCAGGATCGATATTTTGATGGCGGATGATGTCCCCGCCGGCGTCATCGCCAGCCAGGATGATGATCTTGAAATCATCTACAAAGAAATGCTCTATACAGGGCCGATTAACATCGTCCTTCCAAAAGGTTCTACTGACTTGCAGGCTAAAATTAACCGCATCATTGCTGAATTAAAAGCAGAAGGCTTCATCGAAAAACTGGCGATCAAGTATTTTTACGAATAACATTCGCTTAACCAACCTGGGAGAAAAGCTGAAACGTGTTTATGCTTTTCTCCCCGGTTATCTTTCGGGCAATTGTTAATCGGTCTTTCATTGAAAGTTTAATCCATGGATTTTGCCAAATTCTTCCAGTACATTGCTTCTGGAACAGCCTACACGGTTGGTGTTACACTGATTGCCCTGCCCTTCGGTCTGGTATTGGGATTAATCCTCTCATTGTTGCACGTATACGGTGGGAAGCTCTTCTCCAGGATCATGGCTGTTTACAGTACCATCATGCGCGGTATTCCTCCCATTGTTCTGCTGTTCATCCTGTATTTCATGGTCTCGGGCAACATCAACCTTTCGCCCTTCTGGGCGGGGTCGGTCTCACTGGGTATTGTCAGCAGCGCCTACCAGATGGAGATCATCCGCGGTGCCTTGCTTTCCGTCAGTGGTAGCCAGATGATGGCGGCTCGCTCAATTGGCATGAGCAGAATGCAGGCTATCCAGCATATCATCATCCC
Source organism: Brevefilum fermentans (assembly GCF_900184705.1). Lineage (NCBI taxonomy): Bacteria > Bacillati > Chloroflexota > Anaerolineae > Anaerolineales > Anaerolineaceae > Candidatus Brevifilum > Candidatus Brevifilum fermentans. The sequence continues at coordinate 853,146 of NZ_LT859958.1, read as the reverse complement.
CCAAGCCCTGCGCCTGGCCATCCCGCCCTGGTCAAATGAGGCTGCCATTGTCATCAAGGACTCATCACTCGTCTACGCCCTGGGTGTCCCAGAGATATTGCGCCGCGCTCAGTTGATCAGCGCCAGCACGCAGGAACCCTTCTTAGCATACATCACTGCAGGGCTGATTTACTTCGCGCTGGTGTTTATCACCAACCGACTCTTAAACCGCCTGGAAAAACGGCTGGCGATTCCCGCCAACCCTTAATTACGGAGGAAATTATGGCAGAACCGATCCTGGTTATCAAAGGACTCACCAAAGCATATGGCAAAAATGTCGTTTTCCATGACATCGATATAACCGTCAATGAAGGCGACACCGTGGTGATCATCGGGCCCAGCGGGACGGGAAAAAGCACCCTGCTGCGCTGCATCAACCTGCTTACCAGAGCCAATGCAGGACAGATCTGGCTGGATGGTGATGAGATCACCGCCCATGGACACAATGAAGACGAGGTCCGCCAGCATGTGGGTATGGTTTTTCAAAATTTTCTACTCTTCAACCATCTGACCGCGCTGGACAATGTCAAAATCGGGCTCAGCAGAGTCAAAAAGCTCCCCAATGAAGTAGCTGAAGAGAAAGCAATGCAGGAGCTCAATCGAGTGGGGCTGTTAGACCGGGCGGGGCATTACCCGGGTCAGCTCTCCGGTGGACAACAGCAGCGCGTCGCCATTGCCCGCGCCCTTGCCATGGACCCCCGCATCATGCTCTTCGATGAACCGACCTCGGCGCTGGATCCCGAATTGATCGGTGAGGTGCTCGAGGTCATGCGAAACCTGGCCAGGGAAGGGATGACCATGCTTGTGGTTACTCACGAAATGGGTTTCGCCCGTGAAGTAGCCAATCGCATCATTTTTTTAGAGAATGGCAGCATCGTCGAAGAGGGGTCGCCGGATGAGATGTTCAACCGGCCAAAATATGAACGGACACGTTCCTTCCTGTGGAAGATCAGTGAACTGTACGGCGATACGGAAAGCGAAGCATAAATGGGCGATACCTTTACGATCCTGCGCAGATTTTTGCCTGAATTCCTCAAAGGAACGGCAGTGACCCTAGAGCTCACGGCTGTCGGCCTGGCTTTGGGGTTTATCTTGGGGCTGATCCTGGCTTTGATGCGCACATATGGGCCACGATGGCAGCGAGCGATTGCGGTCGGGTTTATTGAATTCTTCAGAGGAACGCCATTACTCGTCCAGCTGTTTTTGATCTATTACGGGTTGCCCTCCCTGGGGTTAACCCTTGATCAAAAAACCTCTGCTTACCTGGCACTGGGACTTAACAGCGCAGCCTACCAGGCTGAATACCTGCGGGGCGCCATCCAATCCATTGGCGACTCGCAGATGACCGCGGGCAGGTCCATCGGGCTGACTCGCTGGCAGACCATCTGGCACATTATTCTCCCGCAAGCCCTGCGCCTGGTGATCCCAGCCTGGTCCAACGAACCGATTTCATTATTGAAAACGACTGCGGTGGTGTTCTTGATCGCCGTTCAGGACCTGATGGCCAGGGGAAAACGGGCTGCCACCATCACCTACAACCCGATCGGCAGCTACCTGGCGATTGCAATGATTTACCTGGTCTTTGTTTTTGTTGTGAATGCCTTGTTAAAATGGCTTGAGCGAAAAACAAGAATTCCAGGCTTCGATATGGAAACCAAACGACCCTGAAGGGGTTTTTAAGAGCAGGTCAGGATAAAAAGGTTGGCAATAACCCAGTCCTGCAATGCGATGATCTTCTTAAGGATTGAGAATCGGGTATAAACGTTGGGGGAAATCCGTGATAATGCCCGTCACGCCCATCTCGATCAGCCGTTCCATGTCCGACACGTCATTGACTGTCCACACGTTGACACCATAGTTATTTTCACGCAGTTGTTGAACCTGTGCAGCAAGCGTGACTTTGATCCCGGGGTGAAACGCCTGTGCATTCAGTTTCTTCATCAAGGAGACGGGATCCACGACGATTGAATTCGCTAAAACGCCCGTCGCCAGGTCAGGATTCAGCGCTTTAACCTGACTTAGATAATCCCAATTAAAAGATGAGATCAGCACCTGGTCTTCCATCCCCATCTTTTCGACCAGCCTGACAACCTCTGAAACAATCACAGCATCTGAAGGTGTGCCGCTGGCATCCTTGATTTCGATATTGACCCACCAATGGTTAGATCGCGTAAATTCCAATGCATTCTCCAGCGTGGGGATCTTTGTTCCCCGGAATGCTTCCACATCACTGGCTGCGACATTTCCCTCAGAGATCTGCCCGAACGGATCGCTTTCCACAAACCAGCGTCCAAAATCCAGCTGCTGTAATTCGGCTAACGAAAATTCATACACGGACCAGGGCTTTCTTTCTGGAAAAACATCCATAACATTCGAGGTCCGCTCCAATGTATCGTCATGCAAAACCACCAGCTCGCCATCGGCGCTCATCGCAACATCCAGTTCCCAGCCGTCAGCATGGTTTTCCAGCGCCTTTGCCGCGGCTGGCAGTGTATTTTCAGGCGCCAATGAACGGGCACCACGATGGGCAATGATCATAACCTGGGAAGTGTCCATTGTAGTCATATCTTCTCTCCGCATCTCTGTGTCAACTGCTTTTTCATTGGAACAGGCAACAAGCAAACCTGAGATCATCAGTAAGCAAAATAAAACTTTTACAAGATTTTTAAATGAAATCATTTTTAATACCATTGCAGGGTGCCCGAATATCAGACACCCTGCATAAATTACGGATGGTTAATTTTCAACGTTAATCGGTCAAGCCCATTGAAATATTGTATTCCTCGATGGCGTCGGTAACAATCTTGGCTGCTTTGTCCAGCGCTTCCTGTGGTGTTGCCACACCGGCTAACACTTCTTCGATCGCGCCTTCAATGGTCTGCCGTGCGGTCGGGAATACGCCGATCAAACCGCCCTGGGTCACCCTGTTGTTGGGTGCAATGTGCAGTTGATCAACCGCGGTCTTGAATTGCGGATACTGCTCACGCCACTCAGTTGCCAGAGGAACATCGTATGCGGTATCTCGGATGGGGAAATAGCCTGACATGGTGTGCCAGTAAGCCTGCTGTTCAGGTGAAGCCTGGTATTTGATGAATTCCCAGGCGCAAGCCTGTTCTGCCGGGGTGCTGGCGTTGATGATCCACAGCGATCCACCACCGATGATGGTTCCTGAGGTGTCAAAGGCTGCTTCGTTAGGACGCGGCAGGTATGCGGTGCCGATTTCAAATTTTCCGTCAACCGTGTCCATGGCGCCACGCAGAACTGCTGTCGAGTCAACAAACATGGCAGTCTGTTCAGCGTAGAAAGCGGTGCGGACATCAGCATTCACCCGTCCGTAGTTGCCCATCAGGCCTTCGTCCCACATGCCCTTCCACCAATCCAGGATAGCTACGCCTTCCGGACCGTTAAAGGTCGCCTCGGTTGCCAGGGCATCACGCCCATTCGCATTATTGGCGTAGTACCCACCGGAAACAGCCAGGAATTGTTCAAAGAACCAGCCATAAATGCTCATTGAAATACCAGAGACAACCACATTGCCAGAGGCATCCTTCTGAGTCAGAACACGAGCGGCTTCCCAGACTTCTTCGAAGGTTCTTGGTGGTTTTTCAGGGTCCAAACCCGCTGCCCTGAACATGTCTTTGTTGTAATACAGCATTGGCGTGGACGTATTGAAGGGCATTGAAGCTTGCTTCCCATCAACCGTGTAATATGCCAGCACATTGGGCTCAAGGTCCGAGACATCATAATTGTCTTTATCAATGAACTCTTGAACTGGCGTGATCATTTGCAGGTCAACCATCAAGCGGGTGCCGATATCATACAGTTGCATCACTGCTGGCACATCCTGTGTCTGGAGACTTGCCCTCAACTTGTTCAATGCGTCGTCATAAGAGCCCTGGTAAATCGGCTCGACAAAGCATTTTGACTGTGAGGCATTGAAATCATCAGCCATTTGCGGAATGGCAACACCACCCAGGTCACCACCCATGCTGTGCCAGAAGTCAATCTTCACCGTTTCCTCCGGTTCCGGGGCTGGCGGCGCTTCTACTTCAGCAGCTGGCTTTTCCACAGCAGGCTCCTCCACAGCCGGCGGTTCGGCTGCAGGTTTGCAGGCGGACAGGATCATCGTCGAAATGATCAGTACGCCCAGGAAAATCAATAGTTTTTTGTTCATTTTTCTCTCCTTTTTGATAGTGAACAAACAATATCCGCTGGATTTATCCTTTCACAGCACCAGCGGTTAACCCACGAATAAGTTGCCGATTGCTGACAATAAACAAAGTTAATGTTGGGATCAGAATAAAAATCACGCCCGCCATGATGATGTTAATCATCAAACGTTCTTCATCTTGAAGCAGCGCAATCCCAATTTGAACGGTTCGCATCGAAGGATTGTTCGTAACCAGTAAAGGCCATAAATACTGGTTGTAAGTCTGCAAAAAACTGTAAACCGCCAAAGTCCCTAAAGCCGGACGCGCCAGGGGGAGAACAATCGTCACCAAAAACCGGAAACTGCCGCACCCATCGATGGTAGCAGCGTCCCTCAGGTCAGGTGGGATCTTTAAGAAAAATTGGCGCAGCAAGAAGGTGCCAAACCCTGTAGCCATAAAGGGGACTGCCAATCCCTGAAAAGTATCGGTCCATCCCAACTTGCGCACAAACAGGTAGTTCGGGATAATCGTCGCCTCCCAGGGGATCATCATGGTCGATAAAAACAGGAGGAAAAAGAAATTGCGCCATTTAAAATCAATAAAGGCAAATGCATACGCTGCCAAGCTGGCTGTAATCAGTTGGCCCATCATCACCAACAAAGATTGGATGACGCTATTCAATAAATAACGAGGCAATGGCGCTTGTGTCAGGGCACGTCGAATATTGTTTAAACGAATGCCCGATGGGAATTGGAGCGGCGGATAGGAGCCCATTTCAGAATCAGACATCATGCTGATATTGAAAGCAGACCAGATCGGATACAAAATAATTAATGCGGCAATAATCAGAATGATGTATTGTCCGATTGTGATTAATGGACGGTAGCGAAAGTTCGATAGTTTCATTCGTAATAAACCCTTCGTTCCAGGAATACAAATTGGAAAATGGTCAATATCAACATGATGAAAAACAACATGATCGATTGGGCAGCAGCAAATCCGAACTTTCCATTAAAGTAGAACTCACGGTAAATCGAATATACCAGCAAATTGGTTGCTTCGAGCGGCCCGCCCGATGTCATAATATGAATCGGTGTAAAGGTTTGGAAGGCTGCCAGCGTATCCACCACCAGTAAAAAGAAGAAGGTGGATGAAAGCATCGGTAAGGTGATGTGTACAAACCGATTCCAGCCATTGGCACCGTCGATCATGGCGCTTTCATATAGCTCTTCTGGGATGGTCTGCATGGCTGCCAGGATGATCACCGTGTTCATGCCGATTTGAAGCCATACGGTTGTTAAGGCAACTGACATCAACGCGGTGTCCTGGCTTACCAGCCAGGGAATATTCGGAATTCCTACAAGACTTAACAGGTAATTTACACCCACTGTCGGGTGGTAAATATACTTGAACATCAAAGAGGCTGTTGCGCCTGAGATCGCAATAGCAATCGAGAAGACCATCCTAAAAAAGGAAATGCCCTTGAGGCGCAGGTCACCCAGCATGGCCAGCCCTAACGAAATCGCGATTGTCGTGGGCACGGTGTAAAGAATAAACAGGAATGATTTGTTCAGGCTGTTAATAAAGTTGGTGGTTTCAAATAAGCGCTTGTAATTCAACAACCCCACAAATTTGGACAAACGTCCAATCGGATCGGTAATATATGCGCTGATCTGAAAAGAGCGGAACAGCGGAACGAACACAAAAGCCATAAATAATATTAATGCCGGGCTGAGGTATAACATCGCCTCGAAAAAATTCTTAAGAGCTCTTTTTCTTTTTCCTGCTGATCCTGAATAAGTTGTCTGTGGAACATTTGTGGATAGACTATTTTGCATCTGACTCTGTGCCATTCAATCAAACCTCATCATTTCGGATAATAAATGGTTATCGAATATCTTTGTTCAGACGAGCTTAACGAATTTTTCCAATTCACACGAGCCAAGGCTCTAAGCACATTATAACACGATAAAATAGTTATTTATATTCGAAAGCATTATTCTAATATTTTTTTAATGTTAAAGCAATCGGGCTCGCGTGAACTCACGCGAAGCGAAAACAAAGATACCAGCCTTCGAAATAGGAACTGAACGAAACTGAGCCAGGTTTTTAAAAATCTGGACTATTGAAAAACGAGTTCAGTCTCAGTTCAATTCCCTCACCACCAAAAATTGTGCTTTCCAATTCCCAATTAATCAAAAATGATTCGCTGCTTACCAAACGACTATCGTAAAAAGCAGGGTATGAAAATTTTCGCCACCCCAATATACGGGTAGTCGGGATTGAATTCAAAAGCACCAATATCACAACCCGGACCATAAGGTCTTGTAACACCGCGCTGGTCTGTTGGTGGACACGAATCGGCGTGAGCCGCATCAATCGCCCGTGAACCGGGTAAAAGGGCGTGGGTCTGCGTGGGTCCGCTGTTGTTTGCCAAGGGCCCTATCTTGGGGTCGCCGGAGAAGGTTGCATTGCAACCGCCATCTCCAACAAAGTTGTTAGAGCTCGAGTAAATATCACCTAAATTTACACAATCCCCACCCGTTGACCCGGCAATCAGCGTGCTGAAACAAACCATGGTACAACCAGTCCCATTTTTTACACCGCCACCTTCACCTGTGGCTTTATTAAATGCGATTGTATTGTAATAACTGGCAAGCTTTCCACCGTCTACATTTTGTATTCCACCGCCATCTTCCATCGCCTGATTGCCGGACACGGTGCTGTTTTTAATAACCATGTCCCCACCCCAGTTTCTCACCGCCCCACCGTAAGTGGCAGTGTTGCCAAAAAATGTACTCCCAGTAACGTCCAAAACTTCCCAATTCAGGATCGCACCGCCAAAAAATGCCTTGTTCTCGTTGAATGTACTGTCGAAAACATCAACCTGTTCGACATTCCGGATTGCCCCACCCTGAATCCCTCCAGAATTTCCAAGAAATAGGCTTGCCTCAACCGTTAATATGCCCTGGTTTTCAATACCGCCGCCGCCGCCCGTTTCGGCAGAATTTTCCTCAAAAGTGTCGCCTGTCATATGTAAAACAGCCGAGTTGTAAATACCCCCGCCTGATTCTTCTGCAGTGTTCTTAAAGAAATAATTGTTCGAGCTAGTAAGTTCCGCATCATCGGAATTATAAACCCCACCACCCTCCACTGCCTGATTGCCATTAAATGTGCTGTTTTCTAAGCGAAAGATGCCAAAATTAAACACACCACCACCGCTGGGCGCGAAATTGTCTATTATTTCGCTGTTTATCACTTCTAAATCAGTCCAGTTCAGAATCGCACCGCCCATCTGCGCAGTATTCTCGCTGAATATACTATCGGAAATTTCCACCAGCCCGATATTCCGGATCGCCCCGCCTTGATTCCCACCAGAATTGTCAAGAAATTGGCTTTCACTAACCGTCAATGAACCCGAATTCTCAATTCCGCCACCCCAATTGGCAAAGTTATCATTAAAGGTGCTGCGATATGTATATACACTTCCCAGGTTGTAGATGGCTCCGCCAGAGCTTGTATTTTCTTCTAGTGCCGTATTATCAGAAAATATGCAATTATAAGCTTCTAAGATCGCTTGTTCACCGACAGCAATCGCTCCACCATTGCCCTTCGCCCGGTTTTTAAACAAGTTACAGTTTTTTAAGGTGACTTTTGCATTTTTTGAGAGGTAAATGCCCCCGCCATCTTTAATTGATAAACCGCCTTTATAACCATGCGCAATATTGAGGCCAATCATCTTAACTTCAACGTTCTCAAACACGTCAAACACCCTCATTTGATCATCACCACTGATTGTGATCCTCAGCCACAGTGAAGATCCGTCAATCGTCACATTTTTTTGAATAAACAGCGGATCACCGCTAACTACAATAGTTTGGCCTTGAAGTGCCTCAGAAAATTTGATCGTATCACCTGGACTGGCGTTTAGCAGCGCCTCACGCAAAGACCCGGGCCCAGAGTTTTCGGTATTGATCACAGTGATTGTAGCCGCTGCAACAGGCTTTACGCTGACACCAAGACTGGTTAGCAACACGAAAGTAAGAAATAGGCTCAAAAATAATCTCAAGTAGCGACTATTGTTCATCATAACGACTCCTTTCTTTAGAAAAATATTCCTATCGAAAACTCTACGACACGATTGTCAATAATGATTATCGGGCTTTAATGACAGTATACATTGAAATACGAATATATTCAAGAAAATTATCGAAAATGTTGAAGAAGGGATATTTCATAATCGGTCTATGAATGAACATCATAATTTTTAGCATTTACAATAATTTTGAATATGATATTCATTCGCAGCAGGGCAACCATAGTGGATTACTCTGAGCATCGTGCACTTTCGGGTTGGGCGGACACAGCTCAATATCCTTGCAGGGCACAGGGATTACTACGCGAAGGTCCGCCCCTACGCATGACCCTGAATTAAGAACTGACCCATTTTCAAGCCACTCTTATGCTGTCCAGCATGAACTGCTTCTCATTTGCAGAACCAAAAAAACTTGCCCAGGGTGATTAACCCATTTATAATCAACAGGAAGAACCATCCACAAGTCAAAGCCCATGATGATGAGAGAAAATCCAACGAATAACTTCACAAGGAGATCGCCCATGAATACCCCTGCGCTGATCCTGTCCGGAATTGCACTCATCCTGTTGATTGTTGCCCTCATCCGGGGTGAAAACCTGGCTATTGCCGGGATCAAACTGGCTGGCGCCACGGTGTGGAGCAACCTGATTCTATTGATTGCCAGTTTTTTAATCGCTGGCTTGATGCAAGTGCTGCTGCCAGGAGCGTTGATTGCAAAATGGATGGGGGATTCCGCCGGGATTAAGGCAATTCTGATTGGTTGTGTCGCCGGTGGGATCGTGCCGGGTTCACCGTACGTCGTCTTTCCGATTGTCACCGGTTTTTATAAAGCTGGCGCCGGTTTGGGCGCCATCATCGGGTTTGTCACTGCCTGGTCTCTGTGGTCAATCTCCCGCCTCCCTATAGAAATGGCGCTGATCAACCCCAAAACCGCCCTGCTGCGTTATGCCATCACCTTTATCGTCCCCCCCTTATCCGGCCTGGCTGCGCATGCCTTGAGTAAGTTCATGGGGTAAATGAAGCCCAGTCACTCTGGTTGTAATTAGTTCTTTCGCCTGAATTAACCTGCCCAATTAATGTAAATACACGCGCGTCACACGCGGGTTGATCTGACAGGTCACCTCATAGGTGATGGTATTCAGCGTCTGCGCCCACTCTTCACAGGTGATCTCCTCATCGCCGCTCCTGCCCATCAACACGACCTCGTCCCCCACCTTCACATCCGTCGTTGGCCCCAGGTCAACCATGCTCTGATCCATACATACCCGCCCCACCAGTCGATACGAGCGCCCGTTGATCAACACCCTGCCCCGGTTTGAAAACAGACGATTAAAGCCATCCGCATAGCCTACGGGAATGGTGCCGATCCATGTATCCTGCGGGGCAAACCAGGTGCGCCCGTACCCGATACTCGTCCCGGCGGTTACGTATTTGAGAAATGAGACGCGTGTGTAAAAACTCATCCCGGGCTTAAGGGGGATCGTGCGTGGGGTGCGCGGGTCGGGATACGTCCCATATACCATCACACCCGGACGCACCATGTCCAGCCATCCCGAATCATGCCCCAGCACCGCGCCCGAATTGGCACAATGCACCAGGTCTACCCGGCGACCAATGGCTTTATGGATATCCTCAGCTACAGCCTTGAAGCGCTGAATCTGTCCCCGGGTGTAATCGGGATCGGGGTCATCGCTGATTGGCAGATGGGTGAAAATCCCCTCCAGCTCCAGGTTTGGGCAATGCTGATCGATGAACGTTGCCAGCGCTGGCGCTTCTGAGATGGACACACCAATGCGCCCCATGCCGGTCTCCACCTTGAGGTGTACAGGCTGCCGCTTTCCTGCTGCGGCACTGGCAGCTTGCAGCGCGTGGATATTTTCCAGCTCGCAGACGGTTAACACCAGGTTGTTGTGGACTGCCGTTTCCATTTCCTCTTCAAAGACCGGTGAAAACTTTAAAATCGGCAAGTGGATACCCGCCTGCCGCAACTGGATGCCCTCCGGAACCGTAGCCACGCCCAGCCAATCCACACCGATTTCCTCTGCCATTCGGGAGACTTCCACCGCGCCGTGCCCGTAAGCATTCGCCTTAACCGCAATCAACAGCTTGCGCTCAGCACCAATGGCCTGGCGAATGCCGTTAATATTGAAGCGAATATGATCCAGATGAATGCGGATGTGAGTCTGGTAGAGCATGACGAACCCAATTATAATCCGTGCACAACTTTTTTCTCAACATAAGGCGAAGTCGAAGCCGCTAAAAGCGCGCTGTAAGTTGGCATAAAGGCAACCTCATCGCCCAGTTGCAGCGCTTGATGTGCATCGCTTACATCCAGCACCAGGTGATCGCTGCTGCCGCCCAGCACGATGATGCCCTCATCCTCCGGTGTCAGACCTTCAATGTCCACATCCTGGCGACCCATGTTGAGCAATGCACGTTTGCGCACACCCCGGTCCTCAAATTCAACCTGGTTGCCAAAGGCATCCTGTCCGCGTGGTCCGATCGGGATCGAGGGCTTGCTTTCAAGTTCGATAATTTCCGCCACGACCCGCAAGCCATCCTGGCGCGTCCCCGGCAAGGGAGAACGGTCGAGCACGTTGCGCCCCAGGATGATCGCCTCGCCAATCCGGAAGTGATTGATCTCAGGCGGCATGCCGCCCTCCATCAACAGGGGCAGGTTGGCGCTGTTCCCACCGGAGAGCATATCCAAGGGCAGGCCTGTCGCCTGGCGGCAGGCATCCCGGCAATCAATCAGGGTGCGCATGTTCTCCGGCGTAGGGATCACCCCGCCATAACAAGCCAGGTTGGCGCCCAGACCGGCAATCTCAATATTGGGCAGTCGGGCGGCATTTTCCACCAACGGAACCACACGATCCGGCCACACACCCTCGCGCAGATCGCCCACGTCCACCATGATGATCACTTTGTGGGTCCGATTTAATCCCACCGCCGCCTGTGACAGCGCTTCCAGCGTCCCCAGGGATGAGTTCAACGAGTAGTCCGCATAGCGAATGACGTTCTCCACCTCGCACAACGCAGGCAATCTCAACATCAAACGGGGCATCTCCGGGTAGGTTTCGGCAGCCAGGCGCAGGTTTTCGGTCCGTGAATCCGCCAGCATGTCAGCGCCTTCTTCTTTAAATACTTTTTGAATCGCCGGGTGCGCCCGCAGCACTTTGGATACACATGCGACCTGTGCACCATGCTCGTGGCATAACCCAAGGATGTATCTGACATTTTCAGCAATCCGGTCGGGGAATATTTCGAGTCGGGGAGTGTACATATTCAATCAAGTCCTTTCTAATGCTAAGCCTGACTTTCAACCCAGGCGAGAAATGTGCTTTTGACCGCATCGGGATAAACTCCAGCCAGGGTGCCAAAAGCTGAAAAGAGATAATCGCGGTCAATCAGTACTGCCGTATCCGGGAGGGGGAGCAGATATTTTCCCGGCCCGGTGCAGATTGAACGCAGAATCTCCGCACCGCCCGGGATGCGCGTCAGTGCGCCGCCGGTGCCAATCACCCATTTAACCGCCGATAGATCTTTTCCCCGCACCACCTGACGCTTGCCTGTTGGGGTGTACACATCGACCACCATGCCGGCATGACGCCGAATGGCGGTTTCCACCGCCCGGGTACACAGCCAGCGCGTCAGGGTCATCTCATGTTCCGTTTTGGGGACAGCCTTTAAGTTCTCGATCTGGTAATGCAAGCCCTCACCCGCTGCCATCTCGATGATGTTGCGGGCATTGACATACACACCCAGGTCGCCTTCCACGGTACGTTTGGCATGCGGTTCTGGCTCGGTCAGGCGGTCTGCCCACTCACGACTGCCCTCGCTGACGCTGTGCACATCGGTAGTGGCACCGCCCACATCAAAGACCAAACAATCGCCCAAGGCTTCGGCAAATAATTCCGCAGCGTGTAAAACTGCGCCCGGCGTGGGCAGGATTTGATGGTCGGTCAGGTCACCCAGGCGGCTCATGCCCGGCCCGTGGATGATATGACGGTTAAATACCTGCTGGATCAGGTAACGCACAGGCTCGATATTCAAAACGTCCACTTCAGGAAAAACATTGTCAGCCAGCAGGGTTTCAATCCCGGCTGTATCAAATATTTCGTTAATCGGTTTGCGGATCACCGCGTTCCCCGCGTAGACGATGGGAATTTGAAGTCCAAGGGAAGCCAGGCTTGCGGCATTCTGCAACACAATCTTCTTTTCACCGTAGTCCACGCCCCCAGCCAGCAGGATGATATTCGGCTTAATGTCCCGGATAGCATCCAGGTCGTAGGCATCCAGGGCGCCAACCGTCACCAGCTTAACAATCGCACCGGCACCCAGGGCAGCCTCACGGGCTGCCCTGGCAGTCATACTTTGAGTCAGCCCGTGGACGGTCATGCGCAGACCGCCCGCGGCTGAACTGTTGATAAAAATTTGTGGGTCATTTAGAGATCGGCCCAGGTTGGCTTCAACCTCAGCCAAAGCCACATCAACGCCAATGCCAACATCACCTTCCGCCACCGTCGTGGTCGAAAAGCCCTGCGCCAGGTGCTCAAAGATTCCCCCCGGTCCCAGCCTGAAGGCATTCGCCTTGGTGATGGTCGAACCGATCTCAATTGTCAGGACATCTTCGTTCACAGATCCTCTACAGCACGCCGCGTTGCTTGAGTGTTTTCACCATCGCATCGACCACTTCAATGCCCTTGGTGCCGCGTCCGAAGGCAGCGTCCAGTCCGGTTTCAGCAGCCATATCAGGTGTCACCTGTGTGCCGCCAGCGATCAGAATCAGCCTGTCACGGATGCCTCTTTCCTGGCAGAGCTCAACCAGTCGCTTCATCTGGATGCGGTGGATATCGCCGTGGCTGATGATCGTCGAGATCAGAATCGCCTGAGCACCGGTTTCAATTGCGGCATCGATCATCTTGCTGATCGGCACCGAGGTGCCCAGGTAATGGTACTTGACGCCATATTTTTCGATGCCGCCGTGTTTGATGTCCAGGATTTCTCGCAGACCAACACTGTGCTCGTCTTCTCCGACCGTACCTGCAACCACTGTCAAGCCGACCTTCAAAACCGCTTCACGCAGTTCCTCTTCGGGAAGTAATTCGATTTTCTCGGGGATCTTCAAAGTGTCGCGATCCACGTCAAAGGTCACCTTCCCTTTAACCTCAAGATAGCAGCCTTCTGCCGGGTGCAACACCATCAGGTTGATCACCTGGGGGTCATCCAATCCCATTCGGCGGGCGATTTCCAGGCCGGCTTCGCGGGCGTAATCCTCTTGCTCGGGAACCATCAACTGCACCAGAACCGTCCCGTCGCCTGCCCATTCCACCTCGGGTCGTATCAGATGACCCTTGCGGTATGGATAGGTCTCCTGCAAACGTCGGTCCGCTGAATCCTCAGGATCCAGCTCGTCGATATAGACAATTTTTTCCGGATGGCAGAGCGTGCAGCCTCCGATCAAATCACACGGACGATCCAATCCCTCCGGCAGGTTGTTGTTCCCAAAATGAGCGCACACCGGTGCCAGGTAATCGGGGTCGCGCGGCACGATCGAATCAGCCGCCACCCCGCCCTGACCGTCCCGGGCAATGCCATCACCGCTGCGTTCAGGGTATTGAGCCGAGTCCACAAAGAAGCCTTGCTCAACTGCGGCAAAGTACCCACCGACCTCGAGGATTTCTTCCAGGAAGCCCACTGCGCGCTCTTTAATATCGCGCGCCATCTCACCCAATGGACCGTCCATCTTTAGGCTGAGCAGTTCTTTAATCCCATCCAGGGCTGACCAGGTCTGCTTAACCGTCTGCACACCGCGGATATTGTTGTAATGCCAGGGCACGTTGCGCCCCTCATCAGGGGTGATGGTGCTTTGGATATCGGCGCTGGTCAGCATCGAGATCAGGGTGTCAATCGTGTGAGTCCGAATGGCCTCTTCGATATCCGATTCAATGTAACGTGTATTTTGTTGGGCGCGCATCTTGAAATCAGAGAAGAAATCGCGTAAAGCCACTGCGTAGGGCAGGTCGTACCATAATTTTGGCGCCGGTGGTGAGTTGGGCGGCACCGTGGAGAGCCCGATCAGCTCCTTGGGCATCCCCGAAGCAAGCGAATAAGCGCAGTTAATCCCATGCTGCACCAGCAGCTCGGGCATCACCAGCCAGCCGGCTTTGGCGGTAGCATTGGCATTATGCGCCCCGTCAATCTGGAAAATCTGACCTGCTGTCATCACGAGCTTGGCTTCAGCCGCATCCACAAAAGAACGATACATGTTGATGTTGCGGTAAAGCACGTTGTACTGCGGGTCCTGGTGAGCCCCATTGACGCCTTCTTCAGCAAACAACACAGCCACCTCAGGCCCAGCCACGCCAGAAACGTAGCTGTGGAAGTTAATTGGTCGCCCAACCTCTTCTTCAATCAGGTCACAGGCTTTGCGGCTGGCTCTGATCTGCTTGCGCGTGATCGGCACACCGCCCACACCCTCAGGAGTGCCCTCCATCAACCCATCAATATGGCTCTGCCCGGTGGTCCGGATCACCATCAGGTGGTCCGCGCCATGCCAGGCTGCCATGCGCATCCGCCGCAGGTCATCCTCAAAGCGACCAGAAGCAATTTCTGTGGTCACCACGCACTCGGGTTGCGGATCGATATCGTCAAAATACTTCGATGCCGGCAGACCGATGCTGTTTTTTAATGGCTCTGACATATTACGAAAGTGAAACGGTCCCATGTCGACGCCATCTTCCATGACTTTACGCCACACCCAGCCTTTGCGCAGCGGACGGTAATTCTCCAGGTCCGTCAGGATGGCTTCAATATCCATCTTTTCATTGGGATTAAGCGGTTTTAATGCGCTCATTGTGTCACCTCCTCAAACAAATTATTCAGGATATCCTTATCCTCCAGGATGGCGGCAGCAGCTTCTCGAATATCACAACCCTGCTTTTCTGCCACACGCAAAAGCACGTGCCCGGCGCCCTTGCCCAGCAGTCCTGCCTGGAGCACCCGATCCACCACCCCATGCGCGCTCAAGCTGTCAATGCCCATACGCAGCAACACAGCGCGCTCGATCGAGGGGGATGTATGTGTACGAGCCAGCTCGGCTATCGGTGCGACAAGCTGGTTGCAAAGGTCCCAAAAATGTTCTTTTAACGCTTCATCCGACATTGTTTTGTATTTTTCCCGGCGTTGTTCAAACCGGGCGATGCGATCATCTGTCATTTTTTCACTTCCTTTACTCATTTCTCTGGTCATAAAATCCAGCTTCAATAAATTTCAAGTGCCTGGGGTGCAGCTGGTTCAAGCACCCAACGTTGATATGTGTTGACGGATCCAATCCTCATTCACCTTCAGATCCGCTGCTAAAAAGCCAATATCAATCTCATCCCACTGATCAACAGGGTGATGATTGGCTGCATTCTTCAGATAGGAACTGCGCAGGCGCTCCATGTCCTGCACTTTGCCCCGCACCTGTTCCAGCCGTTCAGGGATGACAATCGATTGACCGGGCACGCTTTCTTCGGGGTCGCCGCGCCGGACTTCGATGCCATTTTCCCGGGCAAAGCTGAGCTGGCTGTTGTGATGTTTGCCTGCGCCTGTATATTCAGTTTCCTGGACAACCACCACCTGGTCCTGATCCATTTGCCGGGCCAGGGTGATCGCTGCCGTCAGGCTGGTGTTCCCGGCTGGGCCGCGCTCAATGCCTTCGATTTTGGTGAGCAGCTCGGTCACATAAAAAACCTCACCCTGGGTTACCAGCTGGTATTCATCCATATAGCGTAGCGAGCGTGCAGCATTGCGGGGAACGTCCACCCGATCCGGCCAGGTAGCGAAGGGCACGCCAAACCCGGTATGCCCGGTGGTGAAGGATTTACGGTTAAAGTCGCGGTCTGAAGCCATGTGTAGCCCGCTCAAATCTACCGAACAGGCTACGATCCGGGTGTCATCGCATCCTGCTGCCAGCAGACCGCGCGCCGTACCGGTCAGATTGCCACCGCCTGCATGGGTGATCACCACGGCATCCGGGTCCTGCCCGCATTCCTCACGCACCTGCTGGGCGATCTCAAGACCCAGGCTCTCTACGCCCCGAATCCCAAAGGGCGTGTACAGGCTGGCATTGAAATAATGAGTCTCTTCCAGGGTGCGCAACAGTAAGTAGAACAGCTCGGGTCCCACTGAAAGCTTGAGCACTTCGGCGCCGTAAGCTTCGCACTTGCGACCTTTTTCGATAATCTCAGGTTGACCAACACCTCGGCTGTCAAATACCTCCTGGATGATGATCGCCTTCAGCCCGCGCTGCACCGCCTGAGAAGCCACGGCAGCGCCATAATTTCCACTGGTCGCCGCGATCATCCCCCGATATCCCTTGGCTGCAGCTTCATACGCGCTGATCGATGCCCGCCGTGCTTTAAAGCTTCCGGAGGCGTTTGCAGCCTCGTCTTTAAGGAAGATGCGGGCGCCTTTGCCAGGCGGTGAAATGCGTCGCACAGCCCGGGTCAGGTTGTGCAGCTCGAACAGGGGCGTGTTGCCCACCTTGGTCTCATGCTGAATGCGGGCGATATCCTCATGGGAGTAACCCGTCTCTGCCATCATGCGTTCATAATCGAAAGTAATCGGCGAGTGAATGAAATCATCAAAGTCAATCCCTAACGATGCCTTCATGATCTCATTTTTACGGCTCATTACGGCTTCATAGGACATGTCTCGGTTATTCATACATCCTCCCCCAGTCCAATGTCGAGCAGCTCAGGAACAACCGTCCCAAAGGAGTGGGTGTAACTCGGGTTGACGGTCTTCAAAGTACCGTCCATCTCCCTGCCAATCATGGTGCGGATCCGGGCTGGCGAACCCACCTCCGCATCCTCCAGCAAAAATCCGGATACATTCAGCACATAAGGTACTTTTTTGGTTTCCTCGGGCAGCGTAGGAGCACGCTCTTCAGGGGTCAGGATGATTTTTTCGACCTCAACCCATGTTCCCGCGAGAATTTTTGTCATCTTGATCTTTCTCCTGTTGAATCGGATTAAATCCGCCGATGGTATGCGCTCTCACCCATCAACGCGGCGGGAATGGGTAGATCGATCATACGCTTCAATCCCGGTGAGGCAGCCACAACATGGGGGACCATATTCACCGCAATCCCCATGGTGGCGATACCGCCTGCGATCTCCGGCTTGATCGCCATATCGATCTCAGGCACACCGTAGATGTGGATATAATCACCGGTGTCCTGGTCTTCCAGTTGGGGGTGAATTTGCTGTGGGTGGATCAGCCGGATGACTTCTTTGTCACCGCGGTACCCGATGCCCGTATGCGCACAACCAGCCACCATGCCCGGTTCCACCTTGACATGGGGAGTTTCGCGAAAAACATTGCTCACGATCGGCTCGCGGTGCTCTTCGATGCGGTCCACGCCCAGACCGAGTGCCTCGCTGATCATACGGATCGATTCCGGAAAACCCACATGACCAACGATGGTTCCATCAGCAACGCCTTGGCGGAACACCTCCGGTGTGGTGCCGACGCCCTGGGTTTCCATCACGGTCGGTCCGTAGGGGCTCAGGTCGTTCACCCGTGAAGCTTCGATGCGGTCCACCGAATGGCAGCCACCGGTCAGGGCAATCACCAACAAGTCCAGCACATAACCGGGATTGACGCCGGTTCCCAACACCGTCACGCCCTGCTGTTTGGCAAGCTGATCCAGTTCCTGAGCCAGTTCGGGATTTTGCGCTTCAGCATCCGACATTTCCTCAGCAATCGAGATGACATTGATGCCAGCATTGATGATCTTTCTCAGGTCAGGCATCTGGTGTGCCACCCAGGACGTCGTTGCGATGATGACAATATCAACCTTATCCCGGTCAAGAACGGTTTCTGGCTGATCGGTAACGATCACGCCTAAATCCTTACCCACACCCAACACCTGACCCAGGTCTTTGCCCACATATTCCGGGAAGCTGTCAATGGCAGCAACAATCTCCAAGCCTGGCTTTTCAAGCGTCAACCGGGCCATTCCGCTGCCCATGGCGCCTAATCCCCACTGAAGCACTCGTATTGTTTTTTTCATATTTCGCTCCTTGTTCTGTAAAAAAATAGTTAAAAGACCAGTTCAATCTAGAACTGGTTTCAGCTAACTGATGCTCGTGATGTAGCCATGCTCAGTTGAAAAATGCCCCGTACCAGACATCCAATTGGCATTTTCAATGTTCGTCCCCAAACCGGGCAATTGTCCCGATTCGATTCTTGATGAGGGAAAGGCACCTGGCGCTTTAAATAATAATTCAAAAAAAATGATCGCATATCAATAAGGTACAAAGCGCACATCGAAGGTCTGTCCTACCCGCACCCCATTATACCTGATTATTTCTTTTCCATTGGAAGCGGATTGATGTTTATAAAAAACAGTCCGAACGTTGCCTGATACTGCTGTTTTGGTCAACGTCGGACTGATTTATTAGATTTTTTTACCGCAAAAGAAATCTCAACGGTTAATAGGAGCTATTCGCGTGTGAGATCTCCAGGTCTTTTACATACACGAAATTCGGCACAATCAGGGCGGTTGGATTGCGAGCGCCGTAGCTTGCCGAAACATTGTAGACCACCTGTCCATCGGAAAGCCATGCAATTTTTTCACCGAAGATATCCAGCAAGCTCTGGGTTAAGCGAACGTTAAAGGGCACCACCACGCTTCCATCCTGCTTAAGCAACAGGGCGCCAAACCGTGAGCTGCCAGTGACCAGCCCCTGGGACGGGTTAACAAAGTTCATGTAATGAATATAGGGGATATACAGCACGTCTTTGTCGCGCGGGGCTTCAACCAGCTCTTCAAGCGTGTTGATGGGTTTGTCACCGCCGCTTAACAGCAGGCTTTTATGCATCACACTATGCCCGGTCGGTTGGGCGCCAAACTCATCGGCGCTATCCTGGTTCCATGTAAAGGCTTTAAAGGTGCCCTGCTCAAAAATTGTGAATGGCTTGCGCGTGATCCCGGTTAAATCAACCGAGAAGGGGAAGGTTTCAATTCGGGTTGGATCATCCACCAGGGTGAAGGCGCTGCCCAACACCTGGGTGTCCAGGTGTTCTTCTTTAAGGAAGGAAAAACCGCGCTTCATCATGCCGCCATTAAAACCAATCCAATTCATGGTATTGACCAGTTCAGCAATGGCTGCAGGTCCGAAGACAATGTCATACCGCCCCAGGGGAAGTTGTATTGCTGGCGCGTTCTGGTAATGCCCCAACAAATAAGCCAGTTGGCGGTGCAGTGCTGCAGGGTTCAAATCTGTTTTCTTCTGCGCAGACTGCTCAGCAATCACCTCCCATTTGAGGGTTTTGTGTGAAAGCACAATCGTGATTTGCGCATCTGAGGTAACGAAAGCCAGGGCATGCTCCGAGTTCGTGTTCATGATCGCAATCACGTTTTTTCCACTGGAAAAAATGCCACCCAAATTGATCTGGTCCGTTTCCATCCCGGCAACAGCCCGGTTAAAATAATCCAGCTTTTCTGCGTTGCTGATCTCTGCCAGGTTTGAATCGAAGGCCGTTTCTTCAATAATGGTTTCCTGATAAACGGGGATCGAGGGCATATAGCTGAGTGGCTGGGTATGTTTGAGGATCTCAGCAGCCTGCAGTACACCATCTTTCATGTCATCAATGGCGTCAAGGTTGGTGATCAGCGAGAAACTTGCCTGCCGATTCTCTTCGTGGGCAGTAATTTCCAGCCGCACCAGGTGTTCGTTTGTATTCAATGAAATTGCCGAGTTAGCAAAGCGCATCAAGGCGCTGTCTTCTTCGTGATAGAAGAACTCAGCCACAATGCCTTTTTCAATCGCAAATCGACGTAGTTCTTGTAATCTTGCAATGATTCTTTCGTCCATTTTTTATTCTCCGATCCGTACATCATCAAACCGGCAAACGGGGATGCCATGACCCAATTGCATGATCTGGTTGGGCTGCCCTTTGCTACAATTATCCACGTATTTCAACTCCCAGGTCGATTCATCGCCCACGGCAGACAGGGCATTATAAAACTTAAGGGTGTCGCCTTTGTACGTGGCATTTTTCACCACATGGGTGACCTCGCCATCCTCCACCAGCCAGCCAATTTCGGTAGCAAAATGAAATTGTTCCCGGTTCGAGCCAATCGACCAGCTCTTGTCGCCGTCCAGCACAATCCCCTTTTCAGTATTCTTGATGATATCCTCCAGGGTGCCATCATCGCCGGGATCGATATTGATATTGGTCATACGTTCAATCGGTACTCGGAAAAAACTGGTCGCCCGATTAGCCCCGCTGCTGCCCTGGAAAATTTGCCTGCGCGCTGTGGCATTGGCTTCTTCAACCATTTGCCGCCCGGTGATGGCTCCAACCAGGATGCCCCTGTCGATCAACAGGTTATCCTGCGCCGGAACGCCGTCATCATCGAAGCCAAAACTGCCCGGGCTGTTGACGGCAGTCGCATCGGCACGCGCCGTCAGCTTCTCCGACCCATAACGCAGGGTGCCAAAATCATCCAGGGTGACGAAAGAACCGCCGGCAAATGCCAGTTCGTACCCTAAAATGCGGTCCAGCTCCAGCGCGTGACCGATCGTTTCGTGGGTTTGCAGGAACATGATACCCGGCAAAAGGATCACCGACCGGTCGTCCTTGGGGCAGGGTTCCGCTTTCAAGACCTGGTTAAGCTCACGCACAATGCGTTCAGATTCGC
This sequence comes from Brevefilum fermentans, assembly GCF_900184705.1. Classification (NCBI taxonomy): domain Bacteria; kingdom Bacillati; phylum Chloroflexota; class Anaerolineae; order Anaerolineales; family Anaerolineaceae; genus Candidatus Brevifilum; species Candidatus Brevifilum fermentans. Next base: position 832,160 of record NZ_LT859958.1, on the reverse strand, counting down.
GAGTGAAAAGCTCTTGATCGATGGTTTCCCAACCGCGGGTCTCACCCAGGCGAGAGGGGCGGAAGGTGCGCTCGTGCGCCATGCCTTCTTCATCCATACCCATCACAGCAATCGAAGGAAAGACCTCAATGATGTGTTTTTCAATTTCACTCCCTTCTGAATCGATGTAGATGATTTGCTTACGCATGAAGTTCAACCCGACGATGCGTTGAGCCACACCAGGCTGGTTAAGCAGGTCATCCATATGCTTGAGAAAGCCCACTTTTTCACCGTAGGTCACGTTGAACGGGTCAATCTGGTTCGGGCTGGTAAAACTCGCCTGGATAGCGTCCTTCTCCGCCAGGCGCACCGGGAAGGTCACCCGCTCTGCTGCTGTGCGAGCGTTATCCAGGGCGTTTTCAAACACTCCCGGCAGGTTGTTCATATCCGAAGAGGCTGAAAAACCCCAGGCACCTTTGTAGAGCACGCGTACGCCGATCCCGCTCTCTCGTGAGGCGCTGGCGCTCTTCAGGTTGCCGTTCCACATGGCAAGGTATTCCTCCTCCTCAACCGGGTACCAACGGGCATCGGCATAGATCGCGCCTTCCGAAACAATGCGGTCAATTTGCGCTTTAATTTGTTTTTGCATCCGTATCACTCCTTGTTCAATAAACTGCACACACTGCTTATGAGAAAAATTAGATGTTTATCTAAAACACCCTCTAAGTATAACATTATTTTGATCAATCTCGAAGCGAAGTCGGAGAAAACGAAGCAGAAAGCAGGCGGACTTCCGGCAGTCAACGACCGGTCAATCCGCCATAGTTTCCTCGCAGCCTGAAAAACCGCACTGTTATACCCTGACAAATACGCTCATCTGTGAGGGACCCCGGTTGCCCCATAAATGATAGGGGATGAAAGTCAATTCAGCGCCGCTAATTTCGCGTCCAGTGATAGTCACCGCCCCATCAAACAACTCGGAAACCTGCGCCTCCAGGCTAGCGCTGTTTAGCCGCGCCGCAAAAAGGTCAACGCCAGAGTTATCAATGCTCTCCAGGCAATACACCAGAGGACCGCGCGCGATGGCAACCTTACCGCTCACCGACCTGACCTTCCGGTGAGCGTGCAAAATCCGAATGGGTAGTTCAAAGTCCAGCATCACCTGGTCACCAACCTTCCATGTGCGGGTGATCTCTAACCAGGTTGCCTCTTGTGGCATCAAGGTTGCTGCAGGAGCGCGTTTTACCAGCCGGATATCCACACCATTCAATACCACCCTGACCGCTGACACCCAGGAAGGCTGCCGCATCCTGAGCGTGATCGGTTTTCCGGGTGCAGCACCAATTCGAATCTTTACCTCGCCAGACCAGGGCAGCCCGCTTTCAAGATCCATCTCCAGCTCCCCATCCGGCATCGACAGCCGGTGCTGGCTGCTGAAATATTGCTGGATATAAACCGCCTCATCGTCGAAATCCAGAACATCATCCTGTAGAGCAGCCCAGGTTCGAGAAAGGTTGGATGGGCAGCAGGGCACTTTGTACCACGCCCGGCGCTCGATGTCTCCCGTTGATGCAAGCGGGTTATTGTACAGGTAGGCTGTTCCTTCCCAGCCCATACCCACCAGAGCCGCATTGTAAAGTTGCCACTCAAACAGGTCGCTATATTGTGCTTCGTGGGTCAATTTTAACATTTCTCGGTTCCAGTACATGCTCCCCAATGCCGCGCAGGATTCAGCATAAGCCACAGCCGGGTCCAGCTCGTAATCCCGGCCAAAGCCTTCAATCCCGGGCAGTGAACCGACGCCGCCCGTAAGGTACATTCGCCGCCGAACCATATGCTGCCAGCTTTTCGCCAGCGTCCCACGGTATCCTGCTGTCCCGGACAGGCGGTCGAGCATGGCTCCGGCGGTTTGCAAATAAGCAAAGCGCACCGCATGCCCAACCGGGACAGCCTGGCTGGCCAGAGGCTTGTTTTGTTGCAGCAGCTTTCCGGTTAGGGCGCTGAAATAAAAACGCAGTTGATTCAATGGAGGACTTTTAGCCGTGTTGCCCGCTGGCAGGGGCTCGGCTGGCGCAGCCTGATCCTCATTAACCTGCTTTTGCGCTTGTTCCACCCGCCGGTTATTACTGATAAATTGTCTGACAATCTCAAAGGCGAAAAACCGGTCTCTACCGCGTTGCTCCACGAACTGCCTCGCCATGTTAAAATAACCCTCATTCCCGGTAACTTCAAACAAGCGCAGCAGGGCGATCTCAATTTCCTCATGCCCAGGGGTCAAGCGCGGTCCTTTACCGTAAAAATCCTCCGTGATTCGGTCCGCAAGCCGCCTGGCAATATCCAGTAGCGCTTCATCCCCCGTTGTCCGGTACCCGGCGATGCAAGCCTCAATCAGGTGCCCGTGGCAGTAAAGTTCGTGCTCAATTTGTAGATTCACCCAGCGGGTTCTCGGAAAATGAATTTGATTAAAGGTGTACAGATACCCGTCCTCCGCCTGTGCCCCGCGGATCAATTCTACGAACTCTTCCACCAGCTCGGTTAAACGTGGCGCAGGCGCCTGAGCGAGGATGCGACAAGCTGCCTCCAGCCATTTGTACGCATCCGAATCAGCGAAATACAAGCCCTGACGCGAAACGGGTTTCCCTTTTGCCAGAATGCGGAAATTATCAATGCAACCGGTCGCTTCCAGTTGCGCCCACTGATGAAAGATCGCCGACTCCCGATTGACGGCTTGCCACCGCCCCCAATATCCGCCAGTGAGCCGCGACTCAATCCCTTTCATCTTGGACTGTCTTCTGTTTGCGGGTCAACGCCAGGGGGATCAGCGAAAGCAGCGTGATCAGTGACCCCACCTGGAAGATAATCGGCACCGGAATAAAGCCCTCCTGGCCTGCCAAATGGGTCGGGATGCCATACGAGCGGATCAACCAGGAGCCAATGGCTGGACCGATCACCATGGGAATCGCGATCCAGAAGATCATGCGTATCCCTAAGAACTTGCCGCGGCTTTCTTCTGGCAGCAGATCCTTTAACCAGGCGACTGAGGCAATGCCAGCCGCCACAGAAAATGCCTGCCACAACAAGCCAGAAAGGGCTAGCAGCGGCAGGCTGCGCACCATTGAGAACACAATGCCACCCAGGCTGCTGATGATGATCCCGATGGCAATGATCAAGCGTTTGCGCCAACGGTCTGCCGCAATCCCAAAGGGAATCGCCAGCGCACCCGATCCCAGCATCACCGCCCCGCCAATAATACTGAATTCCGTTTTCGTCACGCCCACGAAATTTTCCAGGTAGACGATCATATACGGAAAGGATACCTGCATCCCGATGCTGGAGATCATAATGAAGAGCAATAAAATAAACAGCATACGGTTTTCTTTAAAGGTGTTAATGGAAAACAGGTCGGCGAATTCCTTCCAAAATGGAGGACGAGAGACGGGTTCTTCCTGGGAACCATCGGGTTCCTGCAAGAACAGCCCGCCCAGGAACCCCACCAAAATCACAATGGCGCCCAGCGCGTAAAAGAAAATAAAGTATCCAAAAGCGTCGATCAACATCCCCGCAGCTACCATTGCCACAATCTGCGCCAGGAAGACGCTCAGGTTTAACACCCCCTCCACTCGGCCGCGTGTCTCGCTGGTAGCCACATCCACCGTCCAGGCGTTAAAGGCAGCATCGTTCGCTGTTGAACCAAAAAAGGTCATCACCGAATCGGCAATAACCACCATGACTACAGCCAGCAAGGTGATTTTAATATACGCCACCGTCGGGAACAGGATCGTCGAAAGCCCCCACAGGATATACCCGAGCAAAATATATGGTCGACGTTTTCCCCAGCGGGTGCGCGTGCGATCGCTGAGGGTTCCCATGATCAACGTGGTTAAAGTCGCAGTCACCGCACTGGCCGCTACCATCCACGCGATCGGTCGCGGGTCAGGCGTGATGGTATCGAACACAAAGGTGTTGAACCACGAGTTTTCCACAGCCCAGGCAATCTGCCCGGTTAGCGCCAGGGCAAACATGACAGCCCAGTTACGTTTCGTCAGTTGGTTGGGGGGAGTTTCTTGCATGCTTCTCCTTTGCAATCATAGCCGTAGAAAGATTTGTTTTATACGCCAAGTATACAAGAAAATTTTAGATGTAGTAGAAAAAGTTTCTTGACAAGATATGCCTTTATGATAACATTGACACAAGACTGGGCTTGCGCCATCGGTTCAGTCTGCCTGGCAAAGAATGCATTGATTTTTCAACCGGTCAAGTGGAGGGCCATCGATAAACATGCAAATCTGAGCCATATTTCAAATCTCTTGTAAACATTCAAAAGGAGGAGCATTTTAATGAAAGAAAAAAGTATTTTGACGAAATGTGTGATGCTGATGTTGATTGCACTTGTGCTTTTTGCATCAGGTTGCCGCACAACCACCCCACCTGTCGAAGAGCCGGTCGTTGAAAAACCCGAAGCAGTCGAAGAAATCGTCTCCAAAGATGCAAAGTACAAAATCGGCATCATGACGGGCACCGTATCCCAGGGCGAAGAGGAATACCAGGAAGCGCTGAACCAAGTCGCTAAATACGGTGACCTTATCGTCCATGCCACCTACCCGGACCAATTCTCCACTGAAATGGAAACGACCATCTCACGCACCGTTGAAATGGCTTCCGATCCTGATGTCAAGGCTATCGTCTTTGTCCAGGCTGTCCCGGGTGCTGCTGCTGCCATCGACAAGGTTCACGAAACCCGCCCAGACATGGTCTTTATCGCGGGTGTGCCCGCCGAAGACCCGGCGGTCATCGCCAGCAAAGCCAACATCGTCATGCAGGTCGACGAAATCTCCATGGGTGTCACCATCCCCACGCTGGCTTACGAAATGGGCGCCAAGACCTTCATCCACTACTCATTCCCACGGCACCTCTCCTACGCGACGATTGCCCGCCGCTTGGAGATCATGAAGGAAACCTGTGCAAAACTCGGCATTGAACTCGTCGAAGTCACTGCACCCGATCCAACCGGTGATGCCGGTATGTCCGGCGCGCAACAGTTCATCGTTGAAGACGTGCCACGACAAATCGCCACCTACGGCAAGGACACCGCTTTCTTCTCCACAAACTGCGGTTTACAGGAACCCTTGATCCGTATGATTTGGGAGGGTGGAGCCATCTATCCGCAGCAGTGCTGCCCCAGCCCCTACCATGGATACCCCGCCGCATTGAACATCGATGTCTCCGGGCATGAGGGTGACGTCCCCTACATGCTGGAACAAATCGCTGCCAAACTGAAAGAAAAAGGCCAGGAAGGCCGCATGTCCACCTGGGGTGTGCCCATCAACATGCTGATGATCGATGCAGGCGTCCGTTTTGCCATCGAGTATGCCGAGGGCAGAGTTGACCCCAACGATACTGCAGCTTTCAAAAGAGTCATCAACGAAGCTGCTGCAGCGCGTGGCGTTGGAGAAGTAACCATTACATCCTACGATGAAGAAGTTAAACTCGATAACTTCCTGATGCTGCTGTGCCCCTTCCATGATTTTTCCGGTGGTGTTGTTACAGAAAAACCAGCCGTCGAACCCTATAAAATCGGCATCATGACGGGCACCGTATCCCAGGGTGAAGAGGAATACCAGGAAGCACTGAACCAAGTCGCTAAATACGGTGACCTTATCGTCCATGCCACCTACCCGGACCAATTCTCCACTGAAATGGAAACGACCATCTCACGCACCGTTGAAATGGCTTCCGATCCTGAGGTCAAGGCTATCGTCTTTGTCCAGGCTGTCCCGGGTGCTGCTGCTGCCATCGACAAGGTTCGCGAAACCCGCCCAGACATGGTCTTTATCGCGGGTGTGCCCGCCGAAGACCCGGCGGTCATCGCTGGTAAAGCCAACATCGTCATGCAAGTCGACGAAATCTCCATGGGTGTCACCATCCCCACACTGGCTTACGAAATGGGCGCCAAGACCTTCATCCACTACTCATTCCCACGGCACCTCTCCTACGCGACGATTGCCCGCCGCTTGGAGATCATGAAGGAAACCTGTGCAAAACTCGGCATTGAACTCGTCGAAGTCACCGCACCCGATCCAACCGGTGATGCCGGTATGTCCGGCGCGCAACAGTTCATCGTTGAAGACGTGCCACGACAAATCGCCACCTACGGCAAGGACACCGCTTTCTTCTCCACAAACTGCGGCTTGCAAGAACCCTTGATCCGTATGATTTGGGAGGGTGGAGCCATCTACCCGCAGCAGTGCTGCCCCAGCCCCTACCACGGATACCCCGCCGCACTGAACATCGATGTCTCCGGGCATGAGGGCGACGTCCCCTACATGCTGGAACAAATCGCAGCCAAACTGAAAGAAAAAGGCCAGGAAGGCCGCATGTCCACCTGGGGTGTGCCCATCAACATGCTGATGATCGATGCAGGTGTCCGTTTTGCCATCGAGTATGCTGAGGGCAGAGTTGACCCCAACGATGCTGAAGCTTTCAAGAGAATCATCAACGAAGCTGCTGCAGCGCGTGGCGTTGGAGAGGTAACCATTACATCCTACGATGAAGAAGTTAAACTCGACAACTTCCTGATGCTGCTGTGTCCCTTCCATGATTTTTCAAAATAAGCACATCAAAATAAGATAATCGACCTAACAAAGCGCCGGCTTGCGCTTGTAAAAGCCGGCGCTTTTATGGATAAGGATTAAGGAGGCACGGTTTGGAAAGTGAATACCTATTATCAATGAACAATATTTCCAAAGAATACTACGGTAACCGCGTGCTGAAAAATGTCACCTTACAGATTAAACCCGGTGAAATACACGCCCTCGTTGGCGAAAATGGGGCAGGTAAAACGACGCTGATGAACATTCTTTTTGGGATGCCGGTGATCTTTTCTACGGACGGTTTCCAGGGAGAAATTCTAATAAATGGCGAAAAAGCGGTCATCGATGACCCGCATAAAGCGATGTCTTACGGGGTTGGCATGGTTCATCAAGAATTCATGCTGATTCCCGAGTTTACTGTCACGGAGAATATCAAAATTGGCAGGGAGATCGGTGAGACGACTGCCTTTAGCAAAGTCTTCGGCAATTTGTTAGAAAAAATGAACTGGGAGAAAATGGCAGCAGATGCCAGGCGTGCACTTGATGACATTGGCATGGATATTGATGAATATGCCAAAATATCAGGCATGCCAATTGGTTACCGACAGTTTGTAGAAATCGCGCGCGAGATCGATAAAACGGGTATCAAGCTCCTCGTATTTGATGAGCCAACAGCGGTACTCACTGAAGGTGAGGCGGAACGCTTGCTTGAAATCATGCGGATCATTGCCAGTAAAGGCATCGCCATCATTTTTATCACCCACCGTCTGACTGAGGTCATGATGGTTGCGGATAGCATGTCGATCCTCCGTGACGGAGAGCTTGTCGCTCGAAAAAATGTTAAAGACACCAACCTGGTTGAAATTGCCCAGTTGATGATCGGTCGGTCAGTCGAAAGGCAAGAAGACGAAGATCAAATCAACGAGCGCAAAATATCAGATGAGAAAATTGCCCTGGAATTAAGAAATTTTCAAGTGGACATGCCTGGGGAAATGGTCAAAGGCATTGATGTCCGCATTCGCGAAGGTGAAATATTTGGTTTCGGTGGCCTGGCTGGACAGGGAAAAATTGGCATCATCAATGGCATAATGGGGTTGTTTGAAACCAGGGGAGATATTATTGTCCATGGGAAAAAACTCGATCTCAGCAAATTGGGCGAGGCACTGCGCAACGATATCGCCTTTGTGTCGGAAGATCGACGAGGGGTCGGATTGCTTCTGGGCGAATCGATTCAGCTCAACATCGTATTTTCAGCAATTCAAATAAAAGAAGAATTTCTTAAAAAATTTGCGGGCTTAAAATTTATTGACAAAACAAGAGCAGAACAACACACCCAGGAGATGATCAAACTTCTGGATATCCGCTGCACAGGTCCTTCACAAACAAGTGGTAGCCTTTCCGGCGGAAACCAGCAAAAAGTCTGCCTGGCGCGCGCGCTGACGATGAACCCAAATATTCTGATCGTATCAGAACCCACTCGCGGCATTGATATTGGCGCAAAGAAACTCGTTTTAGATTATCTTCTGAAAATCAATCGGGAACAGGGCACCACCATTATTATGATCAGTTCCGAATTGGTGGAATTACGCTCGTTGTGTGACCGGATCGGTATCGTCTTTGAAGGTGGACTATTCTCCATTATGGACCCCGATGACCCCGATTCTGCCTATGGCCTTGCCATGGCTGGCGTGCGAGAGGAGGTTTTGGCATGAAAAAATTAAAAACCATCATTGACAATGTCGGCCTGCCCAGGTTGATCATTGGGCTTTTCTTCATACTTTTGCTGATAACCTCACTGGCTGTGGGATTCGATCCGGGCGTATTGTTCAGCGATGTCCTTCGACGTGTTTTAATGTACAGTATCCTGGTACTTGCCATGATCCCGGGTGTTCAAAGCGGAATCGGGATGAATTTTGGCATCTCAATCGGCATCTCCGCTGGTCTTTTAGGGGCAGTTTTATCCATGGAGGTAAGTTTTGTTAACAACTGGGCTGAAAAATTCGGCGCCGCCAATCCATGGCTCACCATTCTTTTAGCCCTTGCCATTGGCATCGTCATTGCGGCAGTCCTCGGATATTTATATGGGTTGCTGCTCAACAGGGTAAAAGGCTCTGAAATGACCGTGTCAACCTATGTTGGCTTTTCAGTGATTGCCTTTATGAACATCGTTTGGCTTTCATTTTCCTTCCAAAACGGCGAACTGAGCTGGCCTTTGCAGGGAAAAGGTCTGCGTAACACGGCCAGCCTGGCGGGAAGCTTTGGGGGTTTACTCAGTGAACCCACTGTGATACAAGATACCCAACCCGCATGGCTGAAGTGGCTGGCTTTTAATGTCGGCGGCGTCACCATTCCCCTGGGATTAATCCTTGTTTTTGTATTATGCGCCTTCGTTATTTGGCTCTTTTTACAAAGCAAAGCGGGTATCGCCATGAGCGCCGGCGGTGAAAATCCAACCTTTACAACCTCGAGTGGCATCAATGTTGACCGAACCCGTATCTTAGGAACGGTTATTTCAACGGTGTTTGGCGCCGTTGGCATCATTATGTACGCGCAAACCTACGGCTTCCTACAATTGTACAACGCACCGTTGATGATGGGGTTTGCCAGTGTTGCAGCCATTTTGATCGGTGGAGCATCCGTTCACAGAGCAGCCATACCTCATGTCATTATTGGTACCCTGCTGTTTCAAGGTATTCTGGTAACAGCATTACCGGTGGTGAACGTCGTGATTCAAATTGGTGTACTGCCTGAAGTCCTCAGAATCATCATTTCAAACGGCATCATCTTGTATGCACTTTCAAAAGCGAAAGGCGAAAACCAATGACGAAGATAAAAACAATTAGCAAAAATATCGGCTCATACCTTTTCGAAAACAAGGTAATGATTGCCTTCGCTCTGGTCTGTCTTGGTGCCATTTTGCTATCCGGCAGCCCGATGACGTTCATCGTCGATGGTGTCATCACCCGCATCGGCAGAAATACATTCACGGTCCTGGCGCTGATTATTCCTGTCATCGCCGGGTTAGGGTTGAACTTTGGCATGGTCATCGGTGCTATTGCTGCTCAAATCGCCTTATTTTGGGTCGTTCATTGGGGCATTGGGGGATTCGGTGGCATGATGCTGTGTGTATTGATTGCTACCCCGATTGCCGCATTTTTTGGTTTTCTGGTTGGCAAGCTCTTCAACAGGATGAAAGGCACTGAAATGATTGCCGGCTTGATCCTGGGCTTTTTTGCCGATGGGCTTTACCAGTTGTTATTCCTGGTTCTCATCGGTGGGGTCATCCCGGTCGACAACCCGACCCTGATCATCTCTCATGGCGTGGGTGTAAAGAATACCATCGACCTCGCAGGTACCTTAAAATATTCTCTTGACGCGATTCGCATGCTGGATATCCTCACCGTTGTGTTCTATGGAATCCTGGCGATAACGGTTGTTAAAGTTGTCCTTCACTTTTTGAAGAAATACACACTCAAACGTAGCGATTTCTTCCAGTTTGCGGTGATTGCAGTTCTATTTGGGATTTCCTATATCCCGGTCATTGAAACCTTTTTATTCGCAGATCGATTGGAATTGCTGAGTGCTGTTACCATCGGCTTGATCGTCATTGCGGTTTTACAGCTAATCAATATTGTGCGGAAGAAACTGATCTTAAAAGAGGAAGAGTACTCCATCCGCAAACCAGTGCTGACCATCATCCTGTGCGCAGCGCTGTATGCTGCAACATACATTCCGGAAATAGAAACAATACTTCTGACCGTTAAAATGCCGGTGTTGCCTTTCCTGTTAATTGGTGTGCTATGCCTGTTTAACCAGAAAATCCTCGATACGCGTTTGGGTCAGAATATGCGCACGACCGGACAGAGCCAGAGCGTCGCCCTGGCGTCAGGAATCAATGTCAACCAGACTCGAGTCATTGCCATGATCATTTCTACCGTTCTGGCGAGTTGGGGGCAGTTGATCTATCTGCAGAATATTGGCACCTTTGCCACCTACGGCGCACACCTGCAAATTGCACAATTTGCCATCGCTGCATTGCTGGTCGGCGGGGCTTCGGTCCAAAAAGCGACCAATAAACAAGCCATCATCGGTGTGATCCTCTTCCATACCCTGTTCATCGTCGCCCCGCAAGCGGGTAAAAACCTGTTCGACAATGCCCAGATCGGTGAATATTTCCGGGTGTTCGTCTCTTACGGCGTCATTGCCCTATCGCTTGCCATGCACGCCTGGAAAATGGTCGAGAAAAAGACCGAAGAACCACCAGAAGAATTAGAAAGCCTGGATGTCGGCCAGGAAACTCCGACAGAAATAAAAGCTGTGTAAAACAACAATCATCATCAACACAAACAGCCGCGAAAGGTCTCTTTCGCGGCTGTTGTTGATGATCTACAAGTGTTCGCCGGGCAATCGGAATGGCTCGTTTGTCCAGGCGAATTTAACCCGTGTTACTTAATAAACGTGTTCTCGCGCAATTCACTGAACGCCTGATTTAGCTCCTCCCGAGTATTCATCACAATCGGACCGCCCCAGGCGATTGGCTCATCCAACCGGGGCGCGTTGAGCAACAACAACCGCACGCCAGCAGCACCCGCACGCACCCACAAGCGCTCACCTTCATCGAATAAAACCACGCTCTTTTCATCAATCTGCTGATCGATTGCGGGGTCAAATCCGGCTGAACCCGACAGAATATAAACAAACAGGGTCGTGTTCGGGACGGTATCCAGCTGCCACACCTGACCAGCTTGGACCTCAATATCCAGGTACAGGGGCTTGACAAATTTGCCCTCAAACGCGCCCTGCTGCCCCCTGTACGCCCCAGCGATGATACGCACACGGGCTGAGTCCTCATCAACCACTGGCACATCAGCAGACAGGATATCGTTATACGCCGGTGCGGTCATCTTGTCCCTGGCGGGTAAATTAAGCCAGAGCTGGCAGCCCAAAAGGCGCTCCGTTGGCTGGGGCATCTCCTGGTGAATGATGCCAGAGCCCGCCGTCATCCACTGGCAGTCGCCATCCAGAATGCTGCCCCGGTTGCCCAGGCTATCGCCGTGTTCCAGATCGCCTTTGATCAGGTAAGTTACTGTCTCAATGCCGCGATGCGGGTGCCAGGGGAATCCGCGGATGTAATCCTCGGGGTTGGTGGAATCGAAGGCGTCCATCAGCAGGAAGGGATCGAAATCCTGGGTTTCATCGTGCCCGAACAAGCGCACCAGGTGTACGCCGGCGCCGTCAATGGCGTGTCTTCCGTGAATGATTTTTTTGATTTTCCTCAAAGCGTTGTCCACAATTAATGATCCTTTTCTACCCGTAATCAATACCGGGCTGACACCGCTTGCCAGCCTGTTAACCATCGATAAGATAGTTTACTTGATCATAGAATCTGAAATTGCCCTTGTCAACCGGATCCAGGAGAGTGCTGGCTTTTGCATCATTTCTGGGGTTGAAAACGTCTTGCCGATTCGATGATTTTTCATAACAAGGCGGCTGAGGCCGTAAAAAAACAGTTCTCAACCTTTTTGCAAATCCATGGTTCAGAAAATCAATCATTCTCCCCTCAATTCTTGCGGTATACTAACCATTGCGAATATTATGAAACCAGAGAAAATTCCTGTTTACTGCACCTTTTATGATGCACCCGAACACGTCTTCCCGGGACACCCCGAGTCACCCCAACGCCTGCAGCTTGTGAAGCCCTGGCTCCAGGACCCCCCCTATCCCGAAATGGTTTGGCTGAATTTTATGCCAGCCCTGGCAAGCGACGTCCTGCGCGTTCACAACGCGACAATCTTGCAAACCTTACAGGCTGCCAGCCGCAGGGGTTCTCACGAGATTGATTCTGCGCCCACTTATGTCACCGAAGCCAGTTATCACGCGGCCTTGATGGCTGCCGGGGCTACCTTAGCCGTTAGCAGGCGCATCCTTTCGGAAGGGCGCGGCCGAGGTTTCGCTATCATGCGTCCGCCCGGACATCATGCGGAAGCAGACCGCCCAATGGGTTTTTGTCTGCTTAACAACCTTGCCATCGCCGCCGCAGATGCAGTTGCGCACGGCCTCGAAAAAGTCGCGATTATTGATTTCGACGCCCATCATGGCAACGGCACCGAAGCCATTTTTTCACACCATCCCGGTGTGGGTTATTTGTCCCTGCATGAAGAATATCTCTACCCGGGCACCGGTCACCAGAATTCAGCGCCACACGCCCGGGGGCGGATTATTAATGTTCCCATGCCTTCCTTTGCCAACCCGGCAGCTTATTTGGGCGTTTTCCAACAGGTTGTCAAGCCGTGGTTAATGGGCTTTGGAGCAGAGATGCTCTTCATCTCGGCTGGATTTGACGCCCATTTTTCAGATCCACTGACCAGCACAACACTGGACACAGATAGCTTTTATCAAATCTCAAAAATCCTGGTCGAACTGGCGGATGATTACTGCCAGAGCCGCATCCTGTTTGGTTTGGAAGGCGGTTACGATGCACAAGCATTGCATGATAATATCCAGGCTTGCCTGGCAGCGCTTTGCGAAAGATCGACATTTCCCGATCATTATGGTCCATCTCCAGGCCATCCGTCCGGCAGTCCGGACGTTGAAAAAATCATTGCGCTGCATCAATTAAGAAAGGAATAAACTATGTTAGAGCTTTACTTCATACGGCACGGGCAATCAACCAATAATCTCCTTACGGAAGATGGCAGCGATACTTATCTATCTCAAAGGTCCACTGACCCTGATCTGACCCCAATTGGCGAAGAGCAGGCGCGCCTGGTGGCGGAAGCCATTGCTCGCCCTTATGTAAATAACGGCTATGACCCCCAGAATCGCTCAGGTTTTGGTCTGACCCATTTATATTGCAGTCTGATGACGCGTGCTGTGAAAACCGGACTGGCCATTGCCGAAAAAACTGGCTTGCCACTGGTCGCCTGGCCTGAACTGCATGAAACCGGTGGACTGTTTGACGTCGAATTTATCGATGAGGAACCGGTTCTCATCGGTCAACCCGGGCCAGGAAGATCTTATTTTCAATCAAATTTTCCTCAATTGATCATCCCCGATGATCTGCCTGAAACAGGCTGGTACAACCGGGAAAAAGAACCTCGTGAGCATTACCCTGTACGCGCCCGGGAGATCGTCAACCGCTTATTAAGCGAGCATGGGGGCACGGACCACCGCGTAGGGATCGTCATGCATGGCGGAATTTTCGGCCACATCCTCACCGCATTTTTTGAAATCCAGGCTGAACATTACTGGTTCCAGATGAACAACTGTGCCATCAGCCGCGTTGATATCTCTGATAAAGGTCATGTCAGGCTGCAATACACGAACAAAGTTGATCCTTTTCCCGATCATCTGGTCACCTGACCGGTGAATGTCTGAAAAATATCTCTTCATCCGCCCAAATCGGGTGAAAAAGAACGCTGTTGTTTTTTCTGTACCTCTTTACGCTTCCTGGGAAACAGGCGCTGGCAAAACCACCAAGGGGTTGGTGCGTTAATTCATATCATAGTGTATAAATTTTGTAATTATTTAAATTATAAACATCAGTGAAAAAGAAAATGGATTTACTTTGATTCACCTGTGGTATTCTTAACAAACTACTGGTGCTCTTATTCATTGAATCGAAGAGGTAACGGTAGAATAATTATGGAAAAAGGCGCATTAGCCAGTCGAGAAGAACGTGATTCACGGAGAACATCAGGTTTATTGAGAGATCCGCTGACGCCTTACCCCAAAGGATTCATCAACATTTACAGGTGCGAAACCTTTGCATCGATCAGCCGGGCATTGGTATCAACACAGATCTTGAAAACAAGCACCATCTCTCAGTTAGGATTAATTCTTAATCATGCCCATCTACGTTAATATCCTCATTATTTTAATTCTGTTTGGTTTCAACGCGTTTTTCGCAATGTACGAAATCGCGATGGTTGCATCCAAAAAGATACGACTGCAACAACGGGCTGATGAGGGAGCGAAAGGTGCGTCTGTAGCACTCAAGATGTTACAAGATCCCGATCAGCATTATCTTTCGACGGTTCAAATTTTGATCACGCTAATTGATACATTGGCGGGCGGTATTGGTGGTGCAAACTTATCCATACCTTTAGCGGAACAAGTCGCCAAAATTCCATGGTTGACGAATTATGCCGGAATTCTATCCCTGGTATTTGTCGTAGTTGTTATTGCCTACTTCTCGATTGTTTTAGGTGAATTGATCCCCAAACGAATGGCAGTCAGTAAACCGGAAAATATCGTTGTCGCTTTATCGCCATTCATTTTCCGATTAACAAAATTATTCCGCCCGCTAACCCTGTTCTTAGCTGCATCGACCAACCTGGGACTCAAACTTTTTCAGATCAACACCGACAAAGACCCTTCAATTACAACTGATGAAATCAAAGGCTACATCGAAGAAGGTCGTCAATTTGGCTTAATTCAGGACGCTGAACAGGAAATGTTCTCGAGTATCTTGCGGTTGGGTGATCGTCGGGTGGAAGCCCTGATGACACCGCGCCTGGAACTCACCTGGATAGACATCAATGCGCCCATCGAGGAGATTTGGCAGCAAATATTGACCTCACCCCATTCCCGCATTCCTGTTGCCGATGGCGACCTTGACCAAACAATAGGCTATATCAAAGTCCGCGATCTATTGGGACATCGCCCAGATGATCCTGATTTTAATATCAGGGATTTCATTAAAGACCCGGTTTACCTGCCAGGGAATATGGCTGCGCTCAAAGCCCTGGACGCCATCCAGAATAGCGGCGTTCACCTGGCGATAATCCTCGATGAATATGGCGGAATTTCAGGCATGACCACCGAATACGACATCCTCGAAGCCATTGTAGGTGAAATCCCTGAAGATAGCATGGATACCGATGTCATGGTTTACCAGCGCGAGGATGGGTCGTGGCTGTTTGACGGTCTTCTCGTGATTGACGAGCTCAAGGAGATCCTCCATTTTTCAGTCATGCCCGGCGAAGAACGCTCGGCTTACCAAACCTTGAGCGGGTTTGTAATGAGCCAGTTGGGGTATATCCCAAAAACAGGTGCAAAATTCACCTATGAAGGGTATTGCTTCGAGGTTGTTGATATGGACGGTCGCCGGGTGGATCGCGTTTTGGTCACCCCGTTACCGGATGAAAGTGCTCAACAAGACCAACCGATAAACTGAGCTTATCTTTATCCCCCTGTAAGATCGGATCAATCGGGCAGTTCTAACAATTCTAACAAGCGCTCCAGGATCTCAACCACACTCGCTTGCATCACCTCGAGCCGATCACCACGAAAATTACACTTGTACGTCCAGGTTTTCTCAGGAAGGCTGATGCCCAAACACACCAAACCCACCGGCTTGGTTTCCGTCGCGCCGGTAGGCCCAGCGATCCCCGTCGTCGATAAGCCGACCTCGGTCTGGAACCGTTTCCGCACACCATCAGCCATTTCTTGAGCCGTTTGCAGGCTTACTGCCCCATAGGTTTCAAGAGTGAAGCCCTGCACATCCAGGAAGTGTTCTTTGATCCGATTGTGGTAAGCCACTACACCGCCGATGAAATAGGTTGAAGAGCCTGAAATCGCTGTGATGGTTTGGCTGAGCATCCCGCCCGTACAGGATTCAGCTGTGCTGAGCGTGTACTCTCGATCAAGCAAACTCCGGGCAACCCGCTTTGAGAGTGATAAAAATTTTTGATCCATCTTCCACCTTTCGTTTTGAAACTCGATTCGTACAGCCCTAAACCGGTTCGTGAGGACGGACAAACCCATGCCATAAAACCTGAGGTGCTGATTGCTACGACTACACTGACCTTAAAAACACCCTGGACGAATGATTCGAACCAGCGCAGGGAGAAGGAATTGCAGCATCAATCCAATTGCAAACGCATGGACCAACCCATGGAACAACAAATCCGCCAGGTCAACACCGGTTCTGTCGCGCCGATACTTGAAATAGGGCGGCACAATCAACAGCGTTAACAGCATTAAAATGATGATAATGACCCAGGACGGAAACAGGTTAATCAAAAACATCGAAACCACGCCAGTGCTTGCAACCACGATGATCACACCGATCATCAACACATTGGCAAAGCGTTCTCCATGCTGCACAGAGATCTCATTCCAGCGTGAGAATCGTATCTTCTCTTCTCCACTGCGTTCACTGTGAAGATCAAATAAAAGACTGAGCGAAATCAACCACAGAAATGGCCAGTACCAGATGCGATTGAGCGAGTCAGAAAAAGTGAAATAACTCGATAAAAATGGCAATCCTGCCAGCAATGCGCCGCGCGAGATGAATGCTACCAAAGGCAGCGCTTTCAACCGGATGGCTTTATGTGAGTAAATCAAACCCAGCACTAGGTTGCCTGCTCCAAAGATCCACGGCCATCGACCCATCAGGGCAAATAAAGCCACCGCGATCAACCCCACGATCGCTGCTGTTAATCGGGCAGTTTTCGGTAAAATCAAGCCGCTCGAGATGGGGTTACGCAAGCTGTTTTTTAATGAAAAAACGTCTTCTGCCGCATCTTCAATATCATTGACCATATGCGCAAAGCCAACCACCAGACCGTTTGCCAGCAGAATCGCCAACAGGCGATCGGACAATATCCCTCCTGCAGTAACTGCCCCTAAAAGAGACGTGATTAGAATAAAATAACCATATTCTTGAAAACGGACAAGTTTGATTAATGCTGAAAATGATTTCTTCAACGGGGTCTCCGGGTACCAATCAATGTGAGTATACCATTTTTCTTTGGCCAAGACCCTGGGAAGAAATTCCAATATTAGGCTATAATCATTGCAAAATTGAGGAGCCCAAAGCAAATCATGCATCCGTATCGGAACAGACTCAAAGAGTCTCTAGGTTCATCGGGTATGTTTAATACATATTTTTAATTAACAATATGGTTTTACATTCGTCTTTAATCAACAACACTGAGTTAGAAGGAAAACAATGGATTTTGACAGCATAATTGACCGACGTTGTACTGAGAGTTATAAATGGCATTATTACCCCGAGGATGTTTTGCCCATGTGGTTGGCAGACATGGACTTCAAAGCTCCTGAACCTGTTATCCAGGCATTAACCGAGCGGGTCAACCACGGTGTCTTTGGCTATGGCAGTCGGCTTGAAGGCCTGGATGATGCCATCCTGCAACACCTGGTGCACTTTTTCGACTGGACCGTTAACCCGGAAGACCTCAACTTTGTCTGTGGCGTTGTGACCGGTTTTGTCCACGCTATCTACAGCCTCACCGAGCCCGGCGAATCGGTGCTAATCCAAACCCCGATCTATCCCCCCATTCTACGGGCACCCCATGCCACGGGCAGGGTCGCAGTTCATAATCGGCTCATCTTGAAAGAAGATGGAAAATATGAGATTGATTTTGACGACTTCGAGGAAAAAGTCGCCTCCGGCGTGAAACTTTTCATACTCTGCAACCCCCACAACCCGGTTGGCCGGGTCTTCACTCGTGAAGAGCTGACCAAAATGGCGGAGATTTGTTTAAAGTACAATGTATGGATCTGTTCGGACGAAATACACAATGACCTGATTTTTTCCGGCTATCAGCACATCCCGATTGCCAACCTTTCCCCTGATGCAGCTCAGATTACGGTCACCTATTTGGCGCCTTCAAAAACCTTTAATATCGCGGGCTTGTCCACGTCAGTTGTGATTGCTGAGAATCCGGTCATCAAAGACAGGCTGAGTCAAACCCTGTCCATGCTTTTAGGTCACCCCAATATCCTCGGTTTACATGCTGCCCGGGCCGCGTACCTGCACGGACGCCCCTGGTTACGCGAGGTGATGCATTACCTTCAGGCAAACCGGGATTACCTGGTCAACTATGTCAACGAAAACCTGCCTGGCATACGCATGTGGTCGCCTGAAGGCACTTTCCTGGGCTGGCTGGATTGTCGTCAACTGGAAGTCGAATCACCCCACCGCTTCTTTTTAGACGAAGCCAAAGTAGGCTTCAACGATGGTATCAGCTTTGGCGAAGACGGCCAGGGTTTCCTGCGGATCAACTTTGGATGCCCCCGCGCCATGCTTGATGAAGGCTTGGTCCGCATGAAAACGGCTCTCGAAAAATTATAAACCCATGTCACCCCAATTGATAAGCGCACAGCCTTCCTCCGCTGAGAAATCAGCAGGGAGGGGCTGCATTGTTTACTCAAACGCTTTCATATTTCTACTGCTGAGCCCGCTGATCATCTACCTGGTTTTAGCGGCTGTGGGAGGATTCCTGATTGTAGCAGATCCGATTGTTCCGGTGGATGCCATCGTCATCCTCAGCGGTGATTCAGGCGACCGCCTGGCAATGGCTGCAGATTTGCTGAAAAGGGGGTATGCCGATACCCTGCTGATCACCAATACCGACCCTGCGGCTAATCAGCTCTTGGCCAGTGAAGCAGAAGCATTGGGGTTTGACAATAGCCGTATTTTCATCACAGAGCGGGCTGTCGACAGCACCCGGGATGAGGCCAGAGCCGTGAAACAATTCGCCGAAGATCATGGTTGGTCCGCATTTATGGTCGTGACCGACCCCTACCATAGCTTCAGGACGCGTTTGATTTTTCGGCACGAGCTGCGCGGCAGTGGAGTGACCATCTCAGTCCGCCCGGTAGTGGGTCACTGGTTTAAATCTTCGACCTGGTTCTTCAGTTGCGCAGGCTGGCAAGCAGTATTTCTTGAAATTGCCAAATTGTTCAATTACTTACTTTTCCATATTTAAATAAAAAAATCGGGCCGCCTGTTTACTTTACAAGGCGGCCCGAAATTATTTTATGAAGAAAGCAGCTCTTCCTCATTCCCGGGGATAGGAATCACATTGGACGCCTGAAAACCCTTTGGACCATGTTCAATGGAGAATTCTACAGCCTGGCCCTCTCTGAGCCGCTTGTAGCCTTCCATTTGAACGGCGGAGAAATGAACGAAGACATCATTCTCACCATCGTCACGGCCAATGAAACCGTACCCCTTGGGGGCGCTAAACCATCTGACAGTTCCAACAAAACGTTCTGACATGCTAATACTCCATCTTTCTTATTTTTTTAAGGTTCGACTTGTTAAGCCTTGTGGCTTAACGCAAATAAATATAATCCTTTCGAACCTTTGTGTCAAGTTATCACGCGATCTATGCAAACATTGCTTATGAAAGCCATTCAAATGTCAAACTAAGGCGGATGTCCATATTTTCCATTTGCAACGTAAGTATTCAGACGGACGGAGCACAACTCAATCCATTTGCAAGCTATACAGGGGCTTTACGAAGTCGGCGTTGACTTCCCTGCAAATAGTTGACAAAATAGGGGTATCGGATAAAATAAAATTCGTTGCCGAAGTGGCGGAACAGGCAGACGCGCTACGTTCAGGGCGTAGTGGGCAAGAGCCCGTGAGGGTTCAAATCCCTCCTTCGGCACTCGGGGCTGACGGTTAAGTTAGCCCCATTTTATTTTAATTTCTGCTGAAATGGTATAATTCTTGTAACGGTATTAAATCAGGTGCTGACCATCATGATTAAGAAGCTTCTCAAAGACAAACGGGTGATTTTTGCCGTACTGGGCATTGTCCTGGTGCTGCTGTTGGTGAACTTCAATCAGCGTATGACGCTGCTCACACGCTTGCGCAGACAAGAAAAAGAGCTGACCGAATACTATTCTCATTTGGAATCCACGCGCACCGCCCTGGAAGCTGAGTTGATTTATGCCCAATCCGATCAAGCCGTAGAGCGCTGGGCGCGCGAAGATGCAATGATGATCCAGCCCGGGGATATCCCCATCGTGCTCCTGCCCCCTACTGAGCAGGTTCCAACTCCAAGTGTTATTGAACCTGTTGTTATCGATAAAATTCAGAAATGGGAAATCTGGCAAGCGCTGTTCCTGGGGGATTGAACCGCCTGTGCCTCACGATCTGATATTTTCTCACCATCAAATCAGCCCTTTGCTGGCGAAGAACCCAGCCTCTGTTATTAGCATCTCTCCCAACCTGGGGCGGACAAAGGTCCATGTGCGCCGCGTTGAATCCGGCTGGGCATTGCCGGATGGAGAGCTCCTGACAGATGCAAATCTCAACACCATTTCCAGCGACTTGAATGGGTGTTTTCGCCTGGTGGGCAGCCAGTTGAAAAAAGTCCAGACTTTCTCTTCCCGCACCAACCGTTATTACAGCCTGATGCCGACCGCTGGCGCGCCCACGATGCTCATCTCCGGAATTCCCATGCATCGGGTTAAAGACATCACGCCTGATATGGATACACGTCAAAAACTGAAAGCTTTGGGGAAACCCTACGGTCGCATCCTGGATACAGCTTCCGGGCTGGGTTACACCGCCATCATGGCTGCGCAGACCGCTGAACAGGTGGTCACCATTGAGTTTGATCCCGCCGTCCACGAGATCTGCCGGCAAAACCCCTGGTCAGCCGAGTTGTTTACCCTATCCAATATCCAACCGCTGATTGGGGACAGCGTAGATCTGGTTGCAGCCTTTCCCGACGCGACTTTCAACGCAATCATCCACGATCCGCCCACCTTTTCCCTGGCTGGAGAGATGTATGCATTAGAAACCTACCAGCACCTGTACCGCATCCTCAAACCCGGCGGACGCCTGTTTCATTACATCGGCAACCCCAATAGCCGCTACGGGGCCAATACCGGCCGCGGCGTGATCGCACGCCTGGGCCAGGTTGGCTTCAGGGTGTCTGCAAAGCCGCGCGCCTTTGGCGTGCTGGCAGTCAAGGAAAACAAGGGTCTTTGACTGAAGGTCTCCATACATGAATGATGAGTGGAGACCGGTCCGCAATAGTGTTGAAAGAATAAATTGGGGAACAGGTACAACACTGCGTTACTTTTTGCATGCTACATGCGAAGATTGCCTGTCAGCAACCCCATTAACCCCCGATATCATGTATAATTCCCTTCTAATGGATATCGAAGACCTCACCCGCGCCATGGACCGCTTCGTCACCGCCAAGGGTTGGTACCTGCCCGACTCCCCGCGCCCGCAGACCCCCAAGAACCTGGCGATTTCCCTGTCCATCGAGGCTGCTGAAGTATTGGAGCTGTTCCAATGGTCCGAAAAACAAAGGCACCCGGATGAATTGGCAAGTGAACTGGCGGATGTGATGCTGTATTTGCTGCAACTGGCACGGTTAACCGGCATCGACCTTGAAACCGCGGTGATCGACAAACTCAAGATCAATTACCGACGCGAATGGGATCAACACCTGATAGATGAAAGCGAGCAAAATGGAAAAAAAGATTAGCGTTTTTGGCGGATCTGCCCCTAAACCGGGCACTCCGCCTTATCTCGAGGCCTTAAAATTAGGTCAATTGCTGGCCACTGCCGGGATGACCGTGCTCACTGGCGGTTATTCGGGTACCATGGAAGCCGTATCGCGTGGCGCCAGTGAAGCTGGAGGGCACGTCATCGGCGTCACCTGCGACGAAATTGAAGTCTGGCGACCGACCGATCCCAATGCCTGGGTTGCCGAGGAATGGCGCTGCCACTCCTTCAATGACCGTTTGAACACATTGGTCACCCATTGTGATGCTGCCATTGCCCTGCCTGGCGGGATTGGAACCCTACTCGAAATCGCCCTCACCTGGAACCAGCTCGTAATTGGCATCATCGAACCCAAACCCGTGATCCTCCTGGGGAGCGCCTGGCAAAAGGTGTTGGAAACCTTTTTTTCTGAATTGGGCGATTATATCCCCGTGGACGACCGCCAGTACCTGGCTTATGCACCTGACCCCAGCACAGCCTTAGAGCTGTTGAGACATTTTTTAGGTTTGGTTTAAACCCAATGATCGTTTATTGCAGAAAGTCATTATGGATGAGAAGAAATTAACCCCCAAAGCAGAAAATTATTCAGAATGGTACAACCAGCTCGTGCAGCGCGCAGAACTGGCTGATTATGCCCCTGTTCGCGGCTGTATGGTCGTGCGCCCCTACGGTTGGTCGTTGTGGGAGAACATCCAGGCCACCCTGGATCAGCGCTTCAAAGCCACCGGTCATGTCAACGCTGCTTTTCCCCTGTTTATCCCCATGTCCTTCATGGAGAAGGAAAAAGAGCACGTGGAGGGATTCTCCCCCGAGCTGGCGGTGGTCACCATTGGCGGTGGCAGTGAGCTGGAAGAGCCCCTCATCGTTCGGCCTACCTCCGAGACGATCATCGGGCACATGTACGCCAAATGGATCCAGTCCTACCGTGACCTGCCCGTGCTGATCAACCAGTGGGCCAACGTCGTCCGTTGGGAGATGCGCACCCGCCTGTTCCTGCGCACCCTGGAGTTCTACTGGCAGGAAGGCCACACTGCCCACGCCACGGCTGAAGAGGCTGAAGCTGAAACCCTGCAGATGCTGGATGTCTATACCGATTTCGCCATCAACGAAGCCGCCGTGCCTGTGATCCCGGGGTGCAAAAGCGAAAGTGAAAAATTCGCCGGCGCGGTGCGCTCGTATACCATCGAAGCCATGATGGGCGATAAAAAAGCCCTCCAGGCCGGCACCAGCCACAACCTGGGGCAGAACTTCGCCAAAGCCTTCGATATCCAGTACCTGGACGAAAACAATACCCTTCAATACTGTTGGACCACCTCATGGGGCCTTTCCACACGCTTTATCGGTGCCATTATCATGACTCACGGCGATGATCAGGGCCTGGTCCTGCCCCCGCGACTGGCGCCCATCCAGGTGGTGATCGTGCCTATCTTCCGCAAGGATGAAGAACAAACTCTGGTGATGGCTGCAGTGGAGCGCGTCAAACATGAACTTTCTGCCTTTAGGGTCAAAGTGGACGATCGCACTGAAGTCACCCCGGGCTTCAAGTTCAACGAGTGGGAACTGCGCGGGGTGCCCTTACGCCTGGAGATCGGACCGAAAGATGTAGCCAACCACACGGTTGCCTTGGCCCGCCGCGATATCCCCGGGCGGGAAGGAAAATCCTTTGTCTCACAGGAAGGCATCGCCGACACGGTCAGCTCCATTCTGGAAGCCATCCAGATCAATATGCTGGTCAAAGCCACCCAATTCAGGGATGAAAACATTCATCAACCACAGAACTACGAAGAATTCAAAGAAATTATCGCGGCCGATGGTTGGTGTTATGTGTGGTGGAAGCAAAGCGTGGAAAACGAAGCCCGTGTTAAAGAGGACACCAGGGCAACCCTGCGCTGCCTCCCCCTGGAGCAACCTGGTGGAAAAGGCAGGTGTATCTTCAGCGGTGAGGAGACGACTGAGAAAGCCTATTTCGCCAGGGCGTATTAAACCCATCTTTGTTGGGGGATCCGCGATGAACCACACAATAGAAACTTCACCACCAGCCCGGGAGCTGAGGATTTATGACCGCAGTTGATCCCACGCGCTTGCGGCACCAAACCGAGTCGTTAATGGGTCAGTTCGGGTCGCCGGTTGAATTTCGCCAGGCTTTGCGCAATTTATTCAGTCTCTATGCGAACTACAGCCTGCGTTTTGGAGAAACCGCCCCCATGCGTCCCCTTATTCCCATGTACCATCTACCTCACCCGGTGATGCGTCAGATTAAATTTGACCTGGGACCTTACATTTCAGAAAACCCGCATGCTGCCCTGGCACTGGCAGATGAGCTATGGGAGGACAGCTACTACGAGGTCAAACACACAGCGTTGTTCATCATCGGAGAGATGCCCGTTGAAGACCCACAATTGATCCTTGATCGAATCACGAGCTGGCTTTCACCGGGTTTAGATCAGGTGCTTAAATCAGATTTGTTCATGGTGGGCACCCGCAACCTGCAAGATCGCTTCCCCCAGGCCTGGGAGTCCTGGGTGTTTTCCTTGCTCTCTGATACCGATCCGGCAATCAACTCCCTGGGGATCCAAGCCCTGGCAGCAGGTGCAAAATCGCCTGGTTTTCACAACCTGCCGGCCATTTTTCGCTTAGCAAGCCCCTTCATCAGGGACCCCCATCACGCCTTCATCCAGGATTTAGAAAACCTGATGATCACCCTGGCGAAAATCTCTCCCCAGGAGACCGGTTACTTCCTCAGGCAGATTCTTGCGACCAGCATTTCACCTGAAACGTCGTGGTTAATTAAGAACTGCCTGGCATCCTTTCCCAAAGATATCCAGGCAAATTTGACCTCAGCCCTGCGAAAGGAATAATTCGTTCGCACTCATCCCCGGGTACGGATCAACTGACCCGATGGCGTCACCACCACCGGGTCGTCTCGCTTATCTCCATGCCAGGCGGTGTGCCCGTCTGCCCAAATTTCTATCAACCGATACAACGCCAGCTCAGCCTGCAGCATATACCCTGATGCCCGCAGAACTGTCTGAAAGGCCTCACCATTTGGGAGTTTGGCGCCGTAAATCGAACCCGCAGGCATGCCAACCAGCTCGTCCAGGGACAAACCGCCCCCATAATCAGGGGTTGCCTTTGAGAAATTCATATCAAAAGTCATCGAGACCATTGAGTGGCAAACAGTGATTGGTATCTCATCGTTGATCGCATGTCGCTGGCGCCTTTTGCCTGAAAACCGATCCAAATTTCAAATTCCGATTCACAATTCGCTATTCACAACCTTCAAAACAAATGAAACGCGGCAATCAGTGGCGCAAACAAGGACGCCACCAGCGACATGACCGTAATCAGCGTGTTGAGCGAAGGTCCGGCTGTGTCTTTAAAAGGATCGCCGACCGTGTCACCAACTACGCTGGCTTTGTGGGCGTCAGAGCCGGGGCCGCCAAAGTTGCCCGCTTCAATATATTTTTTTGCGTTGTCCCACAAGCCACCTCCATTCGCCATAAATAGCGCAAAGATCACTCCGGTGAAGATGCTGCCGCCCAGGAATCCACCCAGGGCATTAGGACCCAACACAAACCCGATTAACAATGGCAAGCCAACAGCGATTAATGCTGGCCACAGCAGCGAAGAGAGCGAGCCTTTGGCTGCCATGTCCACACAGGCATCATAATCCGGTGTTTCGGTCCCTGCCAGAATGCCCGGTCGCTCCCGAAATTGGCGACGGATTTCCTCGATCATTGCAAATGCGTTTTCTGTTACCGAAAGCATGGTCAGTGCGCTAAACAACGGTGGCGTCATCAAACCTAACAATATGCCAACCACCACAATTGGTTCGCGCAAGCTCATATTGACCTGAAGACCGCTGGCGGTGACCACCTCTGCATAGGCTGCAAATAGCGCCAACACCGTCAAGGCTGCAGCACTGATGCTGAAACCCTTGGTGATTGCTTTGGCGGTATTGCCTGCGGCATCCAGCACGTCCGTTGTCTCAATCACGTGATGGTCCATTCCAGACATCTCGGCAATCCCACGAGCATTATCCACAATCGGTCCATAGGCATCCGCCGAGACAATCATCCCGCTGATAGAAAGCATCCCCACAGCACTGATCCCAATCCCATAGATCCCCGCAAGCCCGTTGACCTCCGCCAGGTAGTAAGCCAGAAGCGTCGCCACGGCAATCCCGATGACCGAGGGGACAATGCTTGCCAAACCATAACTGAAACCCGTGATGATGTTGATCGCAGCGCCTGACTGGGAGACCTCGGCTGTTCTGAAAACCGGTTTTCGGTCATCAGAGGTGAAATAATCCGAGGTAATGCCGATTATTACACCGGCGCCCAGACCAGTGATGGTTGCCCAAATCACACCGAGGTTGACAGAGGTGGCCAGCACAAAAGCGCTCACCATAACGGCAAAGCTAATCGTGGTAATCACAGTGCCACGGTTCAATGCCGGACCCGGTTTCCCATTTTTGCCCACCCGTACAAATTGGATGCCAATCAGCGAAGCCAGGATCCCCAACGAACAGATGATCAACGGCAATACCACGTAATTCAGTCCGAGCCGGGCAGAAGAAGCCCCCAGGATCATCACCGCCACCACTGCCGCAACATAACTGTCAAAAATATCCGCCCCCATGCCGGCAACATCGCCGACATTGTCGCCCACATTGTCTGCTACCACAGCCGGATTGCGGGGGTCATCTTCCGGGATCCCGACCTCAACTTTGCCTACCAGGTCTGCAGCAATATCGGCAGTTTTTGTGTAAATTCCGCCGCCAGCCTTGGCTAGCAATGCCAGGGTCGACGCACCAAAACTGAATCCTAAAATCGATTCAGCGTCTTTGGTGATCAAAAAGATCATGCTCATTCCAAATACTGCCAATCCGACCATCGCCAGGCCCATAACAGAACCTGCGTAAAAGGAGAGGCGAAAAGCTTTATTGATCGATTCATTGGCTGCCGTGGCTGTGCGGACATTGGCTTCAACGGCAACACTCATGCCTAAATACCCGGCAATCGCTGAGCACAGCGCACCCAAGATAAAGGAAACCGACATCACCAGACCATTAATCGGCACAACAGCAACCTGGCTGGTCGATATCTTTGATAAATCAAAACTGAACACGATCGCAATCAGGAACCCTAAAATCACCACAACCAGTATTAATGTCCGGTAAAGCCGTTTCAAATACGTTCGAGACCCATCTCGAATCCAGGAAGCCACCTCTTTTGCCTTCGGTGATCCTTCCGGTTGTTTTTTAACCCAGAAAAATAAATACAGGGCAACCCCAATCGAGAGGATACTTGCCCCAATGCTTAGATAAAGCCAAAATTTATCCATGATTTTCTCCAAAAAACGCTAATGATGATCATGCAGTTTACATATTCGCCGAACGCCACCAGCGATAATGCTGGGCTAGCAAAACTTCGGATGAAGGCATCGGGTAATATCGCAGTCCATTTTCATTGCCCACATAAAAGCCGTTCTTTACCGTTCGGTAGGAAAAGCTGGCCGGACTGATGCGATCTACCATCTTGGTGGCAACAGATTTGGTCTTCAAATCCAACAGCACCTCCCGTAAATGATCCATGTTGGAATAGGGCAAATCGCCTGCCTGCCCTAAAACCGGATCGGTCGCCAGTTCACCCAGGCGCAACTCGGTAAAGGCGACCGCTGGCAGGGTGACCAGCGAGGTTGGATTCCTGACGATCAGGTCAAAAAAGTCTATCGCGTTCAAACGACTGGCAATCAACGGCGTGACCGGCGCAATTTCTTTATACAGGTGCAAGCCATCATCGTTGACTGGGAACTCTTCGCTGTGCTCCAATCCCAGTGTGCGTCCATCCTGGGTGACAACGTAGAGCTTTCCCAGCTCTGTTATGGGCACATGTTCCAGCACACGATACACGCTGATGTAGATTGAAGCCTTCGGTGCGCCATCTTCATGGGGAACACAACGCGCCAGGCCTTCCTGGATCCTAAAATACTTACTACGAAATTCCGGGTTCACCTGAAAGAATATCGCCTGACCGCTGGACTTCTTTTTACTTCCCACGGCATAATAAACACCGAACTCCTCCGGGGAGAGCATCGACGCGATCAGAGCTTCTGGAATCAGGGATAGATACAAATAAACGCTCACCATTTCCTCCAAAAATAATTAGTCATCCAACAAAGGTGGGGTTCAGTGTGCCCCCACCTTTAAAAAATTTGCGCAACCTGGTTATTTTATCATATTTATTCTCTTTATTAACAGTTTTTTCAATTTCTGGTTCAATTCCCTTTGATTTCAACAAGGATATTTTCTCAGTTCTTGATAAGATCACCAGGTATTGAATTAAAAATCGACCTTCGGCAGCATCTTTCGAATTTCTTCAGGGTTAACATCCAAAGTGTCATTCACCAATTGTCCCTGGTGATAGGCATCATAGGCGGAAAGATCCAGCAGCCCGTGCCCCGAAAGGTTAAACAGGATCACCCGCTCCTCTCCTTTTTCTTTCGCGTCCAGTGCCTCATCGATCGCTGCCCGGATGGCATGGGATGATTCAGGCGCAGGGATAATCCCTTCGGTTTGGGCAAACAACACGCCCGCCTCAAAGGTTTCCAACTGGGGGATGGCAACCGCTTCAATGTATCCGGCGTCGTAAAGCATACAGATCTGGGGCGCCATTCCGTGATAGCGCAACCCGCCGGCGTGAATTGGTGCCGGGATAAAATCGTGACCGAGGGTGAACATCTTCAAGATCGGCGC
This sequence comes from Brevefilum fermentans, assembly GCF_900184705.1. Lineage (NCBI taxonomy): Bacteria > Bacillati > Chloroflexota > Anaerolineae > Anaerolineales > Anaerolineaceae > Candidatus Brevifilum > Candidatus Brevifilum fermentans. The sequence continues at coordinate 803,545 of NZ_LT859958.1, read as the reverse complement.
CATTTTTGCTGTATCTCCATAGTCAAAGGCATACAATCCCTTTGTCAGGGTTGGGGTTGCCTGTGGTTCAACCGCAACAATTCGTGTTTGGAGTCCTTCAGTTAAATTCCTGTGCAAAAACGGAAAAGCAATTCCTCCAAAATTTGATCCGCCGCCGCAGCAAGCAATGACCACATCGGGGTACTCATCTGCCATTTCCATTTGTTTCAGGCATTCCTGCCCAATCACCGTTTGGTGTAGCAAAACATGGTTCAGAACCGAACCCAGGCTGTACTTCTTTTCACCATTGGATTTGACAGCAGTTTCAACAGCCTCTGAGATCGCAATCCCCAGCGAACCCGGACCTTCAGGGTTTTCCTGCAGGTACTTGCGTCCATAATCCGTGCGGTCCGAGGGGCTGGGGAAGATTTCAGCGTCATAGCTTTCAATGATAATCCTGCGGTAAGGTTTATCATAAAATGAACCCCTGACCATAAAGACTTCCAGGTTCATATCAAAAAACTTACAGGCAACTGCCAGGGCTGCTCCCCATTGACCTGCGCCCGTCTCGGTCGTTAGTGACCGCGTGCCATCAATCTTATTATAAAAAGCCTGGGCTACAGCAGTGTTGGTTTTGTGACTGCCCGTGATCGAAGCGCCTTCATTTTTGTAATAGATATGGGCGGGCGTTCCCAGGGCTTTTTCCAGGCGGCGGGCGCGCAGCAGGGGGGTCGGTCGCCACAGCTTATAAATCTCGCGCACCTCTTCAGGGATGTCGATGTACCGATCGGTGCTCATTTCCTGTTCAATGAGAGACATGGGAAACAACACGTTTAAAAATTCGGCTGTGATCGGCTCCCTGGTTTGCGGGTTCAACACCGGCGTCAGCGGTACAGGCATATCGGCGTTGATGTTGTACCAGCTCTTTGGCAGATCGTTCTCGGTTAACAGGTATTTATAGTGCTCGTTGTTCATGATTCTTCCTCCAAGTTTGATAGTGATTGTTTTCCTGCCAGACCAATGATCGCAGGGAAACAAAAAACGCTCATCCCGGATTGGGACGAACGTTTTGTCCGTGGTGCCACCCAACTTAGGCGACCTGTTTAAGCAAAAAACCCGTCGGTGTTGCAACGGGATCCAGGCCAGCCTCACTCATTACTCAGGTACAGCAGAAATTCTACGTATACCCTTCACCCTGATAACGGCGGTGTGTCCGTTTGAAGCTACTGATTGCTGTTCACCTCAAAAACTCCGAGGTCCATTCAACACAGGCGTGTGTGCAGCTTCTCATCAAACGCTGCTTTCTGTGACACCGTTTCAGTGCCTACTAGTCCTCATCTCAGTCTTTAGTTGTTAACTTGCACTTATTATAGGGATATTGGTTTGTTTGTCAAGGCTGATTTTGAAAATCTTTGCTTAACTTTTTTGCCCGCTGTTTCTTTACCCGCGGTTCGTAAACTGCTAAATCACTGTAAAGCTTAAGTTGACCTTTGCGCCTGACCCACAAAATCGTCAGCGCACTTCCAAGGATCATCGCTACCAGGCTCAGCAAGCCCGATTCAGGTCCAAAATCACCACCTATCAGCCAGGCATTGGCGACAATCTCCGTTCCAATCACCGAAACCCCGGTTCGCAATCCGCTGACTGCGAATCCAAACACACTCCCCTGAAAAAAGTTCCAGGTGATATGCAAGCCGATAGGAATTGCCAGGCTGCCAGTGAGGATCATGCCCAAGCCAAGGAAAAGTCCAGACAGGGAAACATTGACCGTGCTGACCCAGGTCGCACTCGGGTTGCTCAAATGCATCACGCCAAATACCAGCGAAGACAGCGCATAAGCCAACAACAGGGCAGGCTTTGCTCCCAGCCGCGGGTGGTGTAACCCTTCCGCCAGGTTGATCAGATGATACCCTCGCGAAAGCAGCTCTTCATAGATACCTACCAGAACATAGCCAATCAAAGATTGGATCATCCCCAGGAAAAAATGATTTTGAGCATTAACATCAAAAAAACCGCTGATCCGTACGCTCCCTGTCAGCCAACCCATCAGAAAGATCATCACCATCAATCCAGCCCCCAAACCCAGGCCGAACAGAAAATCAGCCCACCAGCCTTCATTAAAGTTGATTCCGAATTTTCGCAAAGGCCGACGGTCGATCCATAAACCCGCCAGGTACGTTGCCAAACCAAAGCCAAAAAAATTTGACAGGGGTGCAATAATCAGGTTAAAAACCGGTCGTTCTGTCCATTGGATCAAACCACCGACAGTAAGCTGATCTTTGAAACTTGTCCCTGCAGCCCTGCTGATGAGAGCCGCTGAAGACATCAATACCGCAGTGAAAAACCCGGTCGCTAGCAATACCATGAGGGTCTGGATGCCCAGACGCAAAAAAGCCCGCAGGCGCTTCTCATCTTTATTCCACAATAAATTAATCAATCGGTTTAAGGCTTTCATAGTCGCTCCAGGAAAATCACCCCTTATGCATGCGTAAATTTCGCTCGAGATTATTCAAGGGCTGTGTGCCTGCCCAGTTTGGCTTTTCTCACTGGGCAGGGTTGGATACAGTATCTCAGGTGCGGGTCAACAGGTATTGACAGTGCTGAAGTACTGCTGCTCAATCGATTCCCAGGTTTCACCTGAAGGCATATCAAGATAGGCTCCTAAAAGCGGGTATGCCTGCTGGACAGCCTCCGCCACCTGGTAAGCCACACGACGAATTGAAAAATGTGCGTTCTCTGCGCCGCGCAGCTTGCAAAAATGAAACACCTGTCGCAAATTCATACTGAACAAAACACAGCGATTGAAACCATTGGGGATCATATAACTGGCCACCGCACGGTTCCAGGCGCTGACACGCTCATAAAGCTCGGCAGCCTGGCGCATCGCATCCAGGTACTCTGCTTCACACCCGGCAGCCGTGATTCCCTGTGGCACAGCAAAACCCAGAGACGCCGTCAGGGGTTGCACGGTTTGCGTCATCATCCGGTGCCGTTTGAATTCAAAATACGCGCCCTGGTCCATGACGGCTTCAAAGCTCATTTGGGCGTATTCAAACTCGCGCAAGGGCTGGTCGAAGGCTCCCCTGCCTTCCATCAACGTTTCCACAAGGCGACATTTTTCGTCTTCGCTAAGGCTGAGCACATACTTGTAAGCACTTTGGAAATCAGCCTGGTGTCCAAACCGAAACAGGATTGCTGCCAATATCCGCTCCTGCCCTGCATGATCGTAATCCAGCAGGCGAAAATCGTGATGCCTTTCAAGCGCTGTGGCAATCCCAGCAGCCCTTTCGGTTATTTTTTGCTCGACGCCCTGAAGATAGGCGTTGCAGGCAGCATATTTAACCAGGGTTGGCGTCTCAAGCTGGCAAACCTCCAGCAAGCGCTCACCGATGGCGCGCACCTCAGCCAGAGACGAACTGAGCATTTTGCAGATCGCATACTCTAAAGTCCGAGCGTTGACCGTCATCCCTACGTTAGCCAGGGAAGCAGCTGGCAGCAAAAAGCGCCCGTAATCGATTGCAGCAGGTTCCAGGCGCCGCTCGAATGTCTTATCTGATTCGCCCGCGTGCCTGGGCAGCGTTTCTCGCAACCAGTTTTTCAATTGTGGGATGCACTGCAAATAAGTCCTGAACAGCGTCTGGCACAGGTTTAAATAATCAGTCTCATAGGGGCTGCCGACCAGTTCTTCAGGCAGATGAAAGGCGTCCTCATCCCAGAGTTGATAACGGGTCGACTTTTCAGTATAGGATGCCAGCCGGTTGGCTTCGATAGTCTCAATCGCCAGTCGAGAGACGTTTTCGAAAGCCAGGTGGAGTACTGCATGTTCTGCCACAGAGCTATGCCCATATCCAACCACCCATTTTTCATGAAAGCGCGCCGAGCTTTCATCGTTCAACTCCGCAGCAATTTCATCAAAGGGCAGCGGCGAGCGTGAGGTTTTGGCAAAAGCGACCGCGATGGTCTCTGGACTGTATTCCCCGGGTCTGAGAAGATAAATTCGCCTGGTTTTAGTCATTTTGAAAAATCCTTTTTGCTTGCGCTTTGTCACGTGCGATTTGCGCCAATAATGCGTCCACACCTGAAAATTTTTTTTCGTCCCTGATCTTTTGAATAAAATCAAGGCTGATGCTGTGTCCGTAAATATCTTGCGAGAAATCCAGGATATACGCCTCTACATCCACCCGGGTTTGTTCTTCAAAGGTGGGTCGATAACCGACATTGGTGATTCCCTGGTACACCTCACCTTCCAGGTTCACCAGGGTGGCATACACGCCGACGGCAGGTAGTTTTTTTCCAGGCCAATGCGCAACATTGGCGGTAGGTAGTCCGATCTTCTTGCCCCGATCCGAGCCATGAGCCACCTCTCCCGTCACCCGGTATGGACGCCCCAAAAGCTTACGGGCTTCATCAACCGCGCCCGCATCCAGGTAATTTCGGATCCGTGAGGAAGAGATCTCCTGCTCGCCATAATCAAGGTGCGGGATAACCCTAACTTCAAAACCGTACTGGTCTCCCAACTGATTAAGATAAGGAATGGTCCCCTGCCGCCCCTTTCCAAGGGCAAAATCCTGTCCGACCACCAGCACACGTAAACCCAAAGTTTCTTTCAATTTCAACATAAAAACTTCCGGAGTCAACTCCGCAAATTCTCGGTCAAATCGAAAGGTGATTACCCGGTCCACGCCCAAAGTCAGCAACTGGTTTTCTTTTTCTCGCGGTGAAGACAGGTAAAACGGTTGAACCGGTTGATTGAAAAATACGGAAGGGTTGGGGTAAAAAGTGAGCACAATCACAGCCTGGGATTGTGTTCGTGCCATTTCGAGCATGTGTTCAATAACCGCCTGGTGACCTCGATGGACGCCATCGAAGTTGCCGATCGTGATGCAGGTATCAGCATCGACCAACGGCTTGAGCGCTGAAAATTCCACGATGTTCAAGTCTGGTTCAGGGATAAGGTGCATAAACCGTATGTCTCAATAATTATAAAACCACCCCTCCATCAAGACCAGGAAAGGGTGAATTTTTTAAACTTAAAAGCGATCATCGCCGGCACTAAGTGAAGAAAACTTTTCTCGGTTGCCATTCATTCTCTTCTGGCAGGTACTCCATCAATGCCACCAGCTCACCTTGCTCGCTGATCGCCCGCACCCAGTGATCCGGGTTTTCAGGCGGGGTCTCACTCGTCACACGGTGACCATGGCGGACCAGATCAACTTCCTCTGTGCTTAATTCACGAGAGGGCCAATCAGCCAGGGCTTCAGCGGCAGGGATTAAATATTTATACCAGTCACCATAATCAAAAGCTTCTTCCAGTTTTCTAAGTTGGACCGCATCCCTGAGGGCAAATTCACCGCTTTTGGTCCTGCGCAGGCCAACCAGGTGACCTCCACAACCCAGGGCTTCACCCAAATCATTCGCCAGGGAGCGCACATAGGTTCCCGAAGAACAAAAAACATCAACAATAGCTTCAGGCGGGTCCCACTCAAGCAGTTCAAGATGGTAAACATCAATCTCTTTCGGTTCCAATTCTACTTCTTCGCCTTCGCGTGCCAGTTCGTAGGCTTTCTTTCCGTGAATGCGCTTTGCAGAATAGGCGGGCGGAACTTGTTCAATCCTGCCCTCGAATTTTTTCAACGCTTCCTCAATTTCTTCCAAGGTGATATCCACCGGTGCACGGCTGATTACTTCGCCATCTCCATCAAAGGTGTCAGTCGTTTCTCCCAGGCGGATGATCGCCTGGTAACGCTTATCAGAGGCAGAGATATATTCACTCAGCCGCACAGCTGGCCCAAGCAGAACCACCAGTACCCCCGAAGCGCGGGGATCCAATGTGCCGGTATGCCCGGCTCGCCGAATTCCAGTTCCCTGGCGCACAACCTGCACAACACTATGAGATGTCATTCCTACTGGTTTATCAATCACCAGTACCCCCGAAACTGTATCTTTAAGATTAAAGTCTAGTTCGCTCATATTGACTTCCTACTCCCCAAAGTTTTTCTGTATTATACTCCTGTTTTTCATTGATGAGTTTTCCAGTAGTTCGAGTGTTTCTGCAATTACCCTGTGCTTCACTTCTGCCAGGCTGCCCTTTATGTCTGCGCCAGCCGCGGCGGCATGCCCCCCACCGCCAAACCTGTACGCGATTTCAGAAACATCCAACCCGGGCCCGGTCCTCCAGCTGACTTTGACTGAATTGCCGGGTTGTTCCACAAATAATAATGCGATTTTTGCTTCCCGAATTGAAGATAGAACATTGACAAGGTTAGCATCATCGCCTTGATCATAGCCTGATTCCTGCTGGTCAGCCAGCGTCAGGCTGGTCCAAACCAGCTCGCCCTGGAGTTCTATTCGTTTGAGACCAAAACCCCAATAGTGTACCGCAGAAAAGGATCGCAAAACCAATTCTTCATTGTAGACATGGTTCAAATCAGCGCCCAGGTCAATCAACGAAGCCGCTTTACGCAGAAGGTTTGCATCGACATTGGGTGTTCTGAAACCAATTGTGTCCCCCACAATTCCGCTTAGCAAACAGGTGGCAACATCAGGGTCAATCGACAAACCCCAGGCTGGGATGTGATCAAACAAAACCGCAGCTGTTGCTACCTGGTCCGGTTCCACCACATTGATTTTCCCAAAGGCGAGGTTCGTTTTATGATGGTCAATCACCAGGTCGGGTTGACCATAATCATTAAGAACAGAGCCGACGCGCTCTGCATCTGAACAGTCGACAACAATGATCATATCCGCTTCTCCCACGGGGGATCGGATCACATATTCGCTGCCAGGCAAATAATCATATTTTTCGGCGCCGTCCTCAAGCACCAGTTGAACCGTTTTACCCGCCTTCATTAATGCCAACCCCAAGCCCAACAACGATCCAACGGCATCGGCGTCCGGTCGGATATGAGAAGCAATCACAAAACGTTTGCCTGCAGAAATTTTTTCCGCAATGTCTTGATCAATCTGAGATATCATCGTTATCTTCGGATTCGTTTAAAGGCTCGCCGCTCGACTCACGTTCCTGGCGAATAATCTCCAACAGGGCTTCAATCCGCTCTGCACGTTCGGGAGTGTCGTCCCAATAGAATCGGAGCTTAGGCATCACACGCAGCTTCACGACCTGGCTGAGATTGTAACGAATGAAACCGCTTGCTTTTTGCAAAGCATCCAAAATCTCCTGTGCCTGGTCAGCACCTCCCAACGCTGAAACATAAATATTGGCAAAATCCAGCTCACGGTCGATAGTGACATCGGTGATATACACCTGCTCAAGCCGAGGGTCATTGACCTTACCATCCAGAATCTCGATCAACACCTGTTTAATTTGATCTTGAATCCGTTTTATTCTGATCTCTGAAGGCATCAGCTTTTCCTCCTTATGATGCCATTAAGCGGCATCCTTCTCAAAAATGTAGCATTCCAGCAAGTCTCCGACCTCAAAAGCATGGAAATTTTTCAATGCAACACCGCACTCAAAACCCTCACGAACTTCGCGGACGTCATCCTTTTCCCGCTTAAGAGAAGCAATTTCACCATCAAAAATGACCTTACCATCCCGGATGACGCGCATGTGTCCATTACGGCGAATTTCACCACTAATTACACGACAGCCAGCGGCAACTTTGAACCGTGAAACGCTGAAGGTCGCCAGCACGTTGGCTTTTCCGATCACACGCTCCACCATTTCAGGCTTCAACATCCCCTTAATGGCTTTTTCTACATCTTCCAAGAGATGGTAGATGACAGTATACAAACGGATGGAAACACCCTCTTTTTCGGCAAGCCGCTCAGCAGCATTGTCGGCTTCCACAGCAAAACCGATCACAATCGCATCTGAAGCCGTCGCCAGCATCACATCACTCTCAGAGATATTGCCGATCTCCTGATGCAAAATTACGATCGAAACCTCAGGATGTTGATCACCTAGTTCATGCAGTGAACTGGTGATTGGCTCCAAAGATCCCTGCACGTCGGCTTTTATGATCAAGCGCAATTCCTGTGTTTCTCCAGCCTGCATCTTCTCGAACAGGTCTTCCAGGGTGACTTTGGTCGGCCTGGTAAAGGTTCTCTCACCGGATTCAATTTCAGCAACAATTGATCTGGCGTCCTTTTCGGATGCAACCACCCTGAACAGGTCGCCCGCATTGGGCACTTCATTCAATCCCATGATCACAATCGGTGTAGATGGACCTGCTTTTGAAATGCGGTTTCCCCGGTAATCAAACATCGCTTTAATCTTGCCGTAGGCTTTGCCAGCCAGGACCGTATCTCCCATTTTGACTGTCCCGTTTTGAAGCAGCAAAGTGGCTAAAACACCACGGAATCGGTCCAGTTCGCCCTCAACCACAGTGCCCAGAACTTCTCCCTTAGGATTTGCCCTGATATCAATCTGATCAGCCGTCAGAAGAATCGCTTCCAGAAGGTCATCCAAACCCTGCTTCTTTATGGCCGAGACTGGCACAATCATCGTATCGCCATCCCATTCATCAGGGACCAGATCAATTTCCGCTAATTGTCGTTTGACAAGTTCGGGATTGGCTGTTGCTAAATCCATCTTATTGAGTGCTACCACAATTGGCACCCGGGCAGCCTTGGCATGATTGGCTGCTTCACGGGTTTGAGGCATAACACCGTCATCCGCCGCCACCACCAGGATGACAATATCTGCGCCCTGGGCGCCGCGTGCCCGCATGGACGTGAAAGCCGCATGGCCGGGTGTATCCATGAAAGTGATCTTTTTGCCCTTATGCTCAATTTGGTACGCCCCGATGTGCTGTGTGATGCCCCCTTTTTCGCCAGCAGCAACGTTCGTCTGTCGAATAGCGTCTAAGAGCGTTGTTTTACCATGATCCACATGACCCAGTATCGTCACCACAGGCGGACGAGCGACCAGATCTTTCTCGTTTTCACGCGCGATCACCCGTCGCCAAAACGGGATTTCACCCTTTTCTTCCGGTTCTTCTTCAAGCCTTTTTTCAAGCTCGGGTTCAAACCCGAGCTCGCTGGCAACAACGGCAGCCGTGTCAAAATCGATATTTTGGTTGATGCTGGCCATCACGCCGTTGGCCATCAGGACTTTAATAACCTCAATTGGACTGGCTTCTATTTTTTCTGCCAGCGCACGTACGCTGATATTGGAAGGTAAAATAATTTTTTTCATCTCAGTATCGCTCACATTACACCTCCATAATTTTTCAGATTTCTGTCGCCGTGATGTCACCGCGCCAAAATCATTTACGTTCTTCAACTGCTGAGGAGCGATCAGATGAGTTTACTTCATCATGACAATTCCTCTGCCCCCTTTTGACCCTGACTGTCCTTCCCAAGATGTTCGTCAAAGAACGCCATTAATTTTTGCTGTTCTTCGTCTGTAAGCCGGGTTCGTAAGGCATGGTCAAGTGCGCCTTTTACACCACGTTCCCAGCAAGCACGTTGATCGTGCAAATAAGCGCCCCTGCCATGAGCTTTACCGGTCAAATCCACATCCACACCTTCAGGTCCTTTTACGATCCTGATCAATGTTTTCTTTGGTAAGACTTCTCGGCAGCCCACACAGGTCCGTTGGGGAACGTGTTTTTTCCGACCGAACTTATTCCTAGCCATTCAATCGCAACTCAATACTTAAGTTTACCAACCATCCCAAGGATCGGGGTCATCCAATTGTGGGCGCGGTTTTTTTCGTTTTTTCTTCTTTGTCGGTTTGATTTGTTCTTCCTCATCATCATCAAATATCGCCTTCTCAGGTTCATAATACCCATATTTGGCGGCATCATAGGTGAAGAGTTTGTCAAAATCATCTTCCGGCTCTTCTTCTTTTTCTTTCTCGACTGGTTCTGGCTTTACTGGAGCAACCGGTTCGACAAGCTCAACCTCTTCTTGCACCGGCGTCTCCACCACCGGCTCATCGACGTCAACCGGAACCGCTTCCAGAATTTCTTCAATGGCGGGTATTTCTTCGGTCTGCGCATCATCGACGGAAACCGCTTCTTCCGGGCTCACACGCAAGCCATCGGTTAAGGCTTGAATCTGTTCAAAGGTCTTCGGACCAATTCCATTCAACCCTAAAATTCGATCCGGGTTTAAGCGGACTTGCAGAACCAGATCACCAAGGGTGTCTATCCCGGCTCCCTGGAGAATAACCAAAATGTGCTCTTTCAGGTCCACATCGAGAATGTTAATTTCATAAGCTAACTCCGGTACCGTTGCCCGGGCAGCATCGTAACGTCGTTTCTCCTCAAGGTTTTCTTCACGCATCTTCTCTTCAACGCGTTTTTCAACGCGATTGATAAATTTCGTCATGAACGTATAGTCTTCAGGTGGTAAAGGTCGACCTTCATCCTTCTTTTCAAGCATAATGGCGACTTTTTGCTGAGCTTCAGCCTCGCGCTCTGCCATTTCAGCATAGGCAGGATCTTCCTGTAATTTCCTCACGGCATCAGCGGCGGCTTCTACCAGGCTCTTTATATCAATCCGCCAGCCGGTTAGTTTTGCAGCCAGCCGTGCATTCTGACCATTGCTCCCGATTGCCAATGAAAGCTGATCTTCAGGTACAACCACAGTTGCCGTATTTAAATCTTCTTCGTTTTCAGACAGAAACACACCCACCACCTTCGCAGGACTGAGGGCTTTAGAGATAAACGCGGCAGCATCATTGTTCCACTCAATCACGTCAATTTTCTCATCATTGAGTTCGCGAACAATCGCCTGGATCCGAACCCCGCGCACACCCACACAGGCGCCAACCGGATCGATTCCCTGTTGGGTAGCAGAAACAGCCACCTTTGCCCGATACCCGGGCTCGCGTGCAATTGATCGTATTTCAACCACGCCATGATAGATTTCAGGGACTTCATTCTCCAAAAGCCGCTTTAAGAAGTTCTTATGCGCCCTTGAAAGATAAATCTGAGGGCCGCGATTGGTTTCTTTGACCTCGTAAAGTAAACAACGAATGCGGTCATGGGTGTGCAGGCGTTCATTCGGGATCATATCCTTGCGCAGCATTTGACCCTCAGCTTTTTTGTCCATACCAATCGTTGCGTAACCGGGTGTAACTGCTTGAACAACTCCGCTGACAACCTCGCCCACCAAATTTCCAAAATACTCGTATTGTATTTGGCGTTCTGCTTCGCGAATTCTCTGCTGAATCACCTGGCGCGCGGTTTGTGCAGCAACCCGACCAAAATCCTCCGGTGTGGATTCAACAACGACCATGTCACCCAGCTCTGCTTCAGGGTCAACCTGGCGTGCTTCACTTAATAAGACTTCAGTGCGATCGTCCTGTACATCTTCCACAACTTCTTTCTCTGCAAAGATCGCTACCTGACCTTTTTCAAAATTTATTCTTGCTTCAACAAACTGCGCACTTGAGGCGCCGACCGTCTTCCGGTAGGCAGTCACCAAACCGGACTGCAACGCTTCCAGGATCACTTCTTTGCTGAGCTGTCGATCTTCAACAAGCTCGTTGAATGCAAGTAAAACTTCCTTCTTCATGGTTCCACTTACTCCATTTAACTAATTTCGCCCTCTAAACAGAAAAGTGGGAGGGCACCCACTTTTCGATGACAAAGGGTATGAAACACAAGCCAATGCTTGTTTACTCACTTGTGATTTTAGCACAAAACAAGAGTACATGCAACTCTGATTCTGTTTTAGGTGGGCTTCCGGGTCATTAATCGCACAGAAACTTCACGCGGAGTTGATCATTCCTTTGAACTCAAGGCATACCCATGAGATTCATCTTTTTCTTGTTAATAACCAATATATCCACTATAATTAATAATGATAAAAACGACGGATTTAAAGGAGGATAATATGCACAAGGACTTTCTCTGGTGGCGCGATGGCATCATCTATCAGATTTACCCCCGTTCCTTTGCTGATTCAAATGCTGACGGGATTGGCGACCTGCCCGGTATCATCAGTAAATTGGATTACCTTCAAGAATTGGGCATCGACGCCATCTGGCTCTCCCCCATTTATCCTTCTCCAGATGTTGACTACGGCTACGATGTGGCAGACTACACCGCGATTGACCCAAAATTTGGCACTATGCAGGATTTTGAGGAACTCGTCAAAAAGGCTAAAAAACACGGCATCCACATCATCATGGACCTGGTGCTCAATCACACCTCGGATCAGCACCCCTGGTTTCTTGAATCGAAAAAATCGCGTGATAACTCCTTTCACGATTGGTATTTATGGCGAGACCCAAAACCCGATGGTTCCCCGCCCAACAACTGGCAGGCGATATTTGGCGGACCAGCATGGGAATATGTCCCGGAATTAGGTCAATACTATTACCACATGTTTTTCAAACAACAGCCCGATCTCAACTGGCGCAACCCGCTGGTCAGAAATGCCATGCTGGATGTATTCCGTTTCTGGTTGAACAAAGGCGTCGATGGGTTTCGCCTGGATGTTTTCAATGCTTATTTTAAAGACCCAGCGTTTACAGACAACCCCTCAAAAATCGGCATTCGCTCCTTTGACCGCCAGGAACACATCTTCGATGTCTCCCAGCCCGAGATGTACCCTTTGCTCAACGAGATCCGCATCATTATGGACTCGAAAAAGCAAACCTATGTCGTCGGGGAAACCTTCCTTGCTGATCCCGAACGAACCGCCAGCTATTGTGGCGATGGAAAACTGCACGCCGCCTTCAATTTTGATTTTGCTAATAATCGCTGGCATCCCAAGCGCTTCTTGAAATCAGCCTGCAAATGGTACGCTGCGCTTTCCGAAGACGCCTGGCCGAATAACTTCCTCAGCAACCACGACATGCATCGCACTGCCACACGCTATTGCCTGGGTGAGGATGACCGTCGGGCAAAGGTCGCCGCAGCTATGCTCCTGACGATCAAAGGCACACCCTTCATTTATTTCGGCGAAGAAATCGGCATGCGCGACATTCCAATCCGCAAAAAAGCAGACGTGAAGGACCCAGTTGGCAGGCATTTTTGGCCTTTCTACAAAGGCCGCGATGGCTGTCGGTCGCCCATGCAATGGACCCCTGAGAACAATGCCGGGTTCTCGCCTGCAGATCCCTGGCTACCGGTCCATAACAATTATCCAGAACGTAATGTTGCCAACCAATCAGCCGACTCGGATTCCTTATTAAACACATTCAGGCAGCTCATCCAGATTCGAAAGGCAGAGCCCGCCCTGCAGCGGGGCGATTTTGTGCCCATTTTTGATGACCCTCAATACCTGCTGGCATTTTTCCGCACTTATCAAGCGCAACAGATCCTGGTTGTATTGAATTTTAGCAGCCGAGAACTGCTGTTTGAAATGCCAGAAGGCAACTGGGTTGCCTTATTTGGCACAGAGCCGCCAACAACTGAATTTCTCACCATCATGCCCTTCGATATCCGGTTATTCAAAAAAACGCCATGAACGCACGCAAACAACCTGGCTAAGTTCATTTGCAGGGTGTTCGATACGGTGTTACCGCAATCTCGATAAGGATGGCTTCGATGAACATCCCCTACATCTCTGGCATTGCCCCGCCACCTGAACTGCCCTTGGGACGTTTCCTGCCGCCTATTCCTGCCGGGATGGCTTCAGCCTGGAGCCGGCAAAACCTGAACCCGGGTGATTGGATCCTGGAGCCCTTTGGATACAACCCACTGGTTGTGATCGAGATGGCTGCAGCCGGATTCCCCGTATTGGTGTGCGTCAACAATCCGATTCACGCTTTTCTGCTTAAAATCCTGTCCAGCGCCCCGCAATCTGGTGATCTGATCGCTGCATTACAGGACCTGGCCGTGGCAAGCAAGGGGAACCAGCGCATGGAGCCCTATATTCGAGGCCTTTACAGGGTCAATTGTGCCGCTTGCAACACTCAAATAGAGGCTGACGCCTTTCTTTGGAAGAAAGATGCCCATCAGCCCTTCGCAGCGATTGTCGATTGCCCCACTTGCGGCGCACGCGGTGAGCAGACCCTGACCGAGTTCGCGCTTGAAAACCTCACCCCCCTGCCACCCAAGGAATTGCATCTGGCTCGGGCATTAAACCGAATTGCCGCACGCGATGATGCCCTGCGCACACAGGTGAAAAACATCCTCAACGCATATCCCGCCCGACCTTTAATTATTCTTCAGACGATTATCAACAAACTTGAAAGCCTCGAGCAAGCTCCAGAACAGCGCGACTTGTTAATCGCTTTGATCCTTTCAGCAGCCGACTATGGGAACACCCTCTGGGCGTACCCCTCACCGCGTCACCGACCACGCCAGATCACCGTGCCAACCGTTTACAGGGAACGCAACCTGTGGAAGGTGATGGAGGAGGCTGTGACTGCCTGGCAGGTCTTGAAGACCCCCATCCCACTGGCAGAGTGGCAGGGTGACCCCAAATCGCCCAAAGGAATTTATATGTTCCAGGGTCGCATCAGAGAGCTGACACCTCCACCGGGGGAGGGATTGTTCTCGGCTGTCCTGGCAGTCATTCCCAGACCCAACCAGGCTTTCTGGTCCTTATCAGCCCTGTGGACCGGTTGGATTTGGGGCCAGGATGCTGTAGCACCCATCCGACAGGTGCTGTCACGCCAGAGATATGATTGGAACTGGCATTGCACTGCACTGATGGGCGTCTTTGATGCAATTTATTCCATGAAACACCCATCGCTCAAGTTTGCAGGCCTGATTCCAGAAAACGAGCCCTTGCTTCTGCTGGCAGCTTTGCTGGCTGCTGAAGCCAAAGGGTTCCGCCTGCATTCATTTGCGCAATCAATTGACGATCAACTTGCCCAATGCCAATGGACAGCCCTTACACATCCTCCCCAAAAGCCGCAGCCCGAGCAAGCTCTGGCTGTTGCCAGGGAATCCGTCACCAATTACTTACAAAAAAAGGGGGAACCTGCCACATACCAGCAGGTGCATGCTGCAGCCCTCACCGACATGGCGAACACCAACCATCTTGCCATTGACACTTTCATTCAAAACACCAACCAGGTCGCTTCTGAAACCCATCGATGGCTTGAAACGATCTTCCATGATCCCAATTTTCTCACCCATGTCACTGAAGGTGTCGCATCAATTGAAGCCGGGGAGTGGTGGTTGCGCCACCCCCACACAGTAGCAATGAGTCTGATCGACTTTCTGGAAGAACACATCTACAACCACCTGGTTTCCAGCCCCGACACAACGGCAGAAAGGGTAAAAAGTATCGTCCATCAAGCCCTTCCTGGCATCTTTACTCCCGAGAATGAGCTGGTATTGAACTGTTTAGCGTCCTATGCTGACCTGGTTGATCCTGAAACCCACCATTGGATGCTGAAGGAAGGCGATCAACCTGCGGCACGCCACAAAGACAGGGAGCTGACGCTGCAATCGCTGAAGGTTATCGCCCAGCGTTTGGGCTATCAGGTTTCAGGCTCAGACCCAATTTACTGGCGGGACCATCACCACACGCTTCCCCGTTATTGCCTGCATGTCTTAACCACAGCCATCGTCTCACCCTGTGTGTGGGGGGATTTCGAACCAGCAGAAACCAACATCCTGGTCATACCTGGCAGCCGCGCAAATCTCCTGGCTTATAAACAGCAGCGCGACCCGATTCTAAGGGATAAGCTGGCGAAGGATTTCCTGGTGGTGAAATTTCGATTGGCGCGTGACCTTGAAGTCAACCCTTTGCTTTCCCGAGAGCTTTTTAAAGAACTGGTTCGCGCTGACCCGCCGGAATATCATGCCTCTCAATTAGCGCTTCTATAATGGAACACGGGTATTAAAGGCGAAGTTGGTTTGCCACCCGAAACCCCACACTGGCATCCCGGTTGGCATGGTTTTAGCCCCGGCTCCGGTTATGGTTCCGAAGTTTGCGACGGGGTAGCGGACGGCTCAGGGGTTGCCGTTGCCTCCGGCGTCTCTGTCGGGGTCGGCGTGGGGGTCTCCGTCGGTGTTGTGGTCGGTGTGGTCGTCGGTGTTGCTGTCGGTGTTGCTGTCTGTGTTGCCGTCGGTGTTGCCGTCGGCAATTGGATGTTCAACCTGAATAATTTCTCAGCATAAGTGTCTTCGGTACTGCGCATAAAAATCCTTAAGGTAAGGATGCCCGGTTCAACGTCCCTGAGATCCCACTCATACAAGAGATCTGGCGTCTCCTGGGGAGTACTCACATTATCAACCAGGACATTCCAAACCGAGGGATCTGACCCGCGCCCCCATTCAATGCGATAGTATTTGAAATTCTGCGTGGCAGTGATCATCCCGCGGATTTCCAATGGGCTCTCCAGTACATTCTGCCCATCGACCAAACCCGTTAATGTGATGATCGGGCGCGGGTCATCCGCTCGGCACGCCCGTTCGGGCACAAAGAATAAGGGAGTGGAAAAACCCAGGTTTGTGACCCAGGCTGCGCCTCCCGCTTCATCCCGCAACCAGCGTTGAGCCCAGCGGTCGGTTACATTTGCGGCAAATACTTCCTCCGAAAAATTATCGCAGGCATTCGAAATCGATAAACCTGTCCAGGTATCGACAACAACTTTCTTCCACAGATCCTCTGTTTGTGGAAGAGGCGGCTGATCGGCAGCGAAAATCTCGCTGCGTTGCTGTGGGCACCATTCAGAAGGTTCTGTACCGGAGACAGCACAAATTACCCGATCGATGATTCCGGGCGGTCGCACAAAGGCTGATGGCGTTCCATCAAACAGCTCGTCAACTGCAAAGGTAATAAATTGCGCCCAAATCGGACCGGCGCCAGTGATGCCCGTGGTGTTGACCATCGGTGAATAATCAGCATTCCCCACCCAGGCACCCACAACCAGGTCTGGCGTATAGCCGATGGTCCAGTTGTCTCTGAAATCATTGGTTGTGCCGGTCTTAACGGCTGCTGGGAAAGGCAGGTTGATCACCGGGTTGGTACCAAACATGGGGATGCGCGCATCCTTATCCGCCAGGATATCCGAAATCAGGTAAGCATGTTCAACCCGGATCACCTGCGTCCCTACTGGAGGTTCATACTCAAAAATCACATTCCCGGTATGGTCCACAATTTTGGAAATCGCCACCACCGGCATCATACGTCCCTCATTCGCAAAGACCGCAAAGGCTGAGGTTAACTCCATCAGGCTCACTTCACCGCCCCCGAGGGTCAACGAAAGGCCATAGTCGGGGCGGTTCAAACTGGTAATTCCCAGCCGGCGGGCAAAGGCAATCAGACCATCTTCCACCGGGGTGTCGGGGTCATCATAAATGCCGACGAATTCCAGAGCCTTAACCACAGGCACATTGTAAGAATTAGCCAGCGCAGAGCGAACGGTGACGGGACCGTGAAATCTCCCATCGTAATTAACAGGTTGATACACCGGCCCGGTGTCATGGGGGTCCTTTGACGGTGGGAATTCCGTGGGGACATCCCAAATTAATGTCGCTGGCGTCCAACCTTTTTCAAAGGCTGCCACGTAAGTCAGGGGCTTGATCGCTGAACCGGGCTGTCTGGTTTGTGTCAGCACCATGTTTACCTGCCCAGAGATTGCATCGTTGTGAAAATCTGCCGATCCAACCATCGCCAGAACCTCACCCGTATTGGCATCCATCGCCAGCAGGGCTCCATTGGTCGCATTGTTTTCAACCAGGGCTGCTACCTGGGTGGACACAATCCGCTCGGCCTCATCCTGCAATTTGGGGTCCAGCGTGGTGTAGACCGTGAACCCGCTGCGGTAAATCGTCTGTGGGTCAAACTCCTCCTCCAAAAGGGATCGCACATACACAACCCAGTGTGGATAACGCATGCTGAAGGAAGGCGCAGGGAACTCATAGTTTTCAAGGTCAATTCCTGCCTGAGTCGCATCAGCATAAGCAACACACACGGGTGGGCGTCCTGAGCCAATTTCGATGCAATTTCGAGCCTGGCTCAATTCATACATCAGCACCAGCACAGAACGCTGCCTGTAAAGTGTCGCTTCACGGTTGTTATAAATATCATAAACCGAGGGTGCCTGGGGCAGCCCGGCAAGAAAAGAAGACTGCCACAGGCTCAGCGATGAGGCATCGGTGTTGAAATAAGTTTCTGCCGCCGCCTGAACGCCATAGGCCATGTTGCCATAATAGTTTTCATTCAGGTAAAGCTCGAGAATCTCTTCTTTAGAGTACCTGTTGGTAATCTCATACGCCAGGACAATCTCACGAGTTTTGCGTTTATAGGATTGATCGTAACGTTCAGACGGGTCTAACAACAGCGCCCGCGCCAATTGCTGTGTGATCGTGGATGCCCCTGAGCGAATCTCCCCTGAGGTGTAGTTTTGCCATAGCGCACGGATCATAGCCAGCATATCAAAGCCAGGATGATAATAAAAATCCTTATCTTCAGTTGCGATCGTAGCGGCAATTAATCCCGGAGAGATATCTTCCAGCGGGACGTAGGTTCGACGTCCTGCACTGGGATCCAGGATTTCATAGAGTACGTTTCCATTTCGATCTAAAATTCGAGTGGTTTCAAATTTGGCGGCTCGATCCCGTAATTCGTTGACATCAGGAAGCGATGATTTAATTCGAAAATACTGGTAAATACCGATCGAACCCGCCACCAGTCCTGCCAGGATAATGATAAAAACAAACACCAGGAAGAAATTTAACAAGCGTTTACCAAAGGGTTTCTTCCCGCCCGGTCTTTGCGGACGGGCTGTTTCCGATGGGCGGCGTCCCGGGCGCTGACTGGGCTGCAGAGGTTGCGTTGCCTGCCGGCGGGCACCGCTTTGTGGCGCGCTCGTCCGCTGATACGCAGCAGGCGTCACCCGGGTTGCGCCCGGATCGACCTCGCTTACCGGGCTGGGCAGCGTCGTCTTTGACGGTGTCCAATCCCGCGGTACATCTGGCGGCAGGATGGTTGGAATATCATCCGAATTTAATGCCGATCTGCCCCCTGCGGAGATTGCCCGGGATTCCCTGGTGGGATCACCCTTCGGTTCCACCGGGGAGACTCGCGTTGCACCCTCATCAGCCAAACCCAGGTATATGGGCTGGGTCTCATCATCATCCAGTTCATCCATCGGTGTAAAAGGCGTATCACCCCACCAATCGACAGACTCCTCTTCAGCAATCTCGTCCCGGGTTGCGTCTCCGAAGATGTCTTCAAACTCCATTTCAGCCCGCCACCCGGAGCCTTCCGCAACAGAATCACCGCTGGCTTCCTCACCCTCGATCACTTCAGAAGGTTCGATTTTGATCTCCTGAGTTTCCTCGTCGTTCATGAAATCGGCAGATGCATTCTGGGCCTCTTCCGAATCATTCGCCGCATCATCAGCCTTTTTATTCGCTCGATCGTCATTATTCGTCATGATTTTCTTTCGCAAGTTGTTTTTAATACGTAGACGAGCGGAAAGCTAAATCAGTTCCTTCAATGATCCGCTCCCTTGGTTTAATAAACGATTATACGCATAAGCAGATAAAAAAGGAACACTGGACCTGGATTAATGCGCCTTCGGCACAACTGCCCGCTCGTGACTGAGAAACCCTCATCACTTCAGCCCGTTTCAGCTTTTTATACTCAAAAGGGGATCTTTTTGCTTTTCATCACCTACTCAATGCGAGTTCATTGGTAAAATTGGTATATGGGACTGATTTCTATTGACAAAACCGGTCCAAAAGCCTTTATCCTGGCGCCTGATGGTCAGTTTTCAGCCTTTGATCCGGAACATGACCAGCTGTGGACATTGAATTTAGACCCGCCCGATTCCTGCCCCTTTCAACTCCAGACAACCTTTCATTTGCGCGCCAGATCGATGCGCGTGTTTCCCAACCTCATCCTTGAGCATCACAGGTTGAAAAATCACACCGATTTCAGCTTGCCGCCCACGGTTAAAGATTATTCTCCCAGCAGCATCAAAATTGAATACAACTTCAACCACCAGGTGCTCCTACAGTTTTGCAGTTTCCTTCCTGAGCCAAACGTTCTGATCGGCGCGCTCTATCTGAAGAATATCAGCAGTCAACCCTTATCCTTAACAGCAGAAATGGCTGCTATCCTGACCCCCATGGCTCAGGGACGTCCCATCCACCCGGACACAATCGGGCACAATCATCTCCTTGTGGGACAAGCAGAAGAACTTTTCCCGCTCCTGTTCATGTGCGGCGGACCGACCGGCACCAGCAACCCCTACCCGGCACTCCATGTCCCTCTTACCCTGTCGCCAGGTCAATCCGAAGACATTCAATGGGCCTTGACTTCAAAAACATCGCAGACCAGCTCTTACGAGGCTGCCCGCCATTGGTTAGCGCAGGATTGGCAGCGGGATTACCAGATCCACACCAAAGCACACCAGAAGAAGATGATCACCATCACGACCGGACAGCCCGATTGGGACGCGGCGTTTTACCTGGCACAGGTCAACGCCCGGTCACATCTGGTCACCTCCGACCCATCCGACCCGCAAGCCATCACCATCCGTCCCCGCCTGAAGGATGATTCAAAAAATACCTATAATATGAAAAATAAGCATCCTGAACTGACCCTGCTGGATGCCTTGCATTTATCCCAGGCGCTGCTTCCAGCCCATTCGGAGCTTTTTTCCAGGCTGCTTGAAGATTTTATCACCCGCATCGACGATCAGGGTTTCCTGAGTACTCAAGGTGCTCAGGTAATCATCTCCACAGCCACCAATGCGTGCCCGCTTCTGGCCAGTTTATGCTTGATGCTGTATGAAATCAATCCGGAGGCTATGCCTTTGCAACGGGTTTTCCCGCATCTGCAGCGGTTTTTTGATGTCGGCTGGTTTAAAAACGCCAAACCGGAGCATGCGGAGCTCCCCGCATGGGAGGTGCCGGAACAACTCCAGCTCGACTCCGGGTTATTCAATTTTGATATTTGGAGAGAAACCGGCATTGGGCTTGATATTCACAGCGCACACAGCCCAGCCCTGGCAGCAATGCTGCTTCGAGAAGCCGCTGCGCTTAAAAAAATCGCCCAAATCCTCGGCGACCGGCCTGCTCGCAATGGCTATGACCGTTGGATAAAAAATTTGCAAGAGAAAATCAATTCCCTGTGGGACGATACCTGTAAGATTTTTGGTTACCAGGATGCTCACACCCACAAAAGCCCATCACGTGAGCTGTATTACCCCGGGCGAATCCAGGACAAGGTTAATATCGGCAAACACTTCTCACAACCCCAACGGCTTCAAATCAACCTGTTTGCCGCGGAAAAAGTTCCTAAAACCCCACTGATTCGCCTTGAGGGTAAGAATTCAACGGGCGAAATGATAACCGAGCTGATCGAAGCGCCAGAGATGTTTTGGGTTGCCAATCGCGCACACGTCACCACCCGGCAGATTTTTTCAACCCTGGATCACATTTGTTTTAACGGTTTCAACCCCGATGACCGCTTTTTGATCCAAACTGCCGATTATTCGCAAACCGATATAAGCTGCCTCCTTCCCATTTGGTCGGGCGGCATCCGCCCCGATCAACTGGCGATGATGATAGAAAATATCACCGACAATCCGTCGCTAAGCGGAGAATTTGGCATCCCTGAAACCTGGCGCTGCAGGCACCCCCTGCCTGATGGTTTATCCACGCCTGTCAATATCCAGTGGAACACGTTGATCCTCGACGGGCTGGTCAAAGAAGGCTTCTCTAAACAAGCAATGACCTTGTTTTCCATATTGATGACCCCGATCTTGCGAGGATTGAAGGAATTTTCCGGGTTTTACCCGCGCTTTGATGATAAGACCGGTCTTCCCATTGGCGCGGCGAATACGATCGCCGGGTTAGTGCCGGTTGGTTTGTTTTTAAAAATTGCGGGCATCAGACTGCTCAGCCCAGACCGGGTCGCAATTTGGGGTGAAAACCCCTTCCCCTGGCCTGTGGAGGTGAGCTGGCAGGGACTGGGGGTCTGCAAGGAAGGCTCGGAAACACAGATCATTTTTCCCGATGGAACACAATATCACAGCCGGTCGACCAAGCCGCGGATTATCACCAGCAAAAAAAGCTGACGAAGGCACCGATCACCCATGCAAGACGGTCTCATCGATCTCCATTTTCCCCGGGCCTGGTGTTTGATTTCCGGTTTTTATCTCCTATAATTAACGGCGAACGTCAACTTTAACGTAAGGAAAGGACCTTCTTATGGCTGAACGCGTTGTTGTTTACCAGGATAAAACCTATCGAACCGATTTCCGAGCTGCCGACCCCGCCGAGGACGACACCAGCGTCGTTGAACCCGTGATGCATCTTCACAACCTGACGCCCTATGGCATGCTTCTGGCCAGCCTCGGCGCATGCACGGCGATTGTGCTCAACACCTATGCCCACAACCACGGCATCCCGCTTCGTGGGGTCACCGTCGATACCTCCTTTGCGCGTGTGTTTGCCGACGATTGTGAAGATTGCGAGATCGATGATACCTATGAAGAGGTCATCAACGAAAAAGTTGATTTTGAAGGCGATTTAGATGAATCCCAGCTAAGGCGCCTGCATCGGGTTGCGAAAGCCTGCTCGATCAGGCGATTGCTCGAAAATGGCATTCGGGTGATATCCGATTAGCCCGTTCTTGATCATTTAGGAAATAAAATGAAATTTAATGAATTAAAACACGCCAGCGGGGCTTTGATGACAGATCAATACCAGTTGACCATGGCGCAACTGTACTTCCGTATGGGGTTGCATGAGATAAAAGCACAATTCGACCATTTTTTCCGCAGCAATCCCGATTATGGCATCCACAAAGCGGGTTATTGCATCAATGCTGGTCTGGATTCAATCCTCGATTGGCTTGACCAGGTGGTTTTCGGAAAAGAAGAGATCCAATATCTGCGATCGCAAAAAAGCTCATCAGGGCGTCAGCTTTTTGGAGATGATTTTTTACACTGGTTGAGTAATGACTTCAACGCAAAATCAATCAACCTGTATGCCATCGCCGAAGGCAGGGTCATCCATCCCAACGTGCCCATTCATGTGGTTGAGGGACCCCTGGCCGTCGGGCAGATCATCGAAACCGGACTGCTGAACATCGCCAATTATCAAACACTGATTGCAACCAAAGCCGCACGCATCAAGCAAAGCGGCCGCGGCCAGGTTCTGTTAGAATTTGGCCTTCGGCGTGCTCAAAGCCTGGGTGCAATCGCTGGCGCGCGCGCGGCACTCATCGGTGGCGCCGATTTTTCCTCCAATGTGGGCGCATCACACATCTTCGGTTTCACGCCCAAAGGTACCCACGCCCATAGCATGGTCCAGGTATTTTTGGGCATGGGTGAGGATGAACTGGCTGCTTTCCGTGCTTATGCTGAAATCTATCCCGATGACTGCCTGCTGCTGGTCGACACCATCGACACCCTTCAATCCGGGGTTCCCAACGCCATCCGGGCCTTTGAAGAGCTCAAGCGCAAGGGTCACCGACCGGTAGGCATTCGGCTCGATTCCGGGGACCTGGCACACCTGAGTATCCAGGCGGCAAAAATGCTCAATGACGCTGGATTTCCAGATGTCTCCATTGTCCTCTCCAACGACCTCGATGAGCTGGTCATCTGGCAGATCATCACCCAAATCCAGGAAGAAGCCGAGCACTACGGCGTCGATCCAAATCATCTGCTTAAACGCTTAACCTATGGCGTTGGCACACATTTAATCACCTCAACCGGTAATTCAGCCCTGGATGGCGTCTTTAAACTGGTGGCTATCAACCAGCAGGGAGAATGGATCCCCACCCTGAAGATTTCTGAAAACGAGGCGAAAACCCTCAACCCGGGCAACAAACGCGCCTGGCGAATCTATGATAAGCGTGGAAAAGCCACCGCTGACCTGGTTGCTCTGCATGACGAAGATATTTGCGATCAATCACCTCTTGAATTGCACCATCCCACTATGGCTACCAAACGCCGCCTGCTTGATCGGGATGAAATTGATCGTGTTGAAAGATTGCTGGAACCGATCATCATGTCCGGGCGCAGGGTCTACACGACGCCCACCTTCGAACACATGCGGGCATTGCGCCAGGCTGATATCGATCTTCTTGATCATGGGGTGCTGCGGATCATGAACCCACATATTTATCATGTTTCGCTCTCCAAAAAACTCTGGGATCTGAAACAATCTTTGATCAAAAAAGCCAGGGAGTAGAACACAGCCTGCGAACCCCCTAATACGGCAATCATAATCGGTAGCGTTTAGAACCCGCCGCCCTTTTTCTCTCGCAAAACAAGGCTGGAAAGAAGTTTAAGATCTAATTCCAAATATTTCGCGCACCTCCCAGGTGAGAGGTGTACCAGTATTTTTCCCCGGATTCAAGCCCCAGCAAGACCCACTGCAGCTCAATCGCCTGGGCGTAAAAGCGCGCACGCCCCAATATTTTCTGTAGGTCGGGGTAGGTTCTCTCAAATTGGGACACCAGGGATTCGCCATAGTAATTCAGCAAGCTCCCCAGGTCAGTTGCCGGATCACCCAAGCCAGCCACACCAAAGTCGATCACACCAGTCAACCGACTCCTGCCAGGATCGTAAAGGATATGATACGGCGCCAGGTCGCCATGTACCAGAACAGGATCAAAATTGAAGAAATCCAAATTCGTCAAGGCTGGATTGAACAAGTCTTCCACCCATTCGATCTGATGTGAAAGCAGCAGGGGGTAAATCTGGTCTACCACACGTTCGTAAATCTCGACCCAGGTTTCCCTGGTTACCGGTGCGTAACTATGCAGCACATCCCAATCCAATTCTTCAGGGTTAACATGGTGCAGTTCATGTAAAAAACGACCCAGTTGGTCAGCGTAAGTCTGCTTGTCGAATTTTTTCGCTCGTTCCCAGGCCTGGCGCAAAAAAAGTTCGCCAACCAGAAGTTGATAAACCAGCACCCCATCTTCATAGATTACCGGTTTGGGTATGGATAGCGGCAGCCTTGGACCCAAAAAAGACAGCAGGCGATCCTCATTTTCCATTAACTCCCTGGCCCAGTTCGATTTGACGAATCGAAACACCCACTCGTTGTTAACGATCAATACATCATAAACCAAGCCTTCTTGGTGAAGTTCATACGCCACAATTTCCAGGTCGGGCATCACGCTATGGATACGCTCGTGCCAGTATTTAAGCTGATCAGGCATATCATCCTCCAATCCTTATCTCTGTTATAGTAGATAATCAGGTTAAAAAGCAAGACCTTTTAGCATCGGATTGGTGTTATATTGTTAATTCGACCAGGGTGAATTTTCCATCCAGGAGAAAAGGGGGTGTTTTTAATTCTTCTGGTTTGAGCCGAGCCGGTGATTATTTTCCAGATTGAAGGGTCCGCTGTTTGATTTTTGGCAGGAGCACCTGGTGAATCAGCAAGATCAACCCTGTTACGCCAAACGCCACGCCAAACACCAGCAAGGAGCTACCGATATTATTCATCAAAGCTGGGTCTATCAACATCACGATAGCCAAGGCTAACATCAAAATCCCGCCCAGCAATTTAAGGATGCGGCCATACTTTTCTTCCATTTTTGACTTACGCAGGGTAAACACAGCGGTAAGGAAGATCGCCAGTTCATCCATTTGATACACCAACATATAAACCAGCAGGAAACCCAAAAACGCCAGCCCAGTGGCTTCATGAACCACGAGCAAGTTTGTCCAGATCACCGGGAAACCGGCTGTGCAGGAGAATTCCACAATGGAGACACCTGCTGACAAAACCACCGTGGCGCCGATAAGCGCCCAAATATTTCCTTCAGCACGCATAACCTTGCGTATACCCTTGTAAATACCTGGTTTTTTCTCATCGCTGATCGTAAAAGAAAAGCCTTCTTTGTACCAGAAATAATCCTTGATGTTCACCACTGCAAAGAATAACGCGAACACAGCCACAATGAATTGAATCCAACCCGTATACCCGACAAATGTGAACACCGTGAACAGGCCACTAATGAACAGCGCATAAACAAAGCCTGTTACAAAAATGAACACCAAGCCAATGATGAGCACCTTTTTCCGCGAACGGCTATTGAGTGTGATCGCCAGCAGCAACGAAAGCACCCAGATCGAACAGGGGTTAAACCCATCGACCAGGGCGATCAACAGGGTGCTCAACAACAGGGATTTATCTGCGAGGTTGACTTTCCCGATGAAGGGCAAATTAATCATCAATTCTTCCTGCTCCGGCTCTTGCGTCTCAGGCTCTTGTATCTCAGGCGCTTGTATCTCAGGCGCTTGTATCTCCGGCTCTTGTATCTCCGGCTCTTCCAAAATTGGAGGGGGTTCGGGCTGCGGTTGCTCGGGAAATGTGTCGGGCGGCAGAATATTGACGCCATAATCGACACAGTCATTCACCAGGCAGTACTGGATTTTTTGTGTTATTTCCCCCTGGATTGCTTCGTTAAAACCAACCCAGTACTGGTCTCCGATGAAGGTTGTCGGGACGTATGCCGGTTCAAAACCATGCACAGCAGCAAATTCGACGAAAAATTCCCGATCTTCAAGGTTGAAGTAGACCTCAAATTCATGGATGACGATGCGCTCATCTTGCTCTGACAGGCTGAGCAAGAATTCACGAGTCCGGGCGCAATACGGACAACCTTCGCCTTCAAAGAAGTAAACATTAACCGTGTTTCCCACAGCCGAAACCGGCGGGATGGACAATGCCATAATTGGAGCTGAAATGATCAGTATGGCCACAAAAAACTTGACCAGGACATTTTTTATGTTCTTAAACATAAACTCACCTCAATTAGCGATTATAATCCATTTTCAATCGCTGTGAAATAAATCAACCCGGGTCATGCAAAAACCGGTCGGGTTGGTCTTTTTCTTAAAACGCCCCGTGTAAACCTGCTAGTGTCTGAATTCATTTTCTTTCATCTGATGAAAAACATGCAGGTACAATAAAGATCATCAACACCTGCACAAATAGGAGTAAAAGCCATGTCTTTATCAGTTTTCGTCACCCGCCACCTGACTCCCATTGCCGAAGAAAAACTGAACTCGTTTTGCACGCCCGAATACTGGCCGGAGGACACGCCCCCGCCCTATGAAATCTTGCTGGAAAAGACCCGCCATGCCGATGGGTTGATCTGCCTTCTGACCGATGCCATCGATGCCCGGTTGATCAACCAGGCTGAAAACTTGAAGGTTATCAGCCAGGTCGCCGTCGGAGTGGATAACATCGATCTGCAAGCCGCCGAGGCGCGCGGCATCCCGGTCGGTCATACCCCTGATCTGCTGACCGATGCCACCGCTGATCTGACCTTTGCGTTGATCCTGGCAGCAGCCCGTCGGCTGGGTGAAGCCATCGATTACGCCCGCTCAGGTCACTGGCAAACCTGGGGGCTGACCACCCTTCTCGGCGAGTCCGTTCACGGCGCCACCCTGGGGATCATCGGTATGGGACGCATCGGGCAAGCCGTCGCTCGGCGGGCACAGGGCTTTGAGATGCGCATCCTGTTCACCGACCTGAGTGCTCATCCCGAGCGCGAAGGGGAGTTCGGAGCAACACAGGTGACCTTAGAAACACTCCTCAAAGAATCTGACATCATCAGCCTGCATGTGCCATTAACCCCTTCCACTGCGGGGATGATTGGCGCCGACCAGTTAAAAAGTATGAAACCCCACGCCGTCCTGGTCAATGCTGCCCGCGGCCCGGTGATCGACACCGATGCGCTGGTACTGGCGCTGGAAACCGGTCAGATCGGGTATGCCGCCCTGGACGTGACCGACCCCGAACCCCTGCCGCCAACGCATCCTCTCTACAAGCTGCCCAACGCGCTGATCCTGCCCCACATCGGCAGTGCAACCCGCTCCACCCGGGACCAGATGTCCCTGCTGGCAGTCGACAACCTCATCGCTGGCTTACAAGGCAAACCTCTCCCCAGAGCCGTTGCACGATCAACGGGACGGTGATCAATTCCAGAGGATCGCCAGTAGACTACTCCACTTTGGCTGTGTGAATTTATGGCTTATAATTCTTGCTGATTAAATATCTGTCTTCGGATTATTGATACCTGTAAAAAAACACCATCATGCAATTAATACGAGACCATCAACCCGACCCCGTTCAGGAAACCAGCTTTCGTACCGCGCTAATCGTGACGCTGGTTGGAAATGCTTTTTTAGTCGTTGGAAAAGGCGTTGCTACCTACCTTACCGGCAGCGCAGCCCTGTATGCGGACACTGCAAATTCAATTTCTGATCTCATCTACTCAGCCGCACTGGTATTTGCACTCAAGGCGGTGCTTCGTCCCCCTGATTTATCACACCCCCAGGGCCACGCCCGTTTTGAACCGATGGTTGGGCTGGCGATGGCTCTGATGATGGGGATTGCTGGGTATGAAGCGTTGCGCTCATCCATCAGCAGGTTCATTTCAGGGGGTGCTGCAATCGAACTCGGGCTGCCCATCCTGGTTTTATTAGCCAGCGCAGCCATCAAGACGGCTATGTTCCTGGTGATCAAGAATCTCGCTCAAAAATCGAACAGCCCGGCACTGCGCGTTTCTGCCAAAGATAACCTCAACGATGTGCTGGCATCGCTGGCAGCCTTCATCGGCATCCTCGGCTCCAGTACCCTGCACCCGCTGCTGGACCCGTTAGCCGGCTTTCTGGTTTCTCTGTGGATCGTCAGAGGCGCGTTTGATGCCGGGCGTGAAAACTTTGCCTACCTGACCGGCGCCGGGCCTGATGAGGCATTGCGCCAGAAGATCATCGACACAGCCCTCAGCGTCGATGGTCACCATAGCGTCCATCATATGATCTGTGATTATGTCGGACCCAAACTGGCTGTCGATATACACATCAACCTGCCCGGTGACGATACTTTAGATGAAGTTCACGATATTTCTGATCGGATCATTGAAGCTTTAGAGAGCCTGCCCGAAGTCGACCGCGCTTACGTTCATGTGGAGCCGAATGAAGATGATCAAGAAATGGGCGATCAGGAAGCAGACAGCAGGAATTAGGGGATCAGGAATCAGGAATCAGGGATCAGGCAGCAGGAATTAGGGGATCAGGAATCAGGAATCAGGGAGCAGGAATCAGGCGCTCAGGTCATTTAAAGGTTCATCAATACAATTAGTTACCCACTACCAACTACCCACTACCAGCTACCAGTTGCCCACTACCCACTACCCGCTAAACACCACGTACTGCCATAAAAAGCGCTCGATCGCCTGGTAATACGCCCGACGGGTCTCCGCCAGGCGAAAACCATGACCCTCGTCGGGATACAGGTGATATTCATGCGGCACTCTATTTGCCCTGAGCGCTTGCACGATCTCCTCCGCCTGGCTGGGTGGCACCACTTGATCCTTCCCACCCTGGAAAATGATCACAGGATCTTTGATCTTATCGGCGTGAAACACGGGTGACCAGGCATGATATTTCTGTGCCGCTTCTGGCAGGGGACCGACCAGCGAATCGGTGTAACGCGCTTCAAACTTGTGCGTATCCATCGCCAGGTTGAACAGGTTCGTCACACCATAAGCGCAGATTCCGGCTTTATACAACCCGGGGAAGCGGATCAGCGTATTGAGGACGGTGTAGCCTCCTGCGCTACCTCCTTTAATCACCAGTTTACCCGGGTCACCCAGGTTCTGGTCAATCAGCGCCCGGGCTGCTCCGGCTGCGTCAACCACGTCCAGCTCGCCCCAATTGCCGCTCAACGCTTCACGGTAGGTTCGTCCGTACCCTGTACTGCCACGGTAATTGACCGCCAGGTACCCGTAACCTCGATTGGTAAAGTACGCCGCTTCCAGGTCGTAACCCACCATAACACTGCTGGTCGGTCCACCATGGATATGGACAATGACCGGCGGTAAACCCTCTCCCTGGAACCGGCTGCTGGTGGGCGGGGAGTAAATCCCGTACACCGTGGCGCCATCGGTCGCGGTCCATTGGATTTCATAAGGCTGTGGCAAATCAGCCCGTGGGATCGCCTCGCTGGTGCTGCGCTGGTGAACCTGAAAGTTTGCTTCAGATTTGCTGATCACCTGTAAGGAGGTGGCAGGCGAGCTGGCGACCAGGGTAATCGTTCCGTCGGTTCGAACATTGGGCTGACTTAACAGGGTGTACGGCTCAAAATCAACGCCAGTGATCATGCCTGTGCCCACATCCACCTGGTTAAGTTCGGTCAGGCCCGCCCTGGTCTGCAGGAAGAAAATCCGGTCACTGTGTGCCGACCAGGCCTGCACCACCACCCCCTGAATCCAGGCCGGCTTTAGCAGGCTGGCATTGTCGACCAATACCGATAATTCGCCAGTTTCCAGGTTTCGTAGAACCAGTTGATCCCACTCACCCTGGTTGCCAAAATAGCTCAGGTACCGTCCATCTGGGGAGAAGGCTGGCTGCAAAATCGGGATATCATCGCCGCCAGCCAGGTGCTGGACTGCCTCGATCTGCGGTGGAGTGCTCTCCAAAACAGCGGTCATCAGCCGGGTTCCATCCCAGGGCATGTTGGGGTGATCCCATTCAATCCAGGCAATCGCGCCGCCATCCGGATGCCAGGCGGGCTGCATGTAAAAATCCGCACCCTGAGCCAGTTTGACCGGCCAGTCCACCCCTGCGCTGTCCACCACTGCCAGCACGTCTGCGCCTTCATAGGTGTGGACGAAAGCCACCCAACGGTTTCCGGGCGAGAGCTGAGGCGCTGCTGCGCTGCCAAAAGCGGGCGTGATCGGTTCGGGGAAGCCCGCACCCAGCATGCGCCGGTAAAGCCGTCCATCGCTGGCAGCAAATACGACCAGCCCATCCCGAATGGTGAAATCTCCGCCACCGTAACCCACACCGCCGCGCACATTCAACGCGCCGGAAAGCTCGTAGGCTGCCTGTCCAATGGGCTGTGCCATCAACACGCCCTTGCCTCCACGCTCCTCGCGCCACACCAGCGTCTGACCATCCGTGTCCCATTGGGGATCGGTTAAACCAATCGAGGCAGCCATCAAATCCGGCGTAATTTGACTTTTCCACATGCCAAAGGCTCGTAAAATCCGCTTGTTGTCTTTCTTCATCAGGATTTCCTTTCACTCGCATTAATTTAACCGATCAAAAAGCCAGGTGTGCACCGATTCGTCTTCTGCCCGGGGACAATATTGGGGTAAAATTGACTGGTGTTGCCAGGTCAGATCCGTGCTCTGGCACGCTGATCAAATATCTGTCATCATTATACTATTATCATGGATCCCCTAAAAAGGATTCGAGTGAGGAGCGTATGCAACGTCGAAAAATTTTGACCTTCATCTTCAGCCTGATGTCCTTGCTGATCCTGACCAGTTGTAACTCCAACAAAGAAACAGCGGATTGGAAGGTCTTCCGCATCGACCAGGAACCCGCTCTCAACATCGAGTTCCGCCTTCCCCCGGGCTGGTTGGTCGATTACGCGCCCAACCGGGACAAACCCGGTCAATGGGAGGTGACCCTTGTGCCCCCCAAATGCACACCAACGCAGGAAGTCGAATTTCAGAATAATTGCATTACCCTCGTCGCCCATATCAAAGAAAAATCGACCTTCAGCAAAGAAGCTTTTGTCGAGCTCACGGGCAGCGACATTCCCCTCAGCATTGATGGGAGCCGATCAGCCCTGTTTTTGGGTCTCGAATCCTTCCGGGTGAACCGTATCAAAGTGGAGCGTTACAACCACCTGATCAAGTCTGTAAATGGCAATGTGCATATGTCGACTTATTTTTTCGAGACCGACAGCGCCTATTTTATTTTTATCACCAACTTCCCCTATGAGCAGGCAGAGAACGAAACCCTTGATAATTTCGGCTTGCTGTTGGAGAGCTTGAAAACGACCCGCTAAATGGCGGATGCCTTGCCCGTTTTTTATTGACGTAGAGGGCAGAGGGTGCTACAATAATCATTTGAAGATGGGCGTGTAGCTCAATGGTAGAGCAGTGGCCTTTTAAGCCATTGGTTCAGAGTTCGAGTCTCTGCACGCTCATTACGCCAACTATGGCGGTTGCCCTAGGATCACCCCCCACATGCAGGGGTGATTTTGCTTTTTAAACACCATGAAAAATAAGAATGATTGATAGTCCATCGGTTTAATTAAACCAGGAAAATGCGCCGTTTGGGCCAATAATTTGCTTGAATTGCCTGACATCCAAAACTTAATGATGTGTAATTCAACTATTTTGCCATGCCACATAGGTTTCCTCGATATTGATATTATCGGCACGATCACACCAATACCCCACGTAATCGTGCCCCAGGCTCTCCTGGAATAGACGCACAATGCGGTTCTGAGTTTTGCGTTCAACCTCCCCAATTTGGCTCAACTCACACCTTCTTTAGCTTAAAATCCACCTCATAGCGATAGAATTCAATACCTTCTACCATCGAAAGCGCACGTTGCAGGCGGATATCATCCTCAATACCGATAATTACCCCTTTTACAAGTTGATCAGTTTCTGCTAGCTCTTCTTTCACATAACCCATATAGCGCAGTATTTGCCCAACAACTGCATCTGACGCACGCCCTTTTTTGAGCTCAATCACCAACAATGTTTTCTGGTCTTTGCTGACTGCAAAAATGTCAATAGCACCCGTATCAGTGGGAAACTGCTTTCCAATTAGGTTACCTTCTTCCTCATAGACATCGTAATCGCTACCAAAAGGTGTGTTACGCCAATTTTCAATGAGAAAATCTTCCAGATGCTTTTCCATCGCAAATAAATAAGGATTCTCTACCTCTGGAAGATTTGTGAAAATGTCTGTCGGAGTAATCCCTTGAATTAATGACTCAATTTCCTTAGCATATTGTGTAAGGTTAGAAACAGCTCCAGGCGCAATCAAAGCTTTGCTAAGTTCGTCACTCATGTCTGTACGTGATATACGTCTTTCCAGCCAACGAACGGGGCGTTGATGTGGGGATGGGTCATCAGGTTGGTAACGGTAACCACCTACCACCTCGCCCACCATATAGGAACCCGTGCCATCTGGTGAAAGGACAAGATCACCTTCTGCAATGCCTTTGGCAAGTGTCCACAGGGCGCCACAGGCAAGCCCCGCCGCAATCTTACTTTTATCCGGCAGCTTTTTCATAAAGCCCGGTATGAACTGGCGGTTGAACGCCCGCCAATCTTCCGGCAAGTGATCAGTTAAATCCTGATCGATATCATAGTAAACACCAATAGAGTTTTCATTGAAAAATTTTTCAGCATAGACATGCTGCCTGCCCAAGACCACCCGATAATAGCTTTTCATCTTCACCTCACACCAAACACGTTCGACTTGTCAGCAATTCCTGCATTATACCTTGTTTGATTTTTGTTAGTGTAACATTCTTTCTGTAAAATCTAGAACCTAAAAAAAGTAGTGAGTCAGAAGTATCCTAAATAGATCACCAAATCTGAAAAGGAGAACTCAATGACTCACCAAGAAAATTATAACCTATCAACAAGCATGATTGAAGAACTGGCACAAAATGGACTTGAGGTGATCCCTGAGCTGGTCCGGGTTATCCTCAATAATGTGATGCAAGCAGAGCGATCGCAATACTTGCAAGCTAAGGCATACGAGCGTACCGAAGATCGGCAAGGCCACGCTAATGGATACAAACCCAAAACGGTCAGGACCAGGCTTGGCGATATCACCTTTGCCATACCACAAGTGCGAGAAGGTGGTTTTTATCCTTCAGCGCTTGAAAAAGGTATGCGAAGTGAACGAGCCCTGCTGATTGCCTTAGCCGAGATGTACGTACAGGGGGTTTCGACCAGAAGGGTCAAAGCCATCACGGAAGAGCTGATGGGTGTTGAGATATCCGCCATGCAAGTCAGTCGAGCCGCCCAACAGCTGGACGAAGTCTTGCAAGAATGGCGGGAACGACCGCTTGGAGAAATCCAATACTTGTATGCTGATGCTCGCTACGAGAAGGTCAGAGATGCCGGACAAGTGCGTGATGCGGCTGTTTTAGTAGCCACAGGGATCTCTCCAGAGGGAGAAAGACAGGTTTTAGGGGTTTCGGTATCCCTCAGCGAACATGAAACCCATTGGAAGGCATTTTTAAAGAGCTTGAAAGATAGAGGCATGCATGGTGTGAAGTTGGTGATCAGTGATGACCACGCAGGTTTAGGGGCAGCTCGAAGAGCGGTCTTTGGCAGCGTGCCGTGGCAGCGATGTCAATTCCACCTTCAACAAAATGCTGGGGCTTATGTTCCAAGGCAATCGATGCGGAAAGAGGTGGCAGCTGATATCCGGGCCATGTTCAATGCGCCAGATAAAATGACTGCAGAGCAGTATCTCAAGGTGATCATTGAAAAGTATGCTCGTTCTGCACCACGATTATCTGTTTGGATGGAACATAATCTGGCTGAAGGTTTTACTGTTTTCGATTTCCCACTTGAACATCGAAGATCGATCAGAACCACGAACAGCCTGGAAAGGATAAATAAAGAAATTCGTAGAAGAACCAGGGTTGTAGGTGTATTTCCAAACGAAGCTTCTTGTTTGAGACTAATCTCAGCTCGATTGATGGAGATTAGCGAGGATTGGCAAATCGGCAAACGTTATTGCGCTGCCAGGTCATTCGTTTGTTAAAGTCCAATGGGTATTTCTGGCTCGAATTTACAGAAAAAAGGTTGCATAATCTTCCTAAAAAACATCGTATTCCACTTATCGACTCCTCTGCACGTTTAAAAAACCCACCTTGACAATCTCAGCGCAAGGATATATAGTTAACCCCGTTTAACTATTAAGCGAGGTAAACCATGTCTGATCAGGATCTTTTTCTGACCGCCCTGCGAGAATGGGTTGAAGAATCAATGCATCGTTCAATGCATGCCTTCATCCGCCATAACCGGCAGAGCTCCCTCTCGCTTTCGCAAACCAATTCGCTGTTCAGGTTGTATCATCATGGCGCCAGCCCCGTCAGCGACCTGGCAGACCATCTCGGCGTCACCATGGCTGCCGTCAGTCAGCTTTTAGCCCCTCTGGAAGAATCAGGGCTGATCCAGCGCACCGAAGACCCTGAAGACCGCCGGGTGAAAATGATTGCATTGACCGAAAAAGGCGCTCAAACCGTGCAGGAAGCCATGCGAGCCAGGCATGCCTGGCTGGATGATCTGGCTGTTCTGATTACCGAGCAGGATAAAGAAAGCATTTTACCGGCGCTATCAAGGCTGAATAAATATTCACAAAATCTAAAAGATGGGCTTCATCATCACAACACTCAACCCGCCATCGGGAAAACAAAGACCGGTTAGCGGTCTTTCATGATGAGCCAACAAGCAACCGCATTCGAGGATCATTCAACCTATGCTCAAATTGATTAAATACATCAAACCTTATATTTATAACGTTCTTGCCGCCATTGTCTTACTGTTTATCATGGGCAACGCTGACCTGGCTCTGCCAGATTACCTTTCTAAGATTGTGAATGTCGGCATCCAACAAAAAGGCATTAAAGATGCCTTCCCGCAGGCTCTGCGCAGCGAACGGTTCGAGAAAATCTCTCTCTTTTTATCTTCTGAGGAGCAAGCTGTCATTAATTCAGCCTATCAGCAGCTGGATCCCACGCAGGATACCACCCTGCTGGCAGAATATCCTGTTCTGGCAACCGAGCCAATCTATGTGCTGGCAGAGCTATCGAAGCAGGAGCGGGGTCAAATCGAACCCATCATGGCACGCGGCATGATCGTCACCGCCATGATCCAGCAAATGCAGGAAAACCCTGAAAACGCAGCAAACATGATGGGGAGCCTTCCTTTTGACCCATCCAAAATCCCACCCGGTATGGACCTTTACACAATTATTGGCATGGCAACGCCAGAGCAGCGCGAACAGATGATCGATCAGGTCAGAGATCAATTCGCAAACATGCCTGACACCCTTGTCCATCAAGTTGCAGCCACAGCCATCGAGCACGAATACGAGCAAATGGGCGTCAACCTGGGGCGTATCCAGACCCGTTACATCCTGCGCACTGGCGGGATGATGATCCTGGTTTCTCTATTGGCGGGGATCACCAGCGTATCGGTCAGTTTCCTGGCGGCGCGTACCTCAGCGGGCGTCGCTCGCGATATTCGCAAAGACGTGTTCACCAGGGTGGAATCCTTTTCAAGCCAGGAGTTCAATAATTTTTCCACCGCTTCGCTGATCACCCGCGCAACCAATGATGTGACACAAATCCAGCAGGTCACCTTTATGGTCATACGCATGGCCTTTTTTGCGCCAATTTTGGGCATCGGCGGCGTGATTCGAGCCATAGACAAAAGCCCCAACATGTGGTGGATTATCGCTCTGGCAGTTGGCATGCTTCTGCTGATCGTCAACATCACATTCTTCATTGCCACGCCAAAATTCAAAATCATTCAACAATTGATTGATCGACTCAACCTGGTCACCCGCGAAAACCTGACCGGCATGATGGTCATTCGAGCCTTTAACAAGCAGTCCTTTGAAGAAAAACGGTTTGATGGCGCCAACCGCGAACTCACCCGGGTGGGGCTTTTCATCCATCGAATTATGACCACCATGATGCCGTTGAACACGCTGGTGATGAGCGGGTTGCAAATATTGATTATCTGGATCGGCGCCCACCAAATTGCACAATCCACCCTCCAGGTCGGCGATATGATGGCTTTTCTACAATACAGCATGCAGATCATGTGGGCTTTTATGATGCTTTCCATGTTGTTCATCTTCCTGCCGCGCGCTGCCGTGTCGGGAGACCGTATCGCCGAAGTGTTGGAAACCGAAAATGTGATCAAAGACCCGCAAAACCCTGCATCCTTCCCGCAGCCCTTTACAGGAAAGGTTGAATTCAAAGATGTTTACTTCCGTTATCCCGATGCCGAGGAGTGCGTCTTGCATGGGATCACCTTCACGGCTCAGCCCGGTGAAACCACTGCAATTATTGGATCGACGGGCAGTGGCAAATCCACGGTCATCAACCTGATCCCGCGCTTTTTTGATGTCACCCAGGGGGCGGTGTTGGTCGATGGGGTTGACGTGCGTGACGTTTACCAGAGCGACCTGCGCGACAAAATCGGTTACATCCCTCAACGCGGCATCCTTTTCACCGGAACCGTGGAATCCAACCTGCGTTTTGCTGACCAGGAAGCCACAGAAGAAACGCTGCGCCAAAGCATCGAGATTGCCCAGGCTTCTGAATTTGTGTTTGCCAACCCGGAAGGCTTGCAAGCGGAAATTTCGCAGGGAGGTGCGAATGTCTCCGGCGGACAGAAACAG
The DNA here is from genome assembly GCF_900184705.1 of Brevefilum fermentans. Classification (NCBI taxonomy): domain Bacteria; kingdom Bacillati; phylum Chloroflexota; class Anaerolineae; order Anaerolineales; family Anaerolineaceae; genus Candidatus Brevifilum; species Candidatus Brevifilum fermentans. The sequence continues at coordinate 766,491 of NZ_LT859958.1, read as the reverse complement.
CGCCTGAGCATCGCCCGGGCACTGGTCAAACAACCGCCCATCTTCATCTTTGATGATAGCTTCTCAGCCCTCGACTTCAAGACGGATACTGCCTTGCGGCATGCCTTAAAAGAGGAAACGGGAAAAAGCACCGTATTGATGGTCACCCAGCGGGTCGCCACCGTAAAAGGAGCAGATCAGATCATCGTCATGGATCAGGGCAAAATTGTAGGCAAAGGAACCCATAGTGAACTGATGCAAACCTGCCAAACCTATCAAGAAATTGCCACATCGCAACTGAGCATGGAGGAGCTGGCATGAGCAACCAACATCACAATAACAACCAGCAAATCAAAAAAACGGATACCCAGCCCCCCATGCGAATGGGACGCCGCGGCGGGCCCATGGCGATGATGCCCGGCGAGAAAGCCCGTGATTTCAAAGGCACTTTCAAGCGTCTGTTGAAGTATCTTGGCAAATACAACCTGTTGATCTTGTTCGTTTTGTCCCTCTCGGCAGGCTCAACGGTCTTTGCGATTCTTGGGCCAAAGATTTTGGGGCGAGCAACCACCCAAATTTTCGAAGGCGTTGCCGCGAAAATCTCTGGAACCGGCAATGGGATCGACTTTACCGCGGTCGGTTCCATCCTGACGCGGGTTGCCCTGCTGTATGTCATCTCCGCCTTTTTGAACTTTCTGCAGGGCTATGTCAACGCTGGCATTTCAATGGATATCACCTATCGCTTCCGACAGGACATCGCCGCCAAGATCAACCGCCTGCCACTGCAATATTTTGACAGGGTCAGCCAGGGTGAGGTGCTCTCTCGGGTCACCAATGACGTCGATACCGTCAGCCAAACCCTTAACCAGAGCCTCTCACAGATCATCACTTCCTCCACCAGCGTCATCGGCATCCTGATCATGATGCTCTCAATTAGCTGGACGATGACGCTGATTGCCCTGGTTTCCGTTCCGCTTTCGATGGTGGTGATCCGCCTGATTGTAAAAAAATCGCAAAAATACTTTGTACAGCAACAGGAATATCTGGGTCACGTCAATGGGCATGTGGAAGAAATGTTTGGCGGTCATATTGTCATAAAAGCATTTAACGCCGAAGCAGAATCAGTAAACACTTTCAACCGTTTGAATACCACCCTGTACAGTTCGGCGTGGACTTCGCAATTTCTCTCTCACCTGATGATGCCAACCATGCGGCTGATCAGTAACTTCAGCTATGTCGCGGTCAGCATTCTGGGCGGTTACCTGGTAATTCGAAAGTCCATTTCCGTGGGTGATATCCAAGCCTTCATCCAGTATGTGCGTTCCTTCAACGAGCCACTGATGCAAATCGCCAATATTTCAAATATCCTGCAGCAAACAGCGGCTGCAGCAGAGCGCGTGTTTGAATTTCTCAACGAGCCTGAAGAAGTTCCGGAAACCGAGAACCCGGTTCAGCTTGATCACATTGAAGGTCGGGTAGAATTTCGCAATGTTCGGTTTGGCTATAACCCTGACGAAATCATCATTAAAGACTTCTCTTTTATCGCCGAACCAGGACAAAAGATTGCCATCGTTGGTCCAACCGGTGCTGGAAAGACAACATTGGTCAAATTGCTCATGCGCTTCTACGATGTTGACGACGGCGCCATCCTGATTGACGGGCATAACATCCAGGACTTCACTCGTGCCGATTTGCGCAAACTCTTTGCGATGGTCTTGCAAGACACCTGGTTGTTCAATGCCTCGATTGCCGAAAACATCTGTTACGGCTGTGAAGGCGGAGCCAATCCGGATCAGATCATTCAAGCTGCCACAACAGCCCATGTCGATCACTTCATCCGCACCATGCCCGGCGGCTACGATATGGTCCTCAACGAAGATGCTTCCAATATTTCTGCCGGACAAAAGCAGCTGTTAACCATTGCTCGCGCCGTTGTGGGTGACCCGCCCATGCTGATCCTCGATGAAGCGACCAGCTCGGTGGATACCCGCACCGAAGTCCTGATCCAGCAAGCCATGGATCGGTTGATGAAGGGTCGCACCAGCTTTATCATCGCCCATCGGCTTTCGACCATCCGTGACGCGGATTTGATCCTGGTCATGCGCGACGGTGACATTGTTGAGCAGGGCAGCCATCAAGACCTCCTCGATCAGAATGGCTTTTACGCTGAGCTTTACTACAGCCAGTTTGCATTGCAACCGGTATAACCCGCCCGCAAACACAGACCTCAGGGGTTTTTGTCCCAATCAATCCCCAGAGGTCTGAAGGGAAAATTTGAATTAACCCCAATCCTCGCAAACAAAGACCTCCGGGGTTTTTGTTTAAATCTCCACAACTCCATAATCAAACCACGGAGGTCTGAAGGGAGGTCTGAAGAAAAAACAAGCTAACAAAGACCTCCGGGGTTTTTGTTAAATCTTCATGCAATCAAACCCCGGAGGTCTGCAGAAAAAAACGCACAAACACAGATCTCCGGGATTTTTGTCAAATCTTCACAATTCTGTAATCAAACCCCGGAGGTCTGATGGGAAATTTGAATTACCCCAAATCCTCGCAAACACAGACCTCCGGGGTTTTTGTTTAAATCTCCACAATTCCGCAATCAAACCCCGGAGGTCTGATGCATAAAACGCACAAACACAGACCTCCGGGGTTTTTAGCCAAATCTTCACAATTTCGCAATCAAACCCCGGAGGTCTAAAGAAATAAAAATTTATCAAAAAACCCAAAACAAAATAGAACTTCACAACGCTCTGATTTTGATACAATACAATCAGTTTAAATTTCATCACCTCATCTCATATCATTTCTTTTACGAGGTAACGATGCTCACAAAACTTTCCCTTTGGCTTATGAAAATTTCTACCCCACTCCTGGCGTTGATCTGCCTGGCGCTCTTCCTCGTCTTCAGCGCGCTAGTCTTGCCCGATCAGACGGCTAAAGCTGAAACTTACAGCGCCGAACTCGGATCTCCCGACACTTCACTTTTCTATACCGCTGCCGACCTCTACCGCATGGCTGAAGGTTATGGAGCACATGGTCGGGCTGCCTACATCCGAGCAAGGTTCACGTTTGATCTGATCTTCCCGCTGGTCTACACCGCTTTCCTGGTTACAGCGATCAGCTTTCTGACGAAATTTTCAAATCTATCCGGGTCCTTGTGGGCAAGGGTCAACTTACTTCCAATAACCGGCATGGTCTTTGATTTTCTCGAAAATATCTCTGCATCAATTGTTGTCTCAAGGCACCCTCAACGCACAGCCGTGATTGATAGCCTGGCGGGCATATTTACACTGTTCAAATGGGTTTTTCTGGCAGCCAGCTTTCTTGTGCTGGTTGTTTTAGCCGTGTTCTCCTGGCGGAGGAAGACTCGGTTTAACAATAAATAGGAATGATTGCAAAAGAAGAACGACAACAAACAAGCCATTCATACTCTTGAAGACAAAACGCCCAAACACAACCACAGTGCATTTTTTATTCCAGCGGAGGGGGCTGCGAAGCGTTCCCGCAGGGAATGTGGGTGCGAACCCACCGCGCTTGAAAACGTGCTCGTTTAAAAAAACCACCCAACCGGGTGGGTGGTCTTATTCTTACAGCGGAGGGGGCTGCGAAGCGTTCCCGCAGGGAATGTGAATGCGAACCCACCGCGCTTGAAAACGTGCTCGTTTGAAAAAACCACCCAATCTGGTGGGTGGTCTTATTCTCACAGCGGAGGGGGCTGCGAAGCGTTCCCGTAGGGAATGTGGATGCGAACCCACCGCCTTTGAAAATATGCTTGTTTAATAAAAAACCACCCAATCTGGTGGGTGGTCTTATTCTCACAGCGGAGAGGGCTGCGAAGCGTTCCCGTAGGGAATGTGGATGCGAACCCACCGCCTTTGAAAATATGCTTGTTTAATAAAAAACCACCCAATCTGGTGGGTGGTCTTATTCTCACAGCGGAGGGGGCTGCGAAGCGTTCCCGTAGGGAATGTGGATGCGAACCCACCGCCTTTGAAAATATGCTTGTTTAATAAAAAACCACCCAATCTGGTGGGTGGTCTTATTCTCACAGCGGAGAGGGTGGGATTCGAACCCACGATACCTTGCGGTATACCCGCTTTCCAAGCGGGCGCACTAGGCCAACTATGCGACCTCTCCATACCGCCTTTTCTAAGGCGAAAAGTATTATACCAGACACAAACCGGCTTGTTAAGTGGTTAATTTATGTGTTTAAGTGCTAAACCAAGCATCTAGTATTTTCTTTCATTTTTTTGGAATTTTGGTCAGGGTATTAAATAATTCGTTGCTTTTTCACTGGAAAAATCTGTTATAATATTAACCTTACTGAATAAATAACCGAATGTGAACTTCATGACCTGCACAATCGCAGATGTGTAAGAACAAATTTTTCATTCGCATAAGCCAGATTTAGAATACACAACAGGTTTTACATGCTCCATTTTTTACCGATTATTTTATGCTCATTCTATTTTTAAAAAGTGGAAAGATTATTAATTATCCTTTATAATTGAGCATAACATTTATCAGGCTTGTATTGAAGTAAAAAATCACTTCGACGATGAAAGGGATCAGACATTAAAGAAATTATCATCGAATTCTTCTTAATAACCATTACCCCGTTAATTTGCAGATGTCTTTTCAATAACGGGGCGTGGATTAACAAAGAAAGGAGGTTTATTTCCAGATACAAAATGCTGTGTTTAGAAGCGAACAATGGAAACAGTGACGGTGATTTTTATTTCAATGTTCAAAAATCAACAGTTTTTCCACGATTGCGAACGTTATTTCTCTTTTTATTTCAAGCCAGTTGCTGTGAAGTTTTCGCGAAACCGTGTCAACAACCGAATTTTTCTTGGCTAAAAATTGAAGATTTATTTTTGAAGCATAAAACCAGGAAAAGCAACCATGAGAAGGTGTCGTTATTAACGACTCCAATGATTACGAAAGGATTGAGATGAAGAAACACCAATTAATTAGTATCGTTATGCTGATGACCATAATTTCTGTGCTCCTGGCAAGTTGTGGGCCGGCAAAAGGCAAAAAAGAAGCCGTCAACCTGAATGATTACACCCTCGAAGAAATCATCAAAAAAGCACAGGAAGAAGGGCACGTTGAATCCGTTGGTATGCCGGATTCTTGGGCTAATTGGGGTGACACCTGGGAAGGTTTGACAAAGAAATATGGCATCACGCACGCAGATACCGATATGAGCTCGGCTGAAGAACTCAACATGTTCGAAAACGAGAAGGATTCCCCCACCAAAGACATTGGCGATATCGGACTCGGGTTTACCGCAGAAGCCATTGAAAGAGGCATCGTTCAGGGTTACAAGACCAGCTACTGGGAAACGGTTCCCGATTGGGCAAAAGCCGAAGATGGCAAATGGATGATTGCCTATACCGGTGTGACCACGTTCATCTTCAATGAAGATGTTACCGACGAACCCTACCCGACTTCCTGGGCTGATGTTCGCAAGGGCACTTACAAACTCACCATCGGTGACGTCATCGGCGGCGCCACGGGTCAGGCTAACGTGCTTGCAACCGCTTTTGCTTTCGGCGGTGACATGGATAACCTTGACCCCGCGTTTGAATTCTGGGCAGAAATGGCAAAAGCAGGCCGAATCGACCAGGGCGATATCCTCTTGCAACGGATCCAGGCGGGTGAAGTTCAACTTGGCGTAACCTGGAGCTACAATGCCCTGACCTATCGCGACGAAACACCGAACTACAAGTTCTCGATCTCGGTACCTCAGGATGGCTCCATCCTCAGCGGTTATGCCTCAGTGATCAACGCTTTTGCACCGCACCCCTTTGCAGCCGCTTTGGCTCGCGAATTCATCTTCAGTGATGACGGGCAGATCAACCTGGCAAAAGCAGGCGCAGTTCCAACCCGGACCGATATTAAGATCCCACAGGCGATTCAGGACGCGACGATTCAACAGTCCGAGTATCAGAATTCAATTCCGATCACCGACGCAGCAAAATACTCAGAGGTTTGTGCCCAGATCTCAGTGCGTTGGGAAGAGGAAATCATCCCCCTGATGAGCAAGTAATTGCTTTGATCGGTGTATGAAAACATAAACGATAGGGGCGTATTAATTCTTATACGCCCCTCTTTTCAAAGACTGGAGATTCTATGAAAAAAAAGACCAACGTGAAACTGAATTTCCTGGCTCTTCTACCATTCTTGTTGATCGCATTTCTGTATGAAGTTCTTCCGTTGATCATGATGATTCTCAGCAGCTTCAGATCAGAAGTCGATAAAAGCGTTCTTTTTTCTTTTGAAAACTACATCGCGGCATTCACACGCCCCGCTTATCAAAGAGCAATTCTCAATAGCCTTAAAGTCACAGCGATTTCAGCTTTGTTTGGAATTCTCATTGGGTTTATTGGCGCTCAGGCTATTCACAATTCAACCGGCAAAATTAAAAACGTATTTATTACAATCCTCAATATGACGTCTAACTTTGCCGGCGTTCCTTTGGCTTTTGCATATATGATCATTTTAGGCAATTCCGGTGTCCTCATTCAGGTCGGAAAGACCTATGGCATCACAGCCTTAGCCAATTTTGATCTTTACACAAGCTTTGGGCTCAACATGATGTACGTGTATTTTCAGGTTCCACTGGCAACCCTGTTGATGGTACCGGCGTTCTATGGCATCCGCCAAGAATGGAAAGAAGCCAACTTGCTGCTTAATGGAAATAGCCTTACTTTTTGGTTCAAAGTTGGCATTCCTGTCCTGTTGCCCAGCATTTTTGGAACCATCAGCGTCCTTTTTGCCAATGCGATTGCAGCTTACGCCACCGCGTACGCACTTCTGATGAACAACTACTCGCTGCTTTCAATCAATATCACAGGCATGTTCACCGGTGATATGACCACGCGTCCTCATCTGGGCGCAGCCTTATCAGTGGTGATGATGATTTTTATGTTAGGTGCGATATTAATCAACAATTTCATCACCCGTCGGACTTCAACTTGGAGGTGGCGTTAAATGAAAAAACAATTTTGGGTCACTGCCCTTATCATCCTGATTATTATTTATTTACTGACCCCGTTATTAGCTACAGCAACCTATTCCGCCTTCAAAAAATGGACCGGCATCCTTCCGGAAGGCTTTACCCTTAAACACTATACCGACCTGCTCTCTAACAGGCCTTTTATGCTGTCATTGGGACGGACGATACTGGTTTGCATTATTCCGATCGTGATCACTGTGGTGGTGGTGCTTTTAGCATTGTTTGTAGTCACAATCCACTTCCCTCAATATGAAAAATATGTTCAAATCCTGTGTATGATCCCTTATACCATTCAGGGTGTGATTCTTTCGGTCAGTATTCTTTCGCTTTATCAAGGCATGGCAGGGTTTTTAGGCGATCGCAAGGTGATGCTGATCGGTGCTTATTGCATCATCATCCTGCCATATATTTACCAGGGGATCCGAAACAGCATGCACGCGGTCAATATGCCCATGCTGATCGAGGCGGCAGAGATGTTAGGCTCCAGCAAATTGGAGGCGTTTATTCGTGTGATTATTCCTAACATCATCTCAGGAATCACCGTTTCATCGCTGCTGGCAGTAGGAATTATCTTTGGAGATTACGTCCTTATTCGCAACATTACGGGCAGTGCTTTCCAGAACGTTCAGATATTCCTTTTCCTCGCCATGAAACGTTCCAGCACCGAGGCTTCGGCTGTTTTTGTTATTATTATGCTGACCACATTCCTGATCACGGCTCTATTTCTTTATGTTCAGAGCAGAGATGAGCGCCAGAAGATCGAAGAGAAAGGGAGATGATAATCCATGTCTTACATCGTTTTTGAAAATGTCAATAAGTTTTTTGGAAACAACCACGTTTTAAAGGATATCAATCTGGAGGTTGAGAAAGGACAGCTGGTCACCCTGCTGGGACCTTCCGGTTGTGGAAAAAGTACGCTCTTGCGCTGCCTGGCGGGTTTGGAAACAGTCACGTCAGGAAGGATTTATTTGGATGGCAACGATATCACCGATGTCAGTGCCAGGACACGTGGAATCGGGATGGTTTTTCAACAGTATTCGCTGTTTCCAAATCTAAACGTCTTCAACAATGTTGCCTATGGGCTCAAGCAAAACAAAATCCCAAAACAAGAAATCCAAGAAAAAGTGGAAGAAATCCTCGAGATGGTTGGGCTGAAGGAAAAAATCACCCAGTACCCCAACCAGCTTTCGGGTGGACAACAACAACGGGTTGCCCTGGCACGTGCGATCGTCACCGAACCAAAAGTCCTGCTTTTAGATGAGCCGTTATCTGCGATCGATGCTTTGTTGCGCCGCAACTTGCAGATCGAAATTCGCCGCATTCAAAAAGAACTCAACATTACCACCATCTTTGTAACCCACGACCAGGACGAAGCGATGGTTCTTTCGGACATGATTCACCTGTTCAACGAGGGCTTCATCGAGCAGAGCGGTTCAGCCATCGAACTTTATGCCAATCCGCGTACAAAATTTGCGGCTACTTTTATCGGTAATTACAGAATCTTGCCTGCCGCTGACTTAGCCAAAGCCACCGGTGAAATCTTCACCTGCCAGGATGTTGCGATTCGACCAGAGATCGTGCAGATCAGTTATCAACCCACTGTTGATGAAGACAAGTACCACCTTAAAGGCGTTATCACCAACAGCATCTCGCATGGGAATATCATCCGGTACAATATTCAATGCGGCGAAGTAAACCTCAATGCTGACGTGGTCTACGAAAGCGGTATACCTTATAAAGAAGGAGAAACGGTTTACCTCTCCGTCAGGAAGGACGGCGTTATCGAGCTGTAAAACTGGGGACTTTTTGAAGTTCCCCAGATTTATGATGATCAACCATTGATAGAATGACAGCAAGCCTGTCTTTTAATCAATGGTTGAGATACAAAAATAATTTTTGACATGAGGAGCCTGTCATGACAGATGTTCAATTTATTGCATTAGGGATGGTAGAAACTAAAGGGCTGGTCGGCGCTATTGAAGCAGCCGATGCAATGGTCAAAGCAGCCAATGTCACCCTGATTGGCAAAGAAACCATCGGTGGTGGTTATGTAACAGTGATGGTGCGGGGCGATGTCGGTGCAGTGAAAGCTGCAACCGATGCTGGAGCTGCCGCAGCGAAAAGGGTCGGTGAGCTGGTCAGTGTCCATGTCATCCCTCGCCCTCACAACAACATCGAGTTCATCCTTCCAACTCAACCTGAATAGGAACATGCAGGATTAATGGTTTCAGCAAGGGAAATGATCAGTGTCGGCATTGATGTCGGCACGACAACGACCAAACTGGTTTTTTCGCGCCTTCAAATTGCAGATGTCGCCCGCCCAGGAAGAGTACCTCGCTTTGACGTGGTCGATAAGGCATCTCTGTTTGAAAGCGAAATTCACCTGACCCCGCTTCTGAATCCGACATTGGTGGATGTGGATTCGCTGACCGCGATCATCAGCGGTGAATACCGCAACGCGAATATCCACCCTGAACAAGTTGAAACCGGTGCTGTCATCATCACCGGAGAGATTGCACGCACCGAAAACGCTGACTTAATTCTTCAAGCCATGGCTGCCCTTGCCGGTGATTTCGTGGTGACCGTCGCAGGTCCAAATCTGGAAGCTCAAATTGCTGGACGTGGCTCGGGGGCAGCAGCCTATTCTGTGGAACGCTTTGCTCAGGTTACCAACATTGATATCGGCGGGGGCACCGCCAACGCAGCCATCTTCCGGCTTGGAGAACATCTTTCCTCCTCCACCCTGGCGGTTGGCGGGCGTCAACTTATCGTTGATCGATCATCGGGCATCGTCAGGCACATTGCGCCTTCCGCACATATCATTATCGACACCCTTGGCTTGCCCATTGTGGCGGGTCAGCGAGTTGAGCTTGATACGCTGCAGAGCTTTACGGATTTGATGGCTGAATTGGTGGCAGACCTGGCGTCCGGCGCCCAGTCGGCTTTGGGCAGCAGGCTTCAGCTCACGCCGCCCTTAGAAGGTGCAGAGAAGTCAAAAATTCTCTTTTTTTCAGGCGGAGTTGGCGCACTTTATTACCAGAATTATTCAATCAACAATCTTGCCGATGCTCTCGTTTATGATGATGTCGGTTTGCTGTTTGCGCGCTCTTTGCGCGAAAATGAAAGGCTTCGCAGATATACCGTTTTGCCCCCTTCGCAAACAAAGCGTGCAACGGTGATTGGCGCTTCAAATCAGACGGTGACCCTCAGTGGCAGCACAATTTGGACGAGCGCTGAAATCCTTCCCGCGCGCAACCTGCCTGTGATTCGCCCCCAGCTTCCACTGGATTCGCCACCTTCGCCCGAAGAAGTCAATGCAGCCATTCTGACCGCCATCCAACGCTGGGATATCAACCTGGAATCGACCACGTATGCTATCGCTCTCACCCTACCACAAAAACTCGATTACCACTGGTTACGTCAAATCGCCGAAGGCTTGGTTAAATTTTCCAACGGAACCCTTGCTCCTGGAATGCCTCTGGTGCTCGTGACTGAAATGGATTATGCCCAGGTTCTCGGTCAGACGATCAATTCCATGGCGCCGCAGCTCCCCCTGATCAGTGTGGATCAAATTGGTTTGAGCGAAGGCGATTTTATCGATATCGGCGAGCCGATCCTTGATGGTCGCATTGTGCCGCTTTCTGTAAAGACCTTGATCTTTTATGATTGAGTGCTTTGAGAGGTAAAGGACAGCTATGCTTTTACGAACGAAATTGTTTGGAAAAACCTACGAATTTGCCACCATCAAGGAATTGATGGCAAAAGCCAACGAAGAAAAATCCGGCGATCGCCAGGCTGGGATCGCTGCCGAGAGCTCAGTTGAACGCATGGCTGCAAGACATATCCTCGCCGAGGTTACGCTGGAAACTTTGCGCCAAAACCCATCGATTCCCTATGATCGGGACGAGGTCACCCGGGTAATCGACGACAGTGTCAATGAAACGATTTACAACGAAATTAAATCCTGGAAGCTGGGCGATTTTCGTGAATGGCTGCTGTCAGATACCACCACCTCCGAAATGATCCGGCGCGTCAGCAACGCCCTGACTGCCGAGATGGTGGCGGGTGTGGCTAAGCTGATGTCAAACCTTGACCTGATGCTGGCTGCGAAAAAAATCAGAGTGACCGCCCATTGCAATACCACTATGGGGTTGCCCGGAGTGCTTTCTTCACGCAACCAGCCCAACCACCCCACCGACTCCCCGGCTGGGATCAAAGCCTCGATCTTCGAAGGGCTATCCTATGGCTCTGGCGATTGCGTAATCGGGATCAACCCTTCCGACGATTCGCTTTCGAGTGTCAGTCGCCTGTTCGAACTGACCCATGATGTGATCACAGCCTGGGAAATCCCAACCCAGAACTCAGTGCTGGCGCACATCACCACGCAGAGGGAGGCGCTTAAACGGGGCGCACCGGTTTCCATGCTGTTCCAAAGCCTGGCAGGTTCAGAGAAAGCAAACCAGGGCTTTGGAATTTCCGTTGGGATGCTGGATGAAGCCTACGAACTGGCAAAACAATACTGCAACAGCACCGGACCCAATTACTTTTATTTTGAAACGGGTCAGGGAACGGAATTATCCGCCAATGCTCACGAGGATACCGATCAATTGACCATGGAAGCGCGCTGTTATGGATTAGCCAAACGCTATCAGCCTTTCATTGTTAATACCGTAGTGGGCTTTATCGGTCCAGAATACCTTTACGATAGCGTGCAAATCACTCGTGCTGGGTTAGAAGATCACTTCATGGGCAAATTGACGGGTATCCCAATGGGATGCGATGCCTGCTACACCAACCACGCCAAGGCAACACAAAACGACATTGAAAATCTGGCAGTGCTCCTGACCTCTGCCGGTTGCTGCTACTTCATCGGCGTTGCCCTGGGTGATGATATCATGCTCAGCTATCAGTGCACCAGTTATCATGACACAGCCAGCCTGCGACAGCTGCTTGGTTTGCGTCCCATACCGGAGTTTGAAGCCTGGATGGAAAATCTGGGGTTGATGAAAAACGGCATCCTGACAGAAAAAGCCGGTGATGCCTCTTTCTTCCTGGGGCGATAGGAGTTTCAAATGGAACAAAAGAATTTGGACATTGAAGCGATCATCAGACAGGTTCTGGCGGAGTTAGGCAAGGGTAGCCTTCAGGAATCCGCACCCCAGGTAGAAGTTGTCAAGCCTGAGGGAGGTCAAAGTCCTGGTATCGACTTGCCAGATCCAAGCCTGGCTGAAAACCGTCAGAAGCTTGGGGTTGTCAACCCGTTTGACCCTGATGGCTTGCTCAATCTCTGTTCAACCACAAACGCCCGCCTGGGCGTTGGCAGGGCTGGACCACGCCCAAAGACTGAATCCCTGCTCCTGTTCCAAGCTGATCATGCCGTTACCCAGGATGCAATTTTTGGCGTCGTCGATGAAGACATCTTGAATCAGTTCGACTTATTCACCGTTCAAACACAGGTTCAATCTCAGACCGAGTACCTGCTGCGTCCAGATCTGGGGCGTATATTATGCGATGACGCAAAAAAGACCATTGCTGAACGCTGTGTGAAGAATCCACAGGTCCAAATTGTGGTTGGCGATGGCCTCAGCGCGGCTGCAATCAACAACAACCTGCCTTTGATTTTCCCGGTCATCGAAGAGGGTTTACAGGGCGCCGGGCTCAGCCTTGGCACGTCCTTTTTCATCAAACATGCACGCGTGGGCGTGATCAACGACCTGAACGAGATCATCAGAGCAGATGTGGTGGTCATTCTCATCGGAGAACGTCCCGGCTTGGGAATTTCTGATGCCATGAGTGCCTATATGGGCTGGCAGCCGGCACACGGCAAAACCGATGCAGATCGTGATGTAATTTGCATGATCACCATGAACGGCGGTACCAACACGCTGGAAGCCGGCGCTTTCGTGGTTGAAATGATTAAAAAGACGCATAAGTTCCAGGCCAGCGGTGTGAGTTTGAAGGAAAAAACCGCCACAGCTGAATAGGCTCCTGTAAACACCATTTTTTTGGATAGATATGCACAAGCATTGATAAAGAGAGATTAACATGGCCCTTCTTGATCCAATCATCCCCCGCATACTTGCCGCAAGATTGATCCCTAATGTTCACCCCGAATTTGCCAGAGAGCTGAACCTGCGACCGGATCAAAAAAGCCTGGCATTGATCACCTGCGACATTGACGATTCATTATACGTCTCTTTGGACGAAGCAACGAAAAAAGCCGATGTTGATGTTGTCTATGCCGCCAGCTTCTACGCCGGTTCTGGTTACCCATCGGGGCCACTCTCAGGAGAAATCATCGGCATCCTGGCTGGGCCTAATCCGGCGGAAGCTCGTGCTGGCTTGTTGGCTTGCATCGAATATGCTCAAACCCAAGCCCACTTTTATTCAGCAAATGAAGATGGTTCACTGGCTTTTTTTGCCCATCTGATCTCTCGTACTGGCTCATACCTCAGCGGGCTGGCTCAGGTGCCCGAAGGAGACCCTTTAGCCTATCTCATTGCGCCCCCCATCGAGGCGACCTTTGCCATCGACGCGGCGTTAAAACGAGCCGATGTCAGGCTTTGTGTGTGGTTCAAACCCCCTTCTGAAACCAACTTTTCCGGTGCCCTGCTGACAGGAACTCAGAGCGCCTGCCAGGCTGCCTGCCAGGCTTTTCAAGAAGCCGTCCTCGACCTGGCGGCTTCACCACTCAGCTACTGATCCGTATTCTGCCTGACCCTATATGCCAACTTACCTGCAGTTTTTTTTACCTGATTATCTTTCTTGTGTTTAAACAATGGATCAAGTCGACGAATTGTTTGACTGGTTGATAAATAGCGCCATCGTCCCTGTTCTGGTTCAAATCCCGGTTACTTTTTTTGCGTATTCCAGGTTTTTTCAGGGCCTTCCTGATTTGATCACTCAATAAAATGTGCGATATCCGGACCGTTCTGCTTTTTAAGTCTTTGGTGAAAAATGATCAAAGAGGTGCGTTTCTACAGACAACTTTTTTGTTTGGATTTAAAGACTTCGAGTTAAAACTTATTGCTTTCTATGCCGTATAATAATTGAGGAGGTCAATATGGCAGAAAAGAAAAACCGTGTACACTGGCTGTTCTTCCCTTTCTGGTTCACCTGGCGATTGGTCGTTTGGATCATCGAAGCCACCGGACGCCTGATCGGCGCTATTTTAGGGCTGGTGTTGATGATTGCCGGAGTGACATTAACCTTAACGATCGTCGGCGCAATCCTTGGCATTCCATTGATCATTTTCGGCTTTATGCTCATCTTTCGCAGCCTGTTCTGATTAAAAAAAGCCCCTGCAAGGCAAGGGCGATTTAATCATTCTTCAACCAAACCGGAGTTCAGTGAACTGCCCAGGTCAGGAAACTGATCATCAATTTTTCATCGGCAAACCATTCAATGCGCAACCATCCCCAAAGCCCCTCCGAAGTCCGATAGCAAAAATACGTCCCCACGGGTACTGTAGAAAAACCAATGGTGTTGTTATTAATTGCTGCCGCAGAACATTGAGCCAGTCCGGGTTCAAAATCACCGTAAGCAGCCCATTCCATGCCATTCAGGGGCGTCAACAGGTGAGCAGGTGTTCCTCCATAATGGTACTGGAGGTCAGCCAGATCGTCATCAGCGGGGTTCAGGATAGCCTTATCAAGGTCGATTTTATCGCTGTCGGCTAACAATGCCTCACCCGTAATATAAACTGGGGGTGTCACGGTCAGAGAAGGCGTCGGATGCGGGGTTTCAGTCGCCACCTGAACGACCTCAATCCGTACCCAAAAGGGTGCATCGCCATGCGGACCAATTCCAAATAGCGCGTCATCAGGATCGCGCAACATCCAGTTGCTCTGGTAAACCCCAACCTGCTCAGGAGCGATCATATCGACGGTCAGGTCAACGGTTTCGCCCGGTTCAACCGGCTGAAGCAGGTAATGCGTGTATTGTGCGCTTAAGCTGTTGCCCGAGAAAAAAGTCAGCGCATACAATCGCGTCCAGGTACAGGAACCAACATTTTTCAACCGCCAGGTTTTAGAAAAATGCGTTCCTGGCCCCATCTTGGTGTCGTCCGGGATCGTAATGTCGATTGGCAGACCCGCTTCAGCCAGGTTGCAGGGCAGTACGCTGGTGGGGGTTTGGATGGGCGGTCGTGTGCGCACCAAAGTGGGAATCGGCGTAGAAGTCTGGGTGGGCGTCGGCGTTTCTGTGGGTATCGCTGTTTGGGTCTGCGCAAAATCCAGGGTCACCAGGCTGACCGCAGTTTCATTCAGGCGCGTGTCATCCAGAGTCGCCAAACTTAACGGCGCTTCACTTTTCCCACAAGAAGTTAAAAAAATGACCAGAACACCAAGCCAGAACAATCTTGTTTTCATTAATCATGATTTTACCTTAACTTGAGGTTTTGAAAGAGCCCATGATTTACGGATGCGGATCCCTTGTCAGGCGCAGACTTATCATGTATAGTTCAAAAAATGAGCTAAAATTAGACCTGCACAACCTGATCACAATCAACACGGAAAAACGCGTCATGAATCAGAACAAAACCCTCAATTCCTGGCTGGATCGACCAGTTTTCTCAATTTGGCCTCAATTCACCGTTTACCACCTGATCCTCGGCGTAATTTTGCTCATCACCGCGGTCAGCCGGTTTGCCATCCTGGGTGCACGGGTTATGAGCCATGATGAGGTCAACCATGTGGTGCCAGCGTATACCTTCTACCAGGGCGGTGGTTACCGCTACGACCCGGTGACCCATGGTCCCCTGCAATTTCACCTGATTACGCTCTCCTATACCCTATTTGGAGCCAACGATTTCTCCGCCCGGGTCCCCAATGCCCTGTTCGGCATCGGGGTGGTCGCCTTTGCCCTGTTTGCCTTTAAAAAATACCTGGGCAGGGTGGGAGCATTGATTTCAGGGTTCATGTTTATGATTTCGCCATTTATCTCCTATTACAGTCGCTATACCCGCAATGAAATTTACATCGTCTTTTGGGGTATGGCGCTGTTGTGGGGCGTTCTCCGCTATTTAGAATCAGGTCAAAAGCGCACCCTTTTATTCATCACAGTCATCACCGCACTCCATTTTACAGACAAAGCTACGGCATATATTTTTACAGCCGAGCTGCTGATCTTCCTGGCACTTGTTTTCACAGTGCAGTTGATGACCAAACCCTGGCAGTCTAAACAAACCCGCACCATCTTTTTAGCTGTTGTTGGCATCACCCTGATGTTCGGCCTGGCTTTGTTTGCCGTGGGTTACAACGCCCTAACGCACGGCTCAGCAACGGTACCGGATGACAGCGTGGGTATTTCACTGGGCGACCTGGAGACATCCACACGCCTTATCATCGGTGGGTTGGGTCTGGGATTGCTGGTCGGCCTGGTTTCCGCAGCTTATTTTTTGATCAAGGGCATCGGATGGCACGGGGTCAGGGATGAACGCTCTTTTGACCTGTTGATCATGCAGGGCACCATCGTGCTGCCTCTCCTGGCTGCGCTGCCCATGGACATCCTGGGCTTCAACCCCCTCGATTACAGTATGGGGGGGATGACCTCTTCGCTGTACTTTCTGATTCCGCTGGCGTTGATTGCCCTGGGAATTGGCATTTGGTGGAACTGGAAAGTTTGGGCGGTAAATATCGCCATTTTCTGGAGCATCTTCACCATCTTCTATACTTCGCTCTTCACCCAGGGCCTTGGTCTGTACATGGGCTTGATGGGAGCGCTGGGCTACTGGCTGGCTCAACAAGGTGTGGTCCGGGGTACCCAACCTCTGTATTATTACGCCCTGATCCAAATTCCTATCTATGAATTCCTGCCGGCTTTCGGCACCCTGCTGGCGGCTGTGTTGGGCTTTCGCTTGCTTTCACGCAGGCTCAAACCTGAGCAAAGCACCGCCAATAACGATCCGGAAGAGGTTTCGGATGTGGAAAACACCAATTTGAGCGAGTTCACCTCATCCCAGAGCGCTGATGATGACGCGGTTAAAACTCAAGAAGAGAACATCGGTGATTTCAAGCTGTCTCTTTCCCGGCGCATCGTCGACAACGAAGGCGAACCGCGTCGCACCCCTGTTCTGGCCCTGTTGCTCTTCTGGTCGGTGATGAGCCTGATCACCTTCAGCTTTGCTGGCGAACGCATGCCCTGGCTTACTTCTCACATCACCATGCCGATGATCCTCGCCAGCGGTTGGAGTCTGGGACGCCTGGTTGAATCCCTCAATGGGTTAGAGTTCAAGCGCCAGCGCGGCTGGATTGTGGTTCTGCTCGGGTCCCTGTTCTTACTGGCTCTCTTTCGCACAATCAGCCTGGCATTCAGCCCCTTACCTCCCTTCCAGGGCAGGGAATTGGCGCAATTAGAAGATACCGCCAACTTCCTGCTGGCTTTGGCTTGTGTGTTTGCCAGCGGGGCAGCCTTGTGGTTCTTTCTGCGCGGTTGGCAGGTCGCTCAGATTGGAAGATTAGCCCTGATCCTGTTTGTGGCTGTCCTCTCCTTTGTCACCGCGCGAACGGCATTCCGTGCTAACTTCATCCTGTATGACACCGCCAAAGAATTTCTGGTGTACGCTCACTCCGCGCGCGACCCCAAAGATGTTCTTGAGCAAGTCGAAGAAATCAGTTTCCGCCTGACGGGCGGCAAGGACATCGTGGTCGCCTATGATAACGACATGCTTTATCCCTACTGGTGGTATTTTCGTGATTATCCCAACAAACGCTGGTTTTCAGATAACCCCACCCGTGATTTGCGCGATGCACCCATCATCCTGGCCGGGAGCGGCAACTTTGGCCTGATCGAACCGGTGGTGGGCGATGACTATATCCGCTTTGACCACACTCGCTTGTGGTGGCCCTCACAGGCGTATTTTAACCTCACTTTTCAGCGCGTGTGGGATGCACTCAAAGATCCGAACATGCGATCCGCGTTATGGGAAATCTGGTATAACCGCAATTACGAACCCTATGCCAAGTTAACCTATACGAATACCCTGACCCTTGAAAACTGGCAACCTTCCGATTCCTTCCGCATGTACCTGCGCAAGGATATCGCCTCCAAGCTCTGGGAGTACGGCGCAGCTCCAATGGTCATCGAACCAGCAATAGACCCCTACGAAGCGGCCACCCTTAACTTCGAAGCCGACCGGGTTATCTACGCTGATGCACAATTCAGCCTGGATGCGCCCCGTGATATCGCCTTTGCACCCGATGGCAGCTTCTATGTTGCCGATTCTCGCAATCACCGCATCCTTCATTTTGACGCACAGGGTCAATACCTGAACGCCTTTGGCGCCTATGCCGCTTCTGATTTTGGTGCAAACCAGATCGCGCCTGAAGGTTTTTTCAATGAGCCCTGGGGATTGGCCGTCGGACCGGATGGATCGGTCTATGTGGCAGATACCTGGAATCACCGCATTCAGAAATTTTCTGCTGACGGCAAATTCATCACCATGTGGGGGAAGTTTGGCGCTGCCGAAACGCCTTATCATTTCTGGGGGCCGCGTGGTGTGGCTGTAGACCGCCAGGGGCGTGTTTTCATCACTGACACCGGCAATAAACGCATCGTCATCTTCGACAGTCATGGCGTGAATCTGGCTGTTTTTGGCGGCGCCGGGCTGGGCGTGGGGCAATTTGATGAACCCGTTGGGGTTGAAGTTGATGATTCCGGTCGCCTGTTCGTTGCCGATACCTGGAACAAACGCATCCAGATCATGCTCCCCGGTAGTGACCCCCTCGTCTTCCCCAATCACATCGCCTGGGACATCAACGGCTGGTATGGCGAATCCCTCGACAATAAGCCATTCTTGACCATTGACGAAAACAGCACTGTTTATGTCGCCGATCCAATGCTTGGACGGGTGCTGGTGTTCAATCAATTCGGCGAGTTTTTATACGCCTGGGGAGGTGTTGGCAGTGGACTTGATGAAATTGGCATCGTAGGCGGTTTGGCTGCCGACCAGTTGGGCAATATCTGGGTTTCCGATGCGCGCAATAACCGCTTGATGCGTTTTCCGATTAATGAACCATCCGCACAAGCGCCGCTTCAACCTCAAGAATAAGCTCTGCTTGCTGATCCCGAGGGCGATGATTCCCTGACTGAAAACCTTCGTCTTAATCGCCCCTGAACCAAATTAAGAAAATTGGATTTCCGCTACAGATCATAAATACAAAAAGGCTGCCTTTTTGGCAGCCTTTTTCATGTGTTTTTATAAGTTTTTACTTTAGCTGATCGCTTTGTTGACGATCTGAGCAAAAACTTCTGGTTCACGTACCGCCAGGTCAGCCAGTATTTTGCGGTTCAGGTTGATCTGGTTTTGCCGTAAACCGTGGACCAGTTTGCTGTAGGTGGTCCCATTCAAACGGGCAGCCGCATTGATGCGTGTGATCCACAGCTTGCGCAGATCACGTTTGCGATTGCGCCGATCGCGATAAGCATACCACTGGCTTTTCAGGTATTGCTCATTGGCTCGACGAAACAGTTTGCTCTTGGTACCGTAGTATCCCTTGGTGAGCTTTAGAATTTTTTTATGTCTTCGGTAACCCTGCGGTCCACCTCTTACACGTGCCATATGACTCTCCTCTGCGAACCCCTGGGCGTCGGTGATCGTTTTCACTCACCTGTTGCAAACACCCAGCAGCCGCAACTAAAAAAATGATTACAAAATAGTTTACTTCTTTTTGCCCAAATAGGGCGCCAGTCGACGAACCTTCTTTTGCGTGCCTTTAGACTTTACCGGCAGCATGCGCTCAAACAAAAGCTTGGTGCGAGCCGGGGTCCGACGACGAAGGTGGCCTTTTCCGATTTTGGTTCGCAAAATCGCGCCCGACCCGGTCGTCCTGAACCGTTTCGAGGTTGCCTTGTGGGTCTTCATTTTGTACTTGCCCTCGCGTGGTTTCCGTGGCATTTAACTCTCCTTTCATGAAAATCCTACGGGGCAGGCGTGCAGACCCGTAGGGATTCACCGCTGGTAATCGTATCCTTTTATTTAAAAAATGACAATCGCGGAGGCTATTTGCCCGGGGCGAGCATCATAAACATCGATCGCCCTTCCAGCCTGGGCGCCTGTTCGACAATGGAAACATCAGCTAATTCTTCAGCAATCTCTCGCAGGTCTTCCAGGGCGATCTCCGGGTACGTGATTTCACGTCCTCTAAAGCGAATGGTCACTCGAACTTTCATCCCATCTAAAAGCCACCGGCGCGCATCGCGCACTTTAAAGCTTTTATGGTGATCTGTCGTCTTGGGGCGCAAACGGATCTCTTTAATCTCGATCTTGGTTTGTGCTTTTCGTGCTTCCCGTTCTTTCCTTTCTTTCTCATACAGGAATTTGCCAAAATTCATGATCCTGGCAACGGGTGGGTCGGCGTTTGGGGCGACTTCGACCAGGTCCAACTCGGCTTGCTCAGCCCGGATCAACGCATCGTGTAAACTGACCACACCAATGTTTTTACCATCCTGATCGATTAAGCGCACTTGTGCAGCACGAATTTCTTTATTAATACGATAGTCGTCTTTGCTACTTATAGCGTTCGCTCTCCTTCTGATACGATTGAATTTTTTAATCCAAGCCTGATTCCCTGATAGGGAATGAGCTTTATCTTACCATATTTTTCACAGAATCGTCAACTGGTTTTTTAAAACCAATATTGACGTTGGATGCTAAAAATTGCTTTTTACCGAACAGTCTTTGATTGTTAGAACCATCCCACAGCCTTGATTAACCTGTCATCCCTGTTCGAGTTCAATACTAGATTCTCGAAGAATACTTTCTTATCAAAAAGAACGCTGTTCCTGGAAGAACAAGCGCAAACAAATATGAACCGCAAACCTGATCGAAAATTGAGGAAAACAAGCTCTCCAGGAAAGCCGTTGCCATTTTTAATGCCAGTTCTACCATTAAGTTAACCAGGTCCTGTTCCATCCTAAGAAAGAAATCGTCGATCTGGATGTTCAATTCTGTAAGTTTCTTAAACAGGTCTAACATCAATTTGACCCTGGCATCAACAATTGAATCTTGAAGCGAGTTGAGAATCTCAATCACCTCATCCCACAGCGAGGGTTGAGGCACCGGGTCGCCAATACCAACAATTGCAAAGGCGTTGTGCACAGAATCACAGCGAGCGGTGTCATCAGGATAATAATATTCGCATGCAGTAATTACTGCTGCCCGGGCTTGAAAGAAATTGGCATTAACACGTAAATGATTCTGGCTATTGAAGAAAATTTTCGTCATATCGCCAATGCCCAAGCCATCAACATGTATACCCTGTTTTTTGCCGCCCTCTGCGATCAGGTAAGCCGCATGTGAAATGATGGTGCTATTTTCGTGACAGAAATCATTTTTTTTGGTTGGCTTACGAAAATCTTTATAATGAGATGGGTGACCCTTTACCTTGCTTGGATTTTCCATGTCTCTGATTAATACCTGGCCTTGCGTAAGTTGCCAGGGGTTTTCTGTATCGATAAGCGCTGTAAAAATGTCAGAATAAGCTTCGTTAAGAGCCCCTGCTTCTGCTGTTTCGGCTGATTGTTCTAATATAACCCTTTGACTCGTCACCGCATGTTGAAATTCATGGGGAAAAATATCTTCAGCTGAATAAATTGAAGCATCATCATTAAAACCTATGAGCACACTCACACAACGATACCAATGAAAAGGGCTTCCAGCATCTACGTTAATTAAAACTTCGAAATGATGGTCATGGTTGTTATATCCCTTCCACCCAAGATGGTTTTCATATATAGAAAGCGTTCTATCGATAATTGTGATTAAATAATTTATTTTATTGACATAGTCAGTTTCGTATTTCTCATTTAACGCGTAGATTGGTTTTATCCACTGCCAAAAAATGTGACATTCATCCACTATTTCTTCTGACTCTCCTTTTAGATTCAGAATAGGATATTTTTCAGCATCATATAAATTATAATTATAAAATATTATTTCTCGGGCCAAAATAAATACTTCAGCCGTTTTCGCACTCACAACCGCGTGAAAGGGTTCACCTTCAAAAACAACTTCCATCGTCCAGGCGAGAGTGGTCTCGCCTTTTTCATGACCCAGAACGATAGCATTGTAAAGAACCAGCTCAATGCTCTCATCACTAGAAATAACAGCATAACCCTGATCATTAAGCACGTTTTTAATTTCAGTTTTGCTATATGTGATGTTTGGGTCGTAATACAAATCCTTTTCCGGCAAATACCCACCGCTTACCAGCCTGATGTTTCCCAATCGGTCCAAATCTACCAGCAATTGACTGCTGTATACCGGTATTGAATCGACCCACTGAGAATATTTGAGAACAACAGAGTTGTCATCGTCGATTTGATAATCGGTCAGGCGAAATTCTTTGCTAAAATCATTAATCTGGTAAAGATTCTGGTATTCCTGCATGAACGCCTGAACCTGCCGCTCAGGATCATTTGCATAACCCATATCCACATTCAGCAACAAGGCCCGAATTGTTCCACCTTTTTCCTGCAAGTCCAGGTTGCGCGCTGATTGTTTGCTAAGCTGCTCGATGGCAATATGCTGCTCATCCGAAAGCTCTCCATAAATCCACGGTCCTGTAACCGACTTTCCCTGGCGAGCCCCACTCGGCTTCAAAGTTAGAAATACATAACCCAACCCAACCAAGATAAGAATCACCAGCAGGAAGACCAGGCAACCTGGCTTACGTTTTTTGGGTGCTTTTTGCGTTTTTTGGGTTGCGCTGCTTTGATAATGGTAGGGGTTATCGTTTCTCATGACCTCGTCTCCATTAAATTGATTTTCTTTTTCAGTGTTTCGAAAGTCACCTCAATATGGTGGCAGTAAAGTGCGCCATCATAAGTTTGATTAACCAAATTCTTGTTATCGAACGTTTGTAAAGAATTTCATCATCCTGTGTAAACCAAACATTCAGATTATTCGCCAACAAATCTTGGTTTATACTTTTCTTGCGAAGTTACTGCTGTTTATTCCTCTTCCCGATGTCCAGAAATGCAACAATACGGTTCAAAATGATTATAACAAGAAATTTATCTTATTCTTAACCCAATTCATTTTCTTGCCCAATTGTGTGGGTGAAAAAAAACACCACAACCCCAATCGGAAATTGAGGTTGTGGCGATTGTTAATTGTAGTGGAACGAAAGGTTTAAATCAGCTTACTTTGTGAAAAACAAAGCCGATTTGAACAACAACAGTTCCAAGCTGGGCGCAAAATTTATCAATTACAGGACTTCAACACTCTCCAGTGCGGGGGTGGTTGCTTTATTGTATACCTGTCCAAGCAGGTGACTATTGACCGCATTAGAAAAGATCGCTGTTAAAAATACGCCCACAAAGCAAGCAATTGCGCCTAAAGGTGCGATGATGCTCATAACAAGGCTTTGAATGATAATATAAAGCAACCAGGACACAAACGCTTTTTTCACCAGACCAAAGACCTCTTTGATTTTGAATGCAGCACCAAATTGGCCTTTAGCGACAAAATTTGCTACACCTGCAACAGACAAAAAAGCAATCAAGATGGCCAGCAACAAGCCTACTAAGCCAATACATCCACCAAGGATCATCAAAATGGTGTACAATGCGCCTTCATCGGACATGCCAAAGCTCAGCATGCCACCCGCTATACCGCCGATGATGCCAATGGGGATAAAGTAAATGGTTTGAATCACAGCTGCCAAGAAGCCATTCTTCAAATCAGCTCCAAATTCCAAATTTGGTAAAGCATCCTCCTCATAGCCATCAATAACGCGTTTGGTGATTTTTAAACCCCAACCGATAACAACAAATTGACCGACAACTGGAATCAACATGCAAAGTGCGGGCATGAGGATCTTTTTGAACCATTCCTTGTCTTTAAAAACATAACTGAAAGCTAAACCTAAGTTCATTTTTTTCTCCTATTCATTGTAATTAGATTATATTCTATCAGATAATCGCAGATTTTTGCAAGTCCATCCGTGATTAAAAATGCGTTCTATCACGGTTCAATTCAACGCCAGTATGTCATTGAGCATCTTATAATTGTGTGAATTGATCGACCTTTAAAACAAATATTGTTGCTCGTTTCTCTTTTTCTTGGGGTGCTTTTATACAATTTTCTCGTATGACAAGCAATGCGGTCTCGACTTGGTCGTCCTCCACGCCGATGAGAAGCGTACTACGTCCGCTACGCAAAAATCCACCTGTTGACGCAATAAAGGTCACCCTAAATCCCAATTCAGTCAGCCCAGTAGAGACGGCGTCGTTATCCTCATCTTTAACAATCGCAATTATCAGTTTCATTGTTAAAATTCCTCGTAATGCTCAACTTCAAGAGAAAAGATACTGGCACCTCCAATAGTCACAGGTGTTGGCGCCAGCATCGGAAGAGGCGAATTTTCCATAGGCACAGTAAGAAAAGTAACCCGCTGCCTGCAATTTTTATTCAGAATTTCAATCGCTGTATCCTTCTGATCAGCAGGCATACCCACCATCAAGGTGGCATTTTTGCGTCCCAGAAACCCACCGACACTTGGCAAGCGCGTGACGGTGAACCCGCCATCGACCAGCGAATCGATTGCCAGATCTGCATCCTGTCCCTGAACCACCACAATCAGCATATGGTTAATTTTCAACTGTGACTTCACCTTCTCCTGCATTGCCATTTCCTTAAATTAAATTCCAAGATGCACCACGCCAGGATACTTCCAGTATACCATAAGAATTAATATTTTAATTTTTCACAAGTGCTCATGCAGCACACTGCGTGCTGCAATTGTAAACAGTCTTCTCAATCAAACCAATCAACAACCCGGTCTTCTAGCGCGTCCATATCTGCTTCTTCTTCCCGGATCACCCGGTCACACACAGAAATTCCAGCCTTCTCGACCGAATCTGGATTTCCAGAAACCAAAGGATGCCACCATGCCAGGCCGCGTCCTTCCGCCAGGCGGCGATAAGCGCACGATTCGGGCAGCCAGTAAATTTCACTCACCCGCTCTGCAGTCAGAAGCAGGCAATCCGGCACTTTTTGTGTGCGGTGTTCATAATCTGAACACTGACAGGTTGCTAAATTCAACAGGCGGCAAGCCACATCGGTATAATACACCCGTCTGCTGCCCTCATCTTCAATCTTGTGCAAACAACACTTGCCGCACCGGTCGCATAAGGCTTCCCATTCTTCATGGGTCAGTGTATCAAGCGTTTTAACCTGCCAGAATGCTTCAGCCATCATCTCCACACACAACTGTAAAAAATATCTCGATCTTCAGCGCACCACAAGACCTTGATCTATTTTATAATAAAACCAGCCGTCAAGCAAACCTTTTTTAAGATCTGGTGCTGCCAGAATTGTCATTAGCGCATTATCAAGTTATACTAAAGAAACTGGTAAAAAACTGTTCATTATTAATAGGATCAAACCCTGATACACCGCAAACAGGAGAAGGTTATGACACAACCCCATGAGAATTTAATCGATATCAATCTGGCGACCCTGCAGGAACTGACCACCATCCACGGCATTGGGCCTGTGCTGGCTGCGCGCATCATCGAACAACGACCTTATGAAAAAATCGAAGATTTAGAACGCGTGTCCGGGATCAACCATATTAAATTTCTGAGCATAGCGCCATTCGTCACCGTTAGCGAAAAGAAGCCCCGGGTAACGCCACGAAAAACAGCCTCGCAACCTGAGGCGGTCGCACCCGCATCCGAACTCGGTGAGACCGAGGCTTTTCTATTCCTTGAGGATCATAACCTGCGCCAGGATGCACTGCTGATCATCTTTGGCGGTTTCATCCTCGGATTGGTCATCCTTTTACTCCGTCGCTCTCGGCGGTAACGGGATCACCAACACACGACTGAGCCAACCCTGTCATCCTACCACCTGGAGTCAGACCTGTTCAGACACCATAACGAGTCCCATTCAAGGGGCATCGAACCCACCTACCATGCCAATGGTTAAGCTGTTTATCCGTCCCTTATTGGTGATGCTTGTCCTCATCCTGCTTTTGGCTGCCTGCCAAACGTCGCAGGCTGAACCTGTTTCAGTGACAATTGCGCCCACTTTAACAAACACATCCCAGGCAATTGTGAGTCCCTCACCAACCGAAACGCTGAGCCCTACTCTGGTCTCCACCACGGTACCCACCTTGCACAGCGTAACTCGGGTTGCTTCAGCGACCGTACAACCCAGCGCCACGCCTGAGCAACGCGTGATCCTCATGGCGGTTGGTGACATCATGCTGGGTAGGACCATTGGTGAATTAATTGAAACCGAAGGTCCCCAGGCACCTTTTCTCGACACTGCGGAAACCCTACACTCAGCCGACATCACCGTGGGCAACCTGGAATGCCCGATATCCGAGCGCGGCCAGGCTGAGCCGAAGACTTATGCCTATCGGGCGCCTCTTGCTGCCGCAGAATCCCTGGCTTTTGCCGGTTTCAACCTGGTCAACCTTGCCAACAATCACAGCCTGGATTACGGACCCCTGGCGTTGATCGATACCCTGGAAGTTTTGGCTGCCAACCAAATCCAGGCGGTTGGTGCGGGCGTCAACGCAGACGAGGCTTACGCGCCTGCTTTCATTGATGTCAACGGTCTGCGGATCGCTTTCCTGGGGTTTGTGGATGTATTTCCCACCGATTATGATTATCCGAAATGGGAGGCTGGAGCTGATACCCCGGGAGTCGCCTGGGCGCATGAAACACGGGTGCGCGATTCAGTCCAGGCAGCAAAAGCCCAGGCAGATATCGTGGTTGTCCTGGTCCACAACGGATACGAGCTCGTTCAACAAGTCTCTGCCCAGCAGCAAAAAATTGCCCAAGTGGCCATCGACAGCGGCGCATCACTGGTCATTGGCAGCCACCCTCACGTCCTCCAGCGCATTGAAACTTACCAGAATGGCCTGATCGCCTACAGCATGGGAAATTTTGTCTTTGACAATTTTCTCTTTCCACCCAATTACAGCGCCATCCTGGTTGTGGAACTTACGCCCCAGGGCGTTGAATCCTACGAACTGATCGATGTCATCGTTCAACTCACCGGCGTCCCCCAAATCATGCCCTATCACATTGAACCGTGAACATTCCTCGCCCGTTCCGGTTTTAGCATCGTTTTTTAATATAATTCGGGTTGTTTGAATGGAATTAACGCCAGAATCACCGCCTGTTCATACAGCGTCTTGCGGGTAACAACGTCACCGGTCAACAAACCGACGGCGCCGGATTTCTGCTTTGAGTTTTCAATCCCGAAGACCACATCGTCGGCATCGCCCAGCTCCATGCCTGCTTCCACCAGGTTTTTTACCTCCGCTGGTAGTTTGAAGTGAGCCGTGCGTGAGCTGCCAACTCGCTCCCCTGAAAGCACCACCACCCAGGCAAACGAGATCATTTCATCTCCTTGTAATTCGCATCCCCCTTCCACGCCGACCCAAAAATCGCCCTCAGGGATTGCCAGCCTGGCTTGCCTGGCCCTGTTCTCCGCCCCTTCGCGAGCCAACTGCTCTGAAAGCGGCTGATGCCCAACGCCTGAATCCACTGAAATCGATTCAACCCCGTAATCCTCGCCAGGGAACATGCGGCTGAAACCAGCCTGTACTGCTTCAATTTTAACTGGGTTATGCGAAGCAATTACGATCTTCTTCATCATGGATCAACATTCCCCTCCACCTGGAAAACGCTTTTGCTTGCCAGGATAAGTACTCACTGTACCGATCAACGCACCATATTGCTCAATCATCTGCGTGTCAGTCAAGCTGGATTTTAATAAACCCCATACAACCAGGTTCAAGCGAGAAATAGTACTCATACATGCGCTCTGCGATGAATGCCAGGCGGTATTCTCCTGCCGGGATATCCGGAACTGCAAAGTTCTCATCAAGCAAGAAGTGAGCGTTCAAGCCCGTTGGAAAATAGGTCTTCGGATAATAATAGTTTTCAACCTCACCGGTTAGCGACCGCTTCTCCAGGGTGAGGGAGAACTTGGGCAGCGGGGTGCCGCCCCGATCCAGAATCACGCCAGCGAGAGTTGCTGTTTTTGGATGGTCATGATCATCCAGCGGTGCAAACCACAGCACGGGGTTGACCGCGTCGGTGTAATCATTCGCGCCAACCCGCACCTCAAAATGCAAATGCGGGCCATAGGCTGCCCCGCTGGCACCAACCCTGCCGATTTCATCTCCTGCAGCAACCGTGTCACCTTCAGCAACGCCAATCTCTGATAGATGTGCATATAATGTGTAAACCTCCCGGTCAATCCCCGCTAAACCTGGATGCAGCACCACGATGGTATTGCCATAATACGCATAAAACGGTCCCAACTTGATGGTATCATCCGTTCCTGCAAAAACGACTTCTCCTGCCTGCGCAGCCAGCACGGGCGTACCGTAACTGTTTAGAAACTCCACTCCGTAATGCAGGTCCAAACTCCCGTCTCCCCTGCTGCCATAGGGATAAGATCGGTCAATGGTCCGTGTAGCCCCCTCGCCAATTGGACGTTCCAGCCAGCCAGGCCAGTCCACAAGGCAAAAATCCTCCTCACAAGCCCATTGATCGTTTTCTGATTCCGGTTCTTTCGTCGCTGCAGGCATTGTTGCCTGGGGTGTTGGTTTCTCCACGCTGAACTCAACATCCACAGAGGTTTCATTCGGTATTTCGGTTACGCGATCGGTCGGTGTTGGCAGAGGTGACAACGTCTGCTCAACCTGCGATCGTACAGGCTGGCAGGCAGCAATTATTACCAGGATGCCAATAAACGCCAGTGAGATTGATTTGGGCATCAGGGTTTACTACAGGTTCAGTCCGCCGCGAAGGTTAAGCACAACCTTCAGCGCCGCTTTCAACTCAGCTGCCTGTTCCTCGAGAGAGGCAATCTCTTCCAGCATTCGAGCAGGCTCGGCTTGTTTTTCGATGCCCAACAAATTGATGCGCACATTCAACCCGGCTGCTTCCAGGGCAGCCTGAGCCTGTGCAGCAGCGGAGGCGGCATCGGAAATTGCGTTTAGATTGCCTAACTCAGCCGCCTTGCATGCCAATTTCAAGATTTCAAGCGCTTTCCGCCCAACATGTAAAGGCACCGTTGCCGCATAGATCGATGCTGCGTTAATCGCCCTGTCACGTTCCGCCTTCTCATGCTCTGTGCCCTTGGGAAGGCGCAAAGCTTTCAAATACAGTTCAAAGGATTCAGCATCTTTTTTGACGGCTGCTCGCATCTCCGCCTGGAGTTGCATGGCTTCTTCAACCATTTGCTGCATCTCCGCCTCGACATCGGCATATTTCTTCTTGCCAATGGTCACCAGACCCACCATCGCCACCAGCGAAGCAGCCATAGCCCCGCTGAATGCTGCCGCTGAGCCGCCGCCCGGCGTAGTATTGCCGGAAGCGAGCGCATCCAAAAAGTCTTCATCTTTTCTCTCGGCGGGGGTTTCATCTGAAGGCGCAGCACCCGTGAACAATTTGTTTTCTAAAATTTGCTCTGGTGAAAATTGGTCCATTTGCAAATACCAGACGGCAGCATCAACCAATGCCTGGTTGGGCACCAACCCTACCAACTCTGAATGGTGGATGGCGACACCGTAGCGTTGCGCCTCTCTGCGGATCATTTCAACCACAGTAGCCATCGAAGTGCGTTTAAAGTTGGTCAGGTTCATCGAGACCTGTGCCATGCCTTCAACCACAACCCCCATGCCTTTCACATAGCGCAATCCACCTGTTGAATGCCGGATGGTCCGGGCGATTTTGTTAGCAATGGAAACATCGTCGGTGGTCAGGTAAACGTTGAAGGCGATCAGCGGATGCCTGGCTCCGATCACTGTCGCGCCGGCGCCCGTCAGCCTGGAGGGTCCAAAATCGGGATCGCGAGCGGGAACAACGCCAAGCTCTTGTTTGAGTGTTTCATATTGTCCTCGGCGAATATTCTCAAGATTGACCCGCTCGGGCTGAGTGGCAGCCTCCTCATACAAGTAAACCGGGATCTCCAACGTTTCACCAACGCGTTGACCCAGGCGACGCGCCATCTCAACACATTCTGCCATGGTTATCCCGGAAATCGGAATAAAGGGGACGACATCAGTGGCGCCAATCCGGGGATGCTCGCCCTGGTGTTGATCCAGGTCAATCAATTCGCTCGCTTTGGCAATCGCCAGAAACGCCGCCTCTTCAACGCTTTCCGGAGGCCCCACAAAGGTGACCACTGTCCGGTTGTGATCCAGATCTGAATGACGGTCCAGGATGCTGATCCCCTCTACCGAGTTAATCGCATCAAGTATCGCGTCGATCACTTCCGGACGCCGCGCTTCGGAGAAGTTCGGGATACACTCAACAATCGGTTTGGACATGTTCGCTCCTCTCAAGACTTTTTTTCATTATACCAAAGCCAATCGGTTCGTCTGCGCGCGAAACAAGAGACAGATCCTGTTCAGAAGCGCATTACGCTGTCCCGAACGGCAAGGTCTGGCAGATGATACCGTTTACGCTAATGAACCTCGTATTTGATCGACGTTTGATTGAGAATGGTATCGGTCACCGGGCAGCGAGAATGCAACTTTTCAAAAAAGGATTTTTTCTCCTCGTCGGTCAGGTCAGCGTCGATGATCACTTTTTCCCGAATTTCGATAAATCCTGCGCGTCCTTCCTGGGTTTTTCCCAATAAAAAGTCCGTATCATAATCACCTTCGATCTCAACCGAGAAACCACGCAGCTCAATACGTTCTTGCATGGCCACAATGGCAGCCATGGTGCTCAGACAACCGCCCAGGGCGACCAATAAATAAGCCACGGGGTTGGGACCTGCGTCCTTTCCGCCCATTTGAACGGGTTGATCGATAACCAGGGTGTGATGACCCACCTGGTTATCCACACGCATACCACCCTGCCAGGTTGATTGTGTTTTTTCTGTTTTTACCATTTTTTCTCCTGTTTCGATTATTAAACCAATCATTTTTTCACCAATTGATTATATCCGCTCGGGCTAAGATTAATGTCGCCATGCAAGATTTTTCACGTCCGAAAAAGTGATCTACCGTGCAACCCTAATCGCTCAGATGATTCACAATTAATTTATCGCATTTATCAATATTCATGATTGTATTATCAGTTTTATTCATTGATTCTTGATCAATTATCAAAAATATCAATATTGGCATTGACAATATTTATTGATGTGATAAAATAGAGGGTAAAAACAGGTTTAAATAAACATTGACGTTATTCAAGTCTGCCTGCAGAGGAATCCACTCTGACACGGCTTGCTTGAAGTCATGCAATTATAACATCAAATATAAACAAACCGCAAGGTCCTTTGGAAGGATAAGGAGGTTTACATGCAAAAAATGCCAGAGCAATGCCCACTCTGCAAATCGGATATCCTGGTAACCCGGTTTTACTGTCCTCGCTGCGACACTGCCGTAGAGGGTCACTTCCAGCCATATGCCGGTCCCTTTGCTGACCTGACCGAAGAGCAGATCAATTTCATCCTGACTTTTGTGCGTTGTGAAGGCCGGTTCAACCGCATGGAAGAGGAACTGAACCTGTCTTACCCTACCTTACGCAACCGGCTTTATGATATTATTCGTGCTTTGGGTTACGAACCCGGAAAAGATGATGAGCCCAGCCTGTCTCCGGAGGATCGCCGCCGCATCCTTGACGATCTTGAGCGCGGCAAAATCACTCCGCTGCAAGCACAGCAGCTCCTGCAAGGCCTGGAAGTCGAATCAAAGAAAGGTTGAAAACAATGGTCTCAACAGAAGAAAGAATGCGAATCCTGATGATGATCCAGGAGGGAAAGATCTCTGCTGCAGAAGGCGCCCGCCTGATTGAAGCCCTAGATGATCTCAGCGCGCCCACCTCGCCAGGGCCGCAACCCTCACGAGGCTTTGAAAGCGGCAAAAAGCCCCGCTACCTCAGGGTGATGGTCACCGATACCGATACAGGCAAAACCAGGGTCAATGTGCGTTTACCCGTCTCATTGATCAACTCCGGGGTGCGCATGGGCGCCCGCTTTGCCCCCGAAATCGAAGGGCTCGATATGGAAGACCTGAATGCCTGGCTAAATTCAGGCGAAATTGGTCAGATCGTCGATATCTTCGATGAGGAGGACGGTGAGCACGTCGAGGTCTTCCTGGAGTAATGCCCGGGTGAACAACTTTTTGAAGCACTCAGGCTGAGGCGGTTTTTCCTCACGCCTGACCAAGAGCACATGGGCGCACCCGCTAGCAATCCATTTTGATTACCAATTTTTATTGAAAATTGTAGTTGTCCGAGAACAGCCTGCAGCTTAATCACAGCGAATGGCTGTGCCGTTTCTTCACGACCGGATTTGGACAGGCATTTTCAACCCTTGGCAGTCACCCGACGGGCTTTGCCTTTGTCTGGCACCTGTCTGAAACGACGCTCTCAACAACCGTCCTGACCATCAGAACCCGGATGAAAATCCTCCTTATGGCAAGAATTGACGGTTTGATTTTTGTGTGCTAAGCTAATTTAGCCTGTGCTAAATTTTTTATCTTGTCAGTGAGGTAACCATGCCCGAGACATTAAGTACCAACATCCAGGATTATCTCAAGCACATCTACGAACTCACCGCCAGTGGGGTCAAAGCAAGCACCAATAAGCTGGCTGAGAAATTGGGGATTTCAGCTGCATCGGTCACCAACATGCTACAAAAACTCGCTAAAATCGAACCCCCGTATGTCATCTACCAGAAGTATCAGGGGGTGCATTTGACCCAATCCGGCCGGGTTGCAGCCCTGAAGATCATCCGCCGCCACCTTTTGGTCGAACTTTACCTGATAGAGACCCTGGGCTACGGCTGGCACGAAGCCCATCAGGAAGCCGAAATCCTTGAACATGTCGTGTCTCCCTTACTTGAAAGCCGTATTGATGCTGCCCTGGGCTACCCGAAGTTCAGCCCCCACGGAGACCCGATACCGGATTCCAACCTGGCGATCCCGCAGCAAGAGCATATCCTTCTAAGTGGGCTTGAGGTTGGAGAAACCGCTTTGATCCTGCGTGTTCCCCATGAAGATCCACAGATTTTAGAATACCTGGAAAAATCCGGCATCATCCCTGGCTTCCACATAAAATTGCTCTCATGTGCCCCTCACGATCAAACTCTGCGCATCCAGGTTGTCGAAACGGGCGAAAAAGTGGTCATTGGCCCCAGTCTGTCTAAAGAGATCGCACTCTCGGTGACGGATTGACCGGAATATTGTCGGACGTGCAGACGCGAACAACCCGAACTTGAGACTTTAACAAAACGATTGAGGATCAGAACACACGATGCCAGAATTACCAGAAGTTGAAACGATCATCCGCAGGCTCCGGAATGGAACGCCTGGCGATCCAGGCGTGATTGACCAAACCATTCAGTCGGTCGAAATTACCTGGCCAAAAATCATTGCTGCGCCAAGCCCTGACAAATTTAAACAGTCTCTGTCGGGTAAGACAATCATTGCCGCACGCCGACGGGGTAAATTCCTCCATTTTCCTCTGAGCGATGGACACCTGATTGGCCACCTGCGAATGAGCGGCGATATGCGCATCGATGCCCGCCTGGCACCAGATGGTCAACCTGCCCTCCCAGGTCCCTACGACCGGGTTTTGATCAACTTCTTATCTTCATACCGCCTGGTGTTCAGCGAAATTCGCAAATTTGGACGCCTGTGGTATGTCGAAAATCCACAAGAAGTATTTCAGCACCTTGGTCCCGAGCCTTTGGATCCTGCCTTTACGGGTCAACAGCTATACGCAATGCTTCAAGCTCGTACTCGCTCTATCAAACCCCTGCTGATGGACCAAACCTTTATCGCTGGCATGGGCAACATTTACACCGACGAAGCCTTATTCCGTGCCCGCATCCACCCCTTACGCAAATCAAATTCCCTGTCGGTCGCTGAAGCCGATGCTCTGCACCAGGCCATCCAGTCGGTACTGCAGCATGGCATCCACAGCTTCGGCGCCAGCCTGGACTGGTTCTACCGCGGCGGCGAATTTCAAAACGACTTCAACGTTTACGGACAAACCGGCGAGCCCTGTCCGAATTGCGGTACACCGATTGAGAAGATCGTGGTCGGTCAACGGGGAACTCATTTTTGTCCAAAATGCCAGCAAATCGCCTGATGGGTATCCAGTCATAAAACAAGGCACCCGAAAGGGTGCCTTGTTATGCCGATGCTGAACAAAAACCGTTTACAAACGCAGGGACTTCCGGGTCAGTCCCAGGTTTTCCCACCACCAGCGCACGGTGTCAGCGATGCTGTTCACCAACGAGCGTGGCTTGTAGCCCAATTCTGCTTTGGCTTTATCCGAGTAGATTTCCGAATTACTGATCACGGTCTCAATCGAATAGCGTGTAAAGCGCGGCCGGGTCTTGGTGACCTTGTAATACAGCTCTGCGATTGGGGCAACAATCAAAGCCACTGGCAAGGGGAAAGACAATACTTTGGTATCCTTCCCGGTCACTTTTTTAACCAGGTCATGCATAAGTTTCAATTCAATGCGTTCACCGCCAAGGATGTAAGTTTCACCGGATTTGGCGTAATCTCGCGCTAAAATCTGACCTGTTGCCACGTCGCGCACATCGACAAAATCATAAGCCCCTTCGACCAGGAAAGTGATCCTTTTCTGCATAAATGAGAGGATCAGCTCACCCACTTCTGAGCGGCGAAAATCATAGGGTCCGGTGACGCCCGTCGGACACAGGATAACAGCGTCCAGTCCCTCACTGGCAGCCTGCTTGACCAGCAGCGATGCCTCTGCTTTGGTTTGATCATAAACACCTGCCGCGTTTTCCGGGTCAAATTTCAAGGCTTCATTGACGGGCGTGCCGATTGGCGGACGCTCCAGCGCATGAATCGAGCTGGTGTATACCAATCTTCGGACCCGGGCATCTCTGACAGCCTCAATTACATTTCGGGTACCGTCCACATTCACCTTGCGCACCAGCTCTTCCTGATCCTTTGTGATCGAAACCAGGGACGCCAGATGAAAGACCACGTCCACATCCTGCATGGCTGCGCGCAGGGAATCCAGATCCAGGACGTTCCCTTCAACCCGCTCGACGGGTAAACCATCCAGCGATCGGGTATCTTCGCCCGGCAGGATCAATGCCCGCACCTTCTCGCCACGGGAAAGCAACTCCCGTACCAATACATTTCCGATATGACCGGCTGCGCCAGTTATTAAATTCATTTTTCACTCTCCAGTCCATTAATTAACAGATTTAACCCAAACGTGGTGACCTGCTGCCAATTTGCGCCATGCGGATCAAAAGTCGCCTGTAAAAGCAAACCCATCACCATTGACGTCAAAATCCGGGCTGCGTGTTCCGGGTCAACCCCGCGATGGAAAGAATTTTCGTCAATCCCGGATTGAATCAACCTGGAAAACAAGTCCAAATAGCGCTTGTAAGGGGCAACTGCCTTTTCCCACACGGCCGGGTGTCGGCTGGCCTGGGTCCAAAATTCCAATAAAATCGGGAATCCCCTCTCAAGCGCATCAAACAATCCACCGGAAAAAGCCACCATGTTTTCCAAAATTTGGGGCACAGTCTCAGCGGATTGCTCAGCAAGTTGAAAGAATCGGTTCACTGTTGACAGCCAGGTTTCCATTAAAGCCAGGAACAGGTCCTGTTTTGATGGAAAATGGTGGTAAAATGCGCCTTTGCTGATCTGCGCTTGCTGGCAGATTTCCGCTACGCTGGTAGCATCATAACCATTTTTCGAGAACAGGCTCAATGCCGTATCTAATATTGACTGCCGCGTATCCGCACCGCGCACCAGGTTTGTCATAAGCGAACTCACCTCCACGTTCTTGGTTAAAACCGACCGACCAGTCGGTTTGTATAAGTATCATACACCAGGACTGAAAAATATGCAAGGGGATTCATCGTTAACTTTTCATATAAAATTGCCGCGTCACCAGCGCCTTCCCTGAATTTTCCCGCGACCTGGCGGACGCAGTGTTTGCCTCCTCAAACGCCCCCGATTGAGGAGGGATTTGAACGCAAGGGCAGGACCCAAGCGCACGTTCGTGACAAAAAAACACCCCGTTGACCGGAGTGCTTCATTATTCTTAAGGCGACGACGGGACTCGAACCCGTGATGAGGGTTTTGCAGACCCCTGCCTTACCATCTTGGCTACGTCGCCAGTAAAAGAAAAGCTGATACCCGGCTTGTGGATACCAGCCATCGTGTGTTCAAAAAGCGGGCGAAGAGACTCGAACTCTCAAACCTTCTCCTTGGCAAGGAGACGTTCTACCATTGAACTACACCCGCACAAGCTTAGTCTGCTATCAAAATGTATTTTAGCACAACAGGTTTAATCCGTCAACTCTTTTTTGTTAAATCGTTTTGTGTTTTTCTTATCCACAGGAGGAGCCGAGGCAGATCTTTGTGACTGTCCAATCCGGAGCGTGCGACCACAGCTCAATCCCTTGCAGGGCACAGAGCGTACCAGGCGGGGGGTGCCCCTGCAAATGTTAGGAAATTCGTTAAAATCGTGCTGATTTTCAAAGAGGATGATGCTTCATAAACTGATTTTTCAACATTTTTCAATCGACGATTATTCCCAGGAAGATGCAAACCCCCTAAAAAATTAATTTAACCAGAGTATAATTCGATGAAAATTATCAACATCGATCTGAATACAATTTTTTAAAGGATCGATTTACAACGAGGAGTAAACGCATATGAAAACAGTCATTATTGGTGGTGTAGCCGGCGGAGCCAGTACAGCAGCCCGATTGCGTCGCATGGATGAACATGCCGAAATTCTTCTGCTGGAGCGGGGTCCTTACGTATCCTTCGCCAACTGCGGCCTGCCCTATCACATCGGTGAGGTCATTCACGATCGGGAAAAATTGCTGGTGGTCACTCCCCAGGACCTGAAAGACTTGCTCAATATCGATGTCCGTGTCAACAATGAGGTCATCCGCATCAACCGGGCGCAGAAAACAATCACGGTACGCAACATTGAAACCGGCAGCACCTACGAAGAAAGTTACGATAAATTGGTGCTGTCACCCGGCGCTGCACCGATCATCCCGTCCCTGCCAGGTGTGAGCCTGCCAGGCGTGTTTACCCTGCGCAATATGCAGGACATGGATGCCATCAAAGACTATATTGATCAGGAAAAGCCCCCTCGCGCTGTGGTCGTTGGCGGCGGCTTCATCGGGCTCGAAATCGCTGAAAACCTGCACCATCGCGGGATCGAGGTGACGTTAATCGAACTGCTCAACCAGGTTCTGGCCCCCATTGATTACGAGATGGCAGCCCTGGTTCATCAGCACCTGACCTTCAAGCGCATCCGTCTGGCCCTGGGTGACGGATTGAAAGCGATCCACCAGGCAGAAAACGGTTGGATGAAAGTTGAGCTGACCAGCGGACGCAGCGTGGATACACACATGTTGATCCTCTCCATCGGCGTCCGCCCCGAGAATCAGCTCGCGGCGGATGCTGGACTTGAACTTGGAGTACGCGGCACGGTGGTCACCAATCAACACATGCAAACCTCTGACCCCGATATTTATGCTGTGGGCGATGTGACCGAAGTGACCGCGCGTATCACCGGCGGACGCACCAACCTGGCACTCGCCGGACCCGCAAGCCGCCAGGGACGCGTGGCAGCAGACCATATCTGCGGGCGGCAATCTTCTTTCAACGGCGTCATCGGCACCTCGGTGGTCAAAGTGTTTGACCTGACCGTTGCCTCGGTCGGTCTGAACGCCAAAGCCCTCGAATCTGCCGGCATCCCCTACTTAAATAATATCATCCATGTCTCCAATCATGCCGGTTACTACCCCGGTGCCTCTCCAATGTCCCTCAAGCTGCTGTTCAAAGAAGACGGGCACATCCTCGGCGCCCAGGCGGTCGGGCTGGAGGGCGTGGATAAACGCATTGACGTGATTGCCACAGCCATCCAAGCCGGTCTGACGGTTTACGACCTGGAAGAACTCGAACTGGCTTATGCGCCGCCCTTTGGATCCGCCCGAGACGCGGTCAATATCGCCGGGTTTGGTGCAGGTAACGCACTGCGCGGTGACGTCAAACTGATGAATTGGGATCAGGTAGCCAGCCTGGACCGGGGAAAAACCACCATTCTTGACGTGCGTTTACCTGAAGAACTGGCTCTGGGTATGATCGATGGCGGTGTACACATCCCCCTGCAACAGGTGCGCAGCAAGATTAATGAAATCCCCAAAGACCGACCCGTATTGGTCTACTGTCAGACCGGGCAACGTTCTTATTTTGCGTCGCGCATCCTCAGCCAATTGGGTTTTGATGTTTACAACCTCAACGGTGGATACAAAACCTATTCCCACGCCGTTGGTCGCCAATCGAACTTTGATGTTTATGAGCACGTCAGCATTAGCAGCAAAGAGGAGTTGAAAGAAATTCCGCCAGAAAAAGCAATTGCCGCTCAGGAATTCATCGTCGACGCCTGCGGACTGCAGTGCCCCGGACCGATTTTGAAACTGTATAACAAAATTAAAGAGGTGGAGGACGGCGATATCGTCACCGTCCAGGCCACCGATTTTGGTTTCACCAGCGATGTTGAAGCCTGGGCAAAATCTACAGGCAACCGCCTGCTTTCGATCGATACCGAAGACGGTAAGATCGTGGCGAAAATTCAGAAAGGCGCCCCCCGACACGTTGTATCAGCGCCAGCACTGGGGATGAATAAAACCATGGTGATCTTCTCCGGAGACCTCGACAAAGCCATCGCCGGCTGCATCATCGCCAACGGTGTGATCGCCTCGGGTCATCAAGCATCCATGTTCTTCACCTTCTGGGGGCTGAACCTGTTGCGCAAAAACGAACACGTTTCGGTCAAGAAAAATTTAATCGAGCGGATGTTCGGCTGGATGATGCCGCGCGGCACGCAGAAGGCAAAGCTCTCCCAGATGCATATGGCGGGTATGGGCACTGCCATGATCAAGGGCATTATGAAGAAAAAGAACGTCGATTCGCTGCCCACCATGCTGCAAACTGCCATCGAAAACGGCGTTCGCGTCCAGGCTTGCCAGATGTCGATGGACCTGATGGGCATCAAGCGCGAGGAGCTGATCGACGGCATCGAGGTGGTCGGCGTGGCGACCATGCTGGCAGCATCGGATGAATCCAACGCCGTCATCTTTATTTAATCACCCGTCCGCATGGTTGAAACGGATCTTGATCCGATGACGTTTTTGTTCACAAGCGCTCACTGACCTGCGTAATCTTTCTCAGCTCAACGATGGAGGATCGGATATCGACCCTCCATCGTTTTTTATTCGCGGCTTTGGTCTGGAGGCGCGGTTACATCCTCAGCAGCCAATCACCGGACGTTCTGCCTGGTTTTCATTTCTTATGTTCAAGCCTTTTCAAAAGTCAATCACAAAAGGCTGCCTCCTTCGTGGGGGCAGCCTTTATTCTCGTCAATGGATGTTTTCTTTACCGTACGATGAGCGGCAGGAAAGTTCGGTTTCCTGATCCCTCTGTTACGACAAGTGTGACCGGAACATCGATCATTGGAGCCTGAGGAGATCTAATCCTGATCTTCGCAAGGTATTCTCCTTTGACCAGCCCGGTGGAATCAAAGGTCACAGTAATGTTAACCTCACCACCGGGCGGAATCGTACCGCTTTCCGGGTTTTCAGATAACCAGGGCACATCAGAAGCAGGGGAAAGATACAATTCAACATCATCCAGGAAGAAGTTGCCCTCACCCACTGTATTTGAATCAAATTTTATTTCATGCAAGTTTCCATCAGCATAGGCAGACACATCCAGCTCGATCTGACGATAACCAAAAACGCCGCAAGCCGGATCGGTGCCATCTGTACGCCAGATTTCATGATCGTCAATTAGTAAGCGTAAATAATTATTTACCCCTCCTATCCCACATACATATTGCTCAACATAAAAACTCAGCTCAGCCAAACCAACTCCGATGGTCACATCCTGGGAAACATATCCAGAATCGCCACTATAGCTACCTCCGAACCAGGACCAGACATCTCCAGTTCTTGGGCCGGTTCCCGTTCCAGTTCCACAATCATCGATTGTGCACAACGGTGTTCCAAATAGCTCGGAATATTCTTTCCAGAATGAGTTGGGTGTGTAGCCTTCAAAGCTTGGGTCGGAGACCAATTGAACATCAGGAAGTAGGGGTACTGGCATATCGATCAAGGTGAAATCTGCTTTGCCAGCGCCAGTGTTGGACAGCTTTAACGTTTGCGTTTTCGTTCGGTCAGGGGCAAGAGTTTCAACCAGGCTGGTGGGAGCAACGCTCAAGCAGGGCGCATTTAAACGTAATTCAAAGTTGTTAACAAGATTGGCGCCTTCCTCCAGAACCACCCCAAACACAGTCTGAGTCACATAACCATTCATCACGACTTCAAGGTCATATGTTCCAGCGTCTAGGGCAAAGATATAATTCCCACCACCATCCGTTGTCAGGCTTGTCAATAAGGCACCATGATCATAAATATTAACCGTTGCGCCTCCTAGCGGAGCTGGATTGACATC
Organism: Brevefilum fermentans; assembly: GCF_900184705.1. Taxonomy (NCBI): domain Bacteria; kingdom Bacillati; phylum Chloroflexota; class Anaerolineae; order Anaerolineales; family Anaerolineaceae; genus Candidatus Brevifilum; species Candidatus Brevifilum fermentans. The sequence continues at coordinate 726,009 of NZ_LT859958.1, read as the reverse complement.
GCACATTTCTAAACCTGACACAACACCTCTCAAAGTGGTGGCACCACAAATGCTTGCTGCAGCCTGTACGGCAGCCAGGGCGTTTATTTCGCCCCAACCCGTGGCAAAGTTAGGATAATTGGTCGGCGTTAACGGTGATCCATCATCATAGGTCATCGGAGTTGCCGTATCCTCTAACAGAGTTTCGGTTAACGCGTAATCCCCCACCAAACAGGGCCCTGCCTGCCACATTAAAGCGACCAGGCCGGTCACATGCGGTGCTGACATGGAGGTTCCAGACCAACCATTTTGGTAAGCCGTATCTGAGGAAGGAACGGAGGAACGAATATTCACGCCAGGAGCCACAACCTGCGGTTTCATCATGTCGAACCCGGCTTTGGCGTTGATCGTATCAGGGTTGTCGGTGGGCCCCCAGTTAGAATGAGTCGCATACTGTCCATCGCTATTGCCAGAAGAGCCCACGCCGGTGACATTGCCATAGCGGGCAGGGTTGCCAACCGTATTGAGCCCTGGTGGCCTGGAATATCCACAATTTGAATTATTACCATTCGAAAAAACAGGGTAAATGCCTGCTGCATGCCAGGCATCGACAACATCCTGGTACCAGTCATCATATGAACGGTTACAATCACCCCAGGAATTATTGACCACATGGGCACGCAAGTCCGGATTTGGGACGGTGCCGTCAGTTTTGGTCGGCGCGGTGATAAATTGTGCACAAGTTAACAATGCGGAATCAGCACATGAGTTGGAGTTACACCCCCGGCAAGCAATCCAATTTGCGCCCGGTGCCATACCAATTTGATTAGCGCCGCCATCATCGCCAATAGCGGTCCCCATGGTATGTGTGCCATGACCATGTCCATCAGCAGGACTTAAGTAAGTGTTATAAGGATCAAACCAGTTATAGTCGTGGTCAAAACTGCCACCACCCAGGTTGCCGCGGTATTGATTCACCAGAGCCTGATGGGTGTAACGCACTCCTGTATCAATATTGGCGACCACCAATCCCTCGCCGGTATAACCGAGAGCCCAGGCTTGATCGGCTTTCACTCGGGAGATATTGGATCCAACGCCGTTGATGCCGTTGTCAAAAGCTGAATCAACTTGTTCGGGTGCATACAGGAGATATTCTTTAACAGGGCGAATTGCCGAAATTTCGGAAAAATTCAATAACCCATTGACAACATTAAGATTGGATTCTAACACCAGGATGGAGTTTTTAATCCAAAAGGATTGATAAGAAATATTGCCCTCATCCAGGTAAGCCCTGACATTGCGCTGAGATTGATCGGCTTCTTTGCTGAGTTGCTCGTATACATACTGACCCCGTGAACGCCAGTCCATCGTATAGGCAGGGGTTAGGTCTGGCTGGTTTTTAAAATCAATCCAGTAACTCGTTGTTCCTTTGGATTGTAGGTCTTGAACGACCTGAGGGTCAACAAATACAGGGGTTTGTGGTTCAATGTCTTCTGCCAAAACGTGAAGCGGCAGAATTGAAACGAAAAGAAATCCAACAATCAAGAAAAACGAAGAGATTTTCAAATAATTGGTTTTAAACATGGCTACTCCTTCTATATTAAATTTTTTTTGATTCGATTTGCAATTTTTGATCAAAAGCCTACGCACCAATCCGGTCAACCGAACTTCATTGGGTTTTTTCTTCTATTCATAAAAATTTTAAACCCTTAACTCGATAAACGATTTTCTCATCGATATGCGTTTCCTTTCTGACTGTTTTTATGAATGTTGGAATAGCGGCTCGTGCGCTTCGCTTGATTGTAACACAGGTTGCAATTATTAAAGTTGTCCAGGTCCACTCGATCAAAAGATTTTTCTCAGATCTCGATTTCTCATCTTTTTAAAATCCGCTCTTTGACAATGAATACATGAAGATCGCTTTGCATGAAGAATCCGTTATCGCTCACCGCAACCACAATCACAAAAAGCTGCCTCCTTTGTGCGAGGCAGCCTTTATTCTCGTCAATGGATGTTTTCTTTACCGTCGGATGAGCGGCAAGAAGATTTTATTCAAAGGTTTGGCTCCGACAGTAATCGTTACCGTTGCAATATTTGAGTCAATCAGCCCATCATTGGCTTTAAAGGTAAAGCTGTCTACGCCTGACCAGGTAGGGTTGGGAATATAGGTCAGTGCGGGCAATTCACCCATTCCGTATTCAAGGACGCCATGTCCCGGTCCACCAACGATGCTGTAAGCCAGCACGTCGCCGTCCGGGTCTGTTGCCACCAGGGAGATGGCAATGGGCGTATTGAAGGGTGTTGTAACAGCCTGGTCTTCAGCGACAGGAGCCTCATTGATCACATGCAATGTCACCGGCACATCGATCGCTGGAGCCGGTGGCGAACTGACCCTGATGATCGCAAAGTAATCACCGATACCCAAACCCGTTGAATCAAAGGTCACGGCAATGGCAACCTCACCTCCGGGCGGAATCGTTCCGCTTTTCGGGTTTTCAGATAACCAGGGCACATCCCCGCCTTTACAGGTGCCCATACCGCGGATCATCCAGTTGCCCGGGTAATTAAATCCATCAATCAACCTCCAATCATCATCCGGCGGTAGTGTTGGCTCAGCAGGCGGCGGTGAAGTTAACCACCAGCCTATCCAGGAACGTCCTTGCGAAGTGGTTTAATCCAAAGCCGCAGGATAATAACTGGATCCCGACTTTTTCATGGCGATCACGCCAATCAGGACGTCGCCCGGGCCGTCCAGGTCAACACCGCCCGGTAATGGATAGGTGTTCCAGGCATCGAGAGCTTCAACTACCACTTCGAAACGAGCTAAAAAGTGCGCACCAACCGCGGGATCGGTATTACCGCTTGTGTTTTCGTAAACCACCAGGTCCATCCTGTCGCCAACCCAGACTTGGTCCTGACTGGCAAAGTAAACCTGGATTTCATCAAGGGTAAAGGGATAAACGCCCGCATCAGGAGTAAAACGATTCAAAAAGATGAATTCCCAATCCCCGCCAATAATGCCGATACCGTTCTCCCTTGTGCCGTCATCGAGGATCAGCTCCACGTCAGCCATGGGGAAGGCTGTGTTCGGCAGGCTGTTGTAGGGCCCGGTGTTCGAGAGGATAACCGTTCCATTTTCCAGGCACGTAGAGTGCTATATACCAGATTTGCCTAACAGCGACGAATATTCATCACCAATATCAGTCATCAAAGGCACCTCTGAAAGACAAATAAAATTAAAGTCAGTTTCACCTGCTGGCAGTGTTTTTGTCGTCGCCAGTACCTCTTCATCCCCCTCAACCAACGTTGTGTTTCCCTTCCACATTCGCCATTTTCCAGTTAATACAAAAGAGGCTGCCCTTGCGAGCAGCCTCTATGTGACTTACAGATCGAGAAATTAGTGGAAGATGATTGGCAGGAAGATGGTGTGCAAGGACACCTCTGGTCCCACCACCGTTATATGCACGGTCGCAGTATCAATATATTGTGGTCCTCGATCCGAATCTGGCCAATGTAGCGGTATGCCAATCAGGTTATAGGTAAAGCTGTCTTTGCCAAAGAAACCTGCATTGGGCACGTAAGTAAATGAGCCGTCTTCAGCCAATTCCACGGTGCCGTGCAAGGGAGCATCTTTTAGTTCAACAACCAATCGATCTCCGGGGTTCGGGTCAGAATCATTTGCCATGACGCCGGGCGCCGGCACGACCAGGGTCACATCCATGTCCGTTTCGTAGAAGTCGTCAACCGCCAGCGGGGGTTTGTTATCTCGCAGCACTGTGACGGTGACCGTGGCGATATTCGAGTCGTTCCACCCATCGTTGGCTTTAAAGGTGAAGCTGTCCACACCAAACCATCCCAGGTCTGGGACATAAGTCAGCGTTGGCAGCTCGCCCGGACCATACTGCAGTTCTCCGTGTTCGGGTTCGTCAACAATGATGAAGGTCAATGGGTCGTCTTCCGCATCGGTCGCCTCCAGGGTGATTTCGATGGGCGTATCCTGCAGGGTCTCAACAGCCTGGTCTTCAGCGACAGGAGCCTCATTGATCACATGCAATGTCACCGGCACATCGATCGCTGGAGCCGGTGGCGAACTGACCCTGATGATCGCAAAGTAATCACCGATATCCAAACCCGTTGAATCAAAGGTCACGGTAATGTCAACCTCACCACTGGCCGGAATCGTACCGCTTTCCGGGTTTTCAGATAACCAGGGCACATCACCACCTCCAAACGAGCCCTTACCACGGATCATCCAGTTGCCTGGTAAGAAGTCATCAATTAGCATCCATTCTTCATCCGGCGGCAGTGTTGGCTCAACAGGTGGCGGTGAAGTTAACCACCAGCCTGCCCACGAACGTTCTTGCGAATTGGTTTGATCCAAAGCCGCAGGCCAATAATTGGATCCCGGGGTTTCCATGGCGATCACGCCAATCAGGACGTCGCCCGGGCCGTCCAGGACAACACCGCCCGGTAATGCATAGGTGTTCCAGGCATCAAGGGCTTCAACTTCCACTGGGAAACGAGCTAAAAATTGTGCACCAACCGCGGGATCGGTATTACCGCTTGTGTTTTCATAAACCACCAGGTCCATCCTGTCGCCAACCCAGACTTGGTCCTGACTGGCAAAGTAAACCTGGATCTCATCAAGGGTAAAGGGATAAGCGCCTGGATCAGGAGTAAAACGGTTCAAGAAGATGAATTCCCAGGTCCCGCCAATGCCAATACCGTTCTCCCTTGAGCCGTCATCGAGGATCAGTTCCACGTCAGCCATGGGGAAGGCTGCGTTTGGCAGGCTGTTATAGGGTCCGGTGTTCGAGAGGATAACCGTTCCACTTTCCAGGTACGCAGGGGACGAATAGCCACCATCAATCTCTATGAGCGTGAAATCAACTGGTTCTTCACAAATATTGATAAGGTGCAAAGTTTCAGTCCCGGTCTGATCAGGCCGTAAGCTCTTTTCAAGGCTTTCCGGGTCAACACTCAGGCAGGGTTGCACAACTTCCATTTCCACAGGAACAACTGAAAGCGGCTTGGCAGGGTCATTGCTGGTAATACACAGGTTTGCATGATAGTTGCCCGGACTCATACCCGTTGAATCCAACGTCACCAAAACATCCGTGCTCATGGCCGGTGGGGTTGTACCAGCAGTGGGATCAACCGCCAACCATGGGACGTCCTCAGGATTGGTACACACAGGATCATAAGTCGCCAATCCACGGATCATCCAATTGCCCGGTCTAAACCCATCAATTAACATCCAGGTATCATCAGGTGGAAGCAAGGGCGGGTCAGGCGGCGGCCAGTCGTCCCAGATGCCAATCCAGGAACGATGCTGAGGCGTCGTTGTGTCTAAAGCAGCCGGGTGATAGGCTGAGCCCGGAACTTCCATAGCGATTACACCAATGATCACATCACCAGGGCCATTCAAAACCAGGGGTTCATGCAGGGTATACACGTTCCAAGCCGGCACACCCACAACCGTCACCGGATAGCTGGCCAGGAAATTCGAGCCAATGGCAGGATCAGGGTTACCGGTGGTGTTTTCATAAACCACCAGGATCATCTCATCACCCACAGCCACATTCCCTGCATTATGAAATACAACCCGAATTTCTTTCAAGCTCAGGGGGTATGCCCAGGGCTCCGGCGTAAACCGGTTCAGGAATATGAATTCCCAGGTCCCGCCAATGCCAATTACAGTATCTATTGTGCCGTCATCAAGCACCAGGTGGTAATCTTCTTCAGCTGTGGGTTGTGCGGCTTGTGGCGCTTCGATCCTTGCGCTGTCAAGCGTGAGCATGTCAAGCCGCTCAGCACGTACACCTTCAACCGCAACTGTTGGGTAATCATCCACAGTTTCGCCATCGATTGTCAAGCCTAAAACAGCGGTGATGCCAGGCTCTTCTTCAATCTCCCATTCCAGGTCCACACCCCCTGTATTTCCAATGGTCAGGGTTTTCGACACCGCCTGTCCAGGGAATTGAGAAGAGGAAATCTCTTCAGGGTTCAGGGTGATTTCCGGTGATTCTGAGAAAGGTTTGATTGCGATCGGCAGTTTGTGCGTGGCGACCGTTTCAGCGGACTCGGTGGTTGCAACTTTCAGTTCAATCTGGCCAAACACCCACTCTCCAGGGTCCAGCACATCCATATCGACGTCAACAGTGATCTCCAATTCCTGAGTTTCATCTTTGGGAATGGTAAAGTTGTTTGGAACCACGCTAACTTGCATGCCAGCTGGTGCCTCCACGGTGACAGCGTATGTTGTGGCGTCTGTCAGCACATTTCGTACGGTGCGGGTAAAGGAACAGCTCTCAACGCACTTGTGGTCAACCATGCTGGGTTGATTCAGCGTCTTGGGGTCGCCGCCATCATGCGGGTCTGCCGCGAGGTAATTAGCAAAGGTCTCATTCATCACCAAGCCGACCTGGGCGCCTTCGTGCAAATCAATTCGTCCAGAACCCATGTCAAAATAGCCCGCCGGATCAACGCCATTTTCTTTGAGCACGTCCTGGTAAGCGGTCATCGCCAGGGCAGATTTGATCTCCGCCGGGGTCCAAGTCGGGTATCGCTGCACCATCAGAGCTGCTGCGCCAGCAGCATGGGGCGAGGCCATCGAGGTCCCCTGCATAAAGACATACGCATCTTCGCTTTCATGTCCCGCTGCCAGGATATTCACACCGGGTGCGGTGTAATCAGGCTTCAACAAGTCCCATTGGCTGGGCCCACGGGAGCTAAAATCAGCCATGATGTCGCCTAAACTGTCATCAATAACTGCATGGGTAGCGCTGAGTAAAATCTCAGTTGTGTCCGGATGGTCCAAGATGTAATCTTTTAACGCCTCACCGTCATCCTTGCTAATCATCACCGCGGGAATGTCGCCTGTCGTTGCGCCCATAACAATTGGGAGGCCAGCAGCATTGTTGAAAACAACCAGGCCAATCGCGCCAGCAGCTCTGGCATTGGCTTCTTTATCAGCAAAAGGACAATCGCCACGCTGGATTAATGCAAAGGAATCGTCAAAAAAGCCTGAATCGAAATCCTCACAGCCCAGGTTGTTATCCGGATCATATTTGATAGGCGCCTCGACGTCTGCCGAGATGATTACATTTTCGCCGCGCAACGCGTAAATATTCTGCAAGTCAACGGGCGCGGTTGGGGCAATCACACTCAGGTCGTTGGCAAAAGACCGGTTCTGGGTGCTGGCTGCGACTGCGGCATTCCAGGGGCCGGTATGAGCAACCGTACTGGCGCCGGGGCCATCGTTTCCAGCCGATGTTGAAACAAACATGCCTGCAGCAGTGGCTTCCAGAAATGCCAGATCAACGGGATCATCCCAGGGATCGTCGCCGCCTGAGATGGAATAATTCAGCACATCAACGCCATCATCGAGAGCCTGTTCCGTTGCTGCAACAATTCCTGTATCGTAACAGGACGGGAAACACACCAGGTACGAAATAATGTTGGCACGCGGGGCGACACCTGAAATAGTACGGGGAATCCCAAGCTCGCTAATAATGGCATCATGCTTGTTCCCGGCGATAGTGCTGCCGACATGGGAGCCATGATCATGCCAATCTCGAGCGCTGGTGGGTTGTGGATCAGGTCCTGAATAGAAATTATAAGCACCGATCAATTTGTCGTTACAGGGAAAATCTACATCATAGTCATCAGCATCCGGGTCACACACCCCCACATAAGTCCCTGCGCCAAAGGGATTGGTATGGGTGTAGCCATATCCATCGGTTGCGGCAAACGAGGGATGCTCCGGGTTGACGCCGGTATCCAGCATGGCGACAATCACCCCTTCTCCACGATGCTTGTCCTGGCCAAATTCTCCTTCCCAAAAAGTGGGTGCACCCATGAATGCCGGGCTGGCATCGGTATCAATCTCACGTGCCCTGTCGGGGTAGACTGCCAACACTCCTGGCATTTGTGCAAGGGCGAGCGCCTCTTCGTGGGAGACTTTCACCGCCAGTGCGTTGAGCACATTCAGGTATTGGAACCTGACCTCTACAGAGCGCCCCAACGAAGCACCCATTCGTGAAATGAAATCCACCTGTTTGCCTTCAAGGTACGCTTTATAAGCCAGGCTTGCCGGTGCGGTTGTGTCGAGTTTGTTGGCGCCAGTCACTTGCGGGCTGGTGGCTTGCAAGCTGGGAATGCCACCCATGTACGTTGTCAGGGACGCATCGTCCAGTTGAACAATGTACAATCCGGTTTCGCTCACCGCCAGGCTTGGTGGATCTTGATTTCGTGCTGTCAGCGCTGGCTTGATCTCCGGCGTCTTCTCAGCTCCCCTGGCTGGTCGATCCGCCAGAACTGGCGATGCCATGAAGCTGAGCAACAACACGAAGGTAAACACATTCAAAATTATTTTTTTCATCGTATCCTCCAAAGTTGTTAACAATTAACCGTCATTTTGTACTATGGATAAACTTTTCCTCCGATAAAAACCTCCAGTCATCATTTTTGCAAATAGTGGTTTTTCTCCCAAACAGAATTTCGCTACAAGGCGCAATTAATTCATTAAATACTCTCTTATTCTCTTCCGTTAGACACTAAATTTGGTCCGCATTATGAGTATTTCATGAGAATTGCACTGAGAGACAAAATTCTTGTTAAGCTAATTATTATTGTATCATATTAATGTGATCTGCCATGAAAATTGCCATCGTTAACCTTAAAAAATGGTGGGTTTAAATATGGATAACAGGCAATTCGGTTTTTTCAGTTCCGTAATTTGTGAACTTTCAAAGCCCTAAGCTCTAAACTCTAAGCTCTAAGCTCTAAGCTCTAAGCTCTAAATTCTAAGTTCTAAGCTCTAAATTCTAAATTCTTTGTTGCGTTCCATTTAATTGACAGTCGTGGTGACCCAGTCCTCACCCCTCATCCTGGTCCAGCTCCAACACCTCAGCCGCCAACCGGGCTGCATCGACGACGAGTTGCGTACAAACCGCTCGAAACAGGCCCCGTTCTCGTGCATCCTGCTGGGCTAATGGGTCTCCGATATCCACTCCCAGCAATCCAGGGCAGGTCAATGAGCCATGCAGCGCAGAAAATCGGTTCAAAAACTCTCTCGCCAGAGCATAGCAAGCTTCTTTTTTATCTTTATCATAAACATCGATACCCCGGGCCAGCCCAATGACCATGATCCCACCACTGACCGCGCCACACATCCCGCCGCTGTGCCCGATTCCGCCGCCAAAGGGCATTGCGATTTTCACCGCGGTGGTCAGGTCAAGATTAAAATGCTCGGCAAAGGCGCCAAACGTCGATTGGGCACAATTGTAATGCGCCTCGAACAGTCTTTTTGCTTGATCTTCAAATTTCAAGGGAACTCCTGTCGTCTCTGGATTCGAAATTGTGCTTTAAATAAACAGGTTGCCATCGGGCCGTAGTAATCCCCCTTTCTCCCCGGGTTGGTCACAGGCATCATAAACTGATGTGACCGCATGATTAAGTGGATCGGTAAGTATCGCCAGGTTTCCATTCCCATCAAAGGTAAAGGTTGTGGTCCGATTAAGCAGGTTGGTTTGACTGACCCTGCGGTTTAAAGCATCGTAACTAAATGTGGTCGTATGACCGTTGCCATCAGTTAAGGATATTAAATTCTTAGCCGCGTCATAACTATAAGTTGTCACATACCCGGCTGGATCGACGATTGTCTGCAACAGATCACGATCGGTAAAGGTAAATGTGGTCGCCTTGCCATTGGGTTTCATCTCGCTATGTTCATTTCCTACAGCAACGTATGTAAAAGCAGTAACCCCATCCAGTGCGTCTTTAATTGTCAAAAGCCGATCGAAATCATCATAAGTGAAGGTCGTTGTAAAACCACGAGCATTGGTTTTAGTGATGTTTCGACCCGCATCATCATAGGTGTACACTTCGCTGTCTCCCACCGCATTGGTGAGCCTTATCAGGTCATCGTTATCATTGTAAGTAAAACCGGTTGCATTGCTGCGTGGGTCTGTAATGGTTTGCATCAAACCTGTCATCTTTTCTATTGTACTTGACGAAAGGTCATAATTTTCTTGGTAAGTCATTTAGTTCTCCTTTTCAGATGTTATGATCTTATTAGGGGCTTCTGACTCACCACTTTTTTAAGGTTCTAGATTTTACAGAAAGAATGTTACACTAACTTTAATATCGCTGATTTTTACTTCTCTTGGCCCATGATCATAAGGACAATCTCCTTACATAATTCGATGAACAACACTCTATATATATGTCGAAGCGGGGATTCTGATCATTTCTGAGTAATCAATTTTCTTAGTCATTTAATTGTTCCATTCTACTATTCTTAATTCATTTTTTATAATATTTATTTATCTCTTCCGCATAAGGCATTGACGGGGCAGCTCCATATTTTGTTACAGAAAGACCAGCAACCGTTGTCCCGTAGCGAACCGAATCATAGAAACTGTAATTTTTTGATAATCCAGCAACAAATCCTCCGCAAAATGCATCGCCTGCACCTGTGGTATCAACAACCCGATAAGGAGCATTTGCAGGATAAATAAAATCACTTGCACCATCAAAGCCATAGACACCATTTGATCCCAAAGTAATTATTATTTTATTAACACCTTTTCGAATAAAGTTATTAGCTGCAAATCTTAAACTATTGAGATCATTTTCAACCATTGAGTTTGTCAGAATGGATGCTTCCGTTTCATTTGGAATTACAATATCAACTAACTCATAGAAATTTTCATCGAATTGTTGAGCTGGAGCAGGATTTAAAACAGTAAGGCAATCACAACGCTTTGCATATTGCAGAATATCAGTTGTCGCATTTAAGTTTGTTTCAAGTTGAACTAAAATGATATCTGCTCCGTTTATCAAAGTCTTGGCGAATTCGATATCTTTTGAAGTAAAGTGATCACAGGCGCCAAGATAAACTGTTATCATATTTTGCGCTGTATCATCACCGACCATAATTAATGCACATCCTGTTGCATGGTTATTGTCAACAATAATTCCTTCCAAAGGCATGTTTTCTGATGAATAAAAATCTAAAGCAGCTTTTCCAAAGTAATCATTTCCAATTTTTGTTATCAACAAAACATCTGCGCCAGCTCTTTGTGCAGCGACAGCTTGGTTAGACCCCTTTCCTCCAGGCCCACTATTAAAGGAGCTTGCTTTAATTGTCTCCCCAATTGTAGGCAATCTATTGCAATGAGTTATTAGATCAGCGATATAACTTCCAAATACGACGATTTTCTGTTGTTTCATTACACCTCCATTTAATTCTAATTCATTCATAAAACGAAAGCACTATGGATCTTCTTGTTAAATCATAAATATCTCAAAATCTGACATCCCCTTTTTCAAGGGAACTCCTGTTGTCTCTGGATTCGAAATTGTGCTTCAAAAACGGATTGTCATTGGATCGTAGTAATTCCCCATTCTCCACGGGTTGTTTACAGGCATCATCGTTCTTGATCATTCTCTATTGATATTCTGCTGTCTATCTCCATCACTGAGGTTTGATTATCACTTCCGGGTCTGGTGAGTTGATGTTTTTTTGAGACCTATCACTTCTCCTCCGCCTGATCATCGAAATTATGGGCGTCAGTTGTCTCAATTTTATCGACACACAGGGATTAAAAAACTTCCCTGGCGATGCGATTGGCTTCGGCGCGAGTTGCGGCTTCATCCAATGTAAGCATCTGCCGATCCTTCATCAGCATCTGCCCGGCAACCATCGCATCTCGAACATCACCGATCGAAAGGGCATAAATCAAATGCGAATAATAATCGTAACAAGGCGTCAGGTTGGCTGAATTAAAATCAATCACAACCAGGTCAGCAGATTTTCCAACTTCCAACGATCCGATGATGTCATCCAAACCAACGGCGCGAGCGCCATCGATGGTGAGCATCGAGAATACTTTTTCAGCAGGCAAGACCTTCGGATTGCCGGTAACGCCCTTTTGCACCAGCGCCGCCAGTTGCGCTTCGTGAAACAGGTCAAGGTCGTTATTGCTGGCTGGGCCGTCCGTGCCGATGCTCACATTAACGCCCTGGGCAAGCATATCGGCTACCCGCGCAATTCCCGAAGACAGCTTCAAGTTCGATGAAGGGCAATGCGCCACCGAGGTACCTGTCTCAGCCAGGCGACCAATCTCCTCATCCGTGAGGTGCACACAATGGGCTAATAAGGTGCGTTCACTCAACAAACCAAATTTATCTAAAACCGCAATGGGGCGTGCGCCATGCTTTTCCTGAACCAGTTCCAACTCACCTTTCGATTCAGAGGCATGAGTCACAAAAAGTAAACCACGGTCATGAACCAACCCCATCACGTGTTCCAGGGTCGTCGGACTCGTGGTATAAGCAGAATGCGCCTGGATGCACGGATGCACCAGGGGCACATCGACATAATGGTCCAGGTATTCGATGGCAATCATCTGGTTGGTATGGCGATAATCTTCAAACCCTTCAATTTCTGCAAAACTGGGTCCGGTTACGATACGGAATCCTGCTCGTCGGGATGTTTCCGTCACCTCCGGGTAATACCAGTACATATCAGCCGCGCAGGTGGTACCGGAACGCAGCATTTCGATGATGGCCAACTCAGAACCGGTCACGACGGTTTCAGGAGAAAGCACTGCCGCTTCTACCCGCCAGATGGTCCCTAACCATTGTTCAAGCGGACAGTCATCAACCAATCCGCGCATGAGCGTCATCGCCCAATGCCCGTGGGTATTCACCAGCCCGGGGATAACCACCCGACCCTGTAAATCAACCCGCCCTCCAGCGGTAAATCGGGATTCTGCTTCACTGGCGTCTCCAATCCACAGAATTTTGCCTTCATGCACCGCCAGAGCTGCATCATGTAAAACCTGTCGTTCGGGGTTCATGGTGATAATCGTGCCACCAGTTAACAACGTATCGATGCGGTTGGTCTCTTTGATCATCATGCCATCATCCTTATATAAAACAGGTGAGTGGCTCAACAACCACTCACCTTTATTTCCAACACGTTATCCGAGATTAATCTTCCAACTCTTCTACAAACTGCTCTTGACCGGAAAGCATCACGCTGGCGACAATGATCATCAGCAGGAATGGCAGAACCGACAACCAGACCGCAACCTGACCCTGTGCTCCTGTGAACCCATACAACTGCTGACCCGCAACGCCAATGGCCACCAGCACGCCGACAATCAACCCGCCGATTGCGCCAACGATCATGAGAATTGAACCGATGGTTTTAGCAAAGCCCTTAGCAACATCTTCTTTAGCCATGATGTCCGTCCACACCAAACCCCAGCGCTTGACACGCGGATACAGCAACAGCAACAAGATGGGGCCCAGAACAACGGAAGCAGCAAAGTTATTCACGGTGATGGTGATTGCCAGGAAGGCAAAGGGAACAATACCGGTTAAATCGAGATACCAGGCAATAATGACGCCACAGGCTGCTGCAGCAACCAGTGAAACCAGTTCAAAAGCCAACACTTTCTTGAAGCTGTTGGTATTCTGTTTCATGTCATTCTTGGGCACCAGGCCAAAGGTTGCACCCCACATCTTGTAAGGGATGAAACCCAGGAAGAAGTTCCCAAAGAAACCGAAGATTGAGCCCATTCCCAAAGTGCCGCCAAACAGGTCTCCAATTAAGTTACCGATGGCGGCGCCCCAGGCGCCAGCTGGGCCAAATAACAGCCCGAAAACGGGTGGGAAGACATTCGCCGGGCGCACCTCGGTGACTCCGGGTACAATCGGGATGCCGCCCTTGAAAACAATTAGAAATGCTGCGTAAATTGCAGCGGAAAGCGCCACCAGGATGATCATCCGGGTGTTCTTCCACATGGTTACAACTTCTTTCATGATTTAACTCCTTAATAACTAAAAGACAATTCGATTTGATGAGACTTGTTGATCGGAAAATGGGTTCTCTTTTTTTTGTTGGGTGTCACCTCCTTTACAAAAACTGGAAGAATAATTTATGATATTCTAACCGGTTCGTGCATCATCATCACAGCCTGTTCGCAACCACAGGTTTCATCAAGCTGTGCTTTTAAAGTATTAACCAACAGCATCGTTAAACGTTGCTTAATATCTGCCATTTGGTCGCCTACAAAGCTCATTTCCTGTTCTAAGCCAGCCGCCCAATTGATCGAATAGGCAACCGCAGCATAGTGCATTCCCAGTTCTCTGGCCAACACGACCTCGGGGATGCCTGTCATTCCTACCACATCGCCGCCTAATTGGGCATACATGCGAATCTCAGCCGGTGTTTCAAAGCGCGGACCGTTCGTGGCAACATACACAGCTTCTGGATGGATTTTCAAATCAAACTCCGGTGCCAGATCCAGTATCTTTTTGCGCAAAACCGGACAATAGGTCACATCCATATTGGTGTGAGCCAGACCTGAGTTCCCTCCATCAAAAAAGGTAAACTCCCGACCACTGGTAAAGTCGAGGAAGTCGGTCAGCAATCCCAAGCCCATCGGGGGAATGACGCGGGTAATTGAGCCTACCGCGTTGGTTGCCAGCACGTGCTTAACTCCCAGGATTTGCAACGCCTTGATATTTGCCCGGTAATTAATCTTATGCGGTGGAGTTGTATGGTCCAACCCGTGCCGGGCTAAAAAAGCCAGTTCAAAACCCTCATATGTACCGATGTTGACCAGCGCCGGGCCATAGGGCGTTTCGATCGTCTTTTCCACACCATTGAACCCCTTAATCAAGTAAATGCCGGTTCCGAAAATGATCGCTGCGTCCATACTTGTTTTCTCCGATTCTATCCTTATCCAAAATAACGCGCCAGATCATACGGGCTGAGGATGCCATGCTGGGTGATCACACCTGCCACATACTCCGGTGGAGTGATGTCAAAAGCCGGGTAATAGGCATCGATTTCAGGCAAGGTGGTGGCCACACCCCGGCAGGTTCTGATTTCTTCAGGATCCCGGGCTTCGATTTCAATTGATGCCCGGTTGGGTTTTTGTTTATCAGCCGCCTGGGTGAAAACAAAATACGGCACACCATAATGATGGGCTGCCAATGCATTCTGGAATGTGCCAATTTTGTTAACCACGTGACCATCCAGGGTTACCAGGTCAGCCGCGGTGAAGTATTTCTTAATTTTACCCTCTGAAATGACATGGGCAGGCATATTATCCGTAATAATTTTAACCGGTACACCAATTTCATGGATACTGGGAGCCGTCAGGCGAGCACCCTGCAGATAAGGCCGGGTTTCGGGCGTGAAGACCTGCATGTTTTTGCCCTGTTGTTTGGCAATCGCCAGAGTCATCAACAAAGAGGTTTCTGCAAAGCACATCGTCAGAATGCCATCTCCATCATCAATCAAACTGGCGCCAAACTGACCGCATTTAAGGTGTTTCTCATAGCTGAGATCACGAATATGCTCAATCCATTCCAACAGCTTTGCTTCGACCGATTGACCTTCATCCAGGGCGTCGTACATGATCCCGATGGCGCGTTCCAGAAGGCGCGCCAGGCTGGTATTGGTCGGCCTGGTTCTGACCAATCGCTGGCGAGCCGTTTGAAAAGCCTCCCGCTGTTTGACGCTGTCCTGATCCGCCACCTGTCCTGCCAGCATAGCCATGGCGTATAAACCAACATATTGTGGACCGCCGCCCTGGGTCACCATATCTTCAATTGCCCTTGCGGCGTCTTCGACATCATGGCAACGATGAAAAGCCTTCTCGAAGGGATATTTTCGCCGATCGCACATCACCACTGCCCCATCCTCATAACGGGCGACGTTTTCTCGCCGTAATAAGAATGGCAATAGGGCATTGATTTCACTTAACTGCATAAATCCTCCAAACTCATCATCGAATTAATCCTTCGATTTTCCCATAACCCATAACCGCAAAGTAAATCGAAACCAGCATGAACAAGATGGAAAATGCCAGCACAATATAATCGGTTTTATTCATATGAAAATCCAGGTAAAAGGTACGTTTCTCTGAAGCACCAAAGCCTTTGGACTCTAAAGCCATGCCGAAGATATTGGTATTGCGGATGCTTGAGATAAACACAGGCACCAGCAAAGGTAAAAATTTCTTTACCCTTTCAAAAAGATTGCCCGATTCCAGGTCAAGGCCGCGGCTGCGTTGAGCCTGGCTGATGGTGAGGGTGCTGGTCACAATCGTCGGTACCAGTCGCAAGGCTGTGGAAATCGCAAAGCCAACCCGGTAAGGCATCCCCAACCGGATCATGCCGTTGACCAGTTCCTCATTACGCGTGGAGGTAATCAATACCATGCCGGTAGAGATCATCAGGATCATGAGCATAGTCCGTGCCACAGCATAGGTAAGAGATTCAACCGAAAAAAACCAGAATAGCTTGGTCTCGCCAGATGAAAATAAATTCCATAAGATCAAACTGGAAATCGTCAAAACGATTAAAATATATCGAATTCGGCGCATATTAACCAGAGCACCTGAGACCACCAACTGAATGATGATTAAAACAGTAATCGGCAACATCCACAAGGGGTCCTGAAATAGCAAGATCGCCACAAAGGTCAGAAGAAATATGATAATCTTGACCCGAGGGTCCAGACGATGAATAAATGAATTATTGTCAATATAAATTTCAGCATCCATCAGCTATGCGCTCCTTCTAAACAGGCTTTCATTTCGGCGGGTGTTAAAAATGTGTAACCCAGACGACGGGTAAATTCAACAAAATGGGGTGGACGCAAAAAAGCGTCTCGTAGAACTTCGCTGTGGGAGAACACCTCCCGGGTGCTACCTTCCAGAATAACATCACCGTCTTTCATCACAAAGGCGCGTTTGGCATATTCAGCCACGACCCACATATGATGGGTGATGAAAATGATCGTGCTGCCGTTTTCATTCAAGCGCCTGACCATGTTCATCATGCTGCTCTGTTCACTGTAGTCCAACCCGGTGGTGGGCTCGTCCAGGATTAAGACATCCGGGTTCGAAGCCAGCACCGAAGCCACCGCAACCCGTTGACGACCGCTCTTGGTCAGGGTGAAGGGATCCTCCTCTTCCAAACCTTCAAGGCCCACTGCAGATAAAGCCTCCAACACGCGCTGTTTGATCTCCTCCTCAGGCAATTTCCTGAGGCGCGGGCTGAAGGCGACTTCATCGAAGACCTTTTCTGAGAAAATTTGATGATCCGGGTTTTGAAACACATAACCAACCGTTTTTCCGAGAGAAAAAATTCCCTGTTCGCGGGTGGGCTTCCCATTAACCAGGATTTCTCCTTCAGTGGGCAGGAGCAGTCCGTTGAAGTGCTTGGCCAAGGTCGTTTTACCGCTGCCATTTTGCCCAATAATCGCCACCATATCGCCACGATGAATCTCAATGTTAACTTTTTTCAGCGCTTCAACCTCACCTTTATAGGTGTGCGAAAGATTTGTGCATTGGATCAATGGCTCGTTGAATTTTTCCAGTTCAGCCTTTTCTCTGGCCACCATTTCCTGGTATGCAAGATCATTAATCTGTAATTTCAAGGATTTAAAGGTCTCCACACCTTCATCAGGGGTAAGCGGCAACTCGGATACACCCACTGCCTTAAAGAATTTGGGGATGCCCAACGGCATCACGCCCAGGGATTCCATCAACGCCACATCGGTTAATATTTCCCGCGTCGGACCCACCTTAATCAATTTTCCATCTCTGATGAGTGCAATCCTGTCTGCAAAAAGAGCTTCTTCGGTTTCATGTTCAATAATCAACAGAGTCAGGTCATCGCGCTTGCACAAACGGTGGGTGATTTCGAACACGCCCATCTTGCTGATCGGGTCCAGGTCGGTGGTGGGTTCGTCCATCACCAGAACCTGGGGCTTTAACGCCAGCACCGAAGCGATGGCTAACTTCTGCTTCTGCCCGCCGGAAAGCGTGGACGGCGGTCGATTGCGAAATCTTTCCAGCCCGACGTAAGCCAGGTTCTCGTCAATGCGTTCTTTGATTTCTTCCCGTGGCACAGCAAAGTTTTCCGGTCCAAAGGCGACTTCAAGCTCCACGTTGGTGGAAAAGAGCTGCGCCTCAAAATCCTGAAAAACCATGCCCACCAGTTCAGCCATTTGTGCCACCGAATGATCACGCGTATTGCGACCTTTGACAGTCACATCACCCTCTAACTTGCCCATGTGAAAATGAGGGATCAAGCCGTTGATTGTGGCGGCCAGCGTGCTCTTGCCGGCTTCACTGGGGCCCATCAACATCAGGAACTCACCCGGCTCAAGCGACAGGTTGATTTCCTCCAGGGCATTCACTTTCTGCCCACGATAGCGATACTTTACATCTCGTATTGAAACAATGGGTTCACTCACTTAGCCTCCAAATTATTATTCCACTCAATAATAAAAAAAGGCTGCCCAGGCAAAGAGGAACCCGGAACAGCCTTTAATTGATCCACGATTGCAAAAGGTATCGGCTTTTGCAGCGCGCTGATTTTAAACCAGCAAGGGATTATTAATCCGAAAATTTCGATGATAACTCGATTCATTTAATAACATCAATAAGACAATAAATTTGCAATCTATTATAACGCAATTTAAAAAAAGTTTATGAGAAATTTAACATTGATGGTTGAGCAAACGGAAATCAACCTTGCTTTATTCTGGAGAGAAAAGATACACTTGAAAATAAATATGGATATTTTAAAACAAGTGATTATTGAGAAAAAATACTTGACACCGCCACTGCTTACCATGATCCATAATTAACAACTCAGGAAGCTTAAGCAAATCATATTTCTCAAATAATTTTCCCATCCTCTAATAAATAACGACGCCCAAGCTTAACCAAATGTCTGCTGTAAAAACAATAAACCGTGAGAATTGGAAGAAATGAAAATTGATTTCAATTCACGAAGCAATCCTATCAAGCCTGCAAACGAAGAGCTTCGCGGTTTTTTCAATATATAAACGAAGCGCTAACATTTTTTACTAAAATGCCTGTATTTTTGCCATTAAAAAACATCCAATTTACCAGCACATGGTTATCTTTGGTAACCTCAACAAACTTTTCAAATGTAAAATAGCTTGGGTTTAACAATTTATTGAATAATCCACTTGTAAGCGAAGTCATAATAACCTCGCTGGAAATTTTGATTGATTCATTGCCAAGTGTGTTACTCATTAAGTTGCCAACTCCCCAAGAATAGCCAAGACGATTTACATCTTCAAAATAATAAATCGTATTACCATCAACGCTGACATAGAGTTCAGAAAAGCAGTTTTTAGGATCAACTGTGAAGTAACATTGGTGAGATACATTCGAGGAAATTTTTTCCGGCTCTTTTCCATTCAGGTCTTTTCGATAAAGTGTGCCTGTTCCTAAAGAATCAAGGTTTTTTGTATAATAAATTATTTTTCCATCAGAAGAAACAACAAAATCTGCTACATCATATGCAATTCTTTTCTCATTTTCAATCGTATTAATTTTCAATCTTGCAAAAAACAAATCGCCTTCAGAATTTGAATAGAACAAATTCCCATTAACAATTTCCATGTCAACGACGTCGGATATTAATTTCTCTCGATCGCCATCCGTGTCAACATGATACAGGCTTGTTCTCCTATTGTCTTGAGCGAGGAGATATAATCCTTCGAATTTGTTTGATTGATCACGATAAACCGGTCCAGTATTTGTAAAAATATCCCCGTGCCCAAACAAGCCACCAAGTTTCGCAGAAATGATTTTTCCATCCCTTTCTTTAAAATAAAGGATATCACTGCCATAATTGATTAAGACGACTAAATTATCATTTTTTGAAAATTGAATATATGTAGGTGAAAACGGATTCTTATCAAATAAAGCATGGCTCTCATCTCCATCATAAAGAAATATTTTATATTCCCCTATGTCTGTATCTTTTGCAGACCATACACATATTTTTCCGTCATCTGAAATTCCAAGGAATTGGACGTTTCCGAAAGTTGATGCAATTCTATTTCCAGAAATCGCATTGTACGGCATAGTAAACAAACTGCCATCCTCAGTGACATACAAAACAGATAAACTATTTTTTGCAACAAGAAAGTCGAAAAAGTTTGCATGATCAGGGGAAAAATTTGCTTCAATCTCAACATGCAATCTGTCCGCGAACGTGTATCGAAAAGTTTTATGGGAGGAGTTTATGTAGAACAGCCCCTCATTTTGCAAATCACTGTACCATAAAACATCATCAGCGATTGTGATTTCTTCTTTCAGCTTTAGGTCAGTTTGATACAACCTGTCATCATTTTCAAGGACAATTATTTTTTCCCTGTCAGGGGTTACTGAAGCTCTTCGAATATCACCTTTGATCTCAATCACTTTGCCGTTATAAAGAGGGATAAATACGGTTCCATCTTCATCGTTTTTGCCTAGAACAGCTACTTGATCTAAATTTTCTGTTTTTTGAATGCAGCTAGGTAGCATCAAACACAGCAACAATGCAATCAAAACAATTTTTGATTTTAATAGTGTTGTTTTCATTTTTACTTCTTTCTTGGGTAGCGCTCTAATATTATATTTACAAATATATCGCTTAATATCATTTTTGTCAACGAAGCATATCAATTCAAAATATTGGGTAACATTCACTGGTTTAGCTGGTCCGATAAATTTTATAGGTACACCTGCTGCCTCGGGATGTCACCTTTATTGATTTTCTGATCTTAATGATTCCAGCGGTGCTTATTGCTTTTTCTCGGATCGAGCTGACCTTAGTCGTTATTTACCAAAATTAAAAATTTTCCACGGTATCTCTCGAATGTCTTCACTACCCCCCAGTACTGCCCTAAATACCCCTTTTAAGCATTAAAAGAATTGCCAGTCAAAGTTGATCAAGCTCACCTTTAATGCGTCCCTTAATAATGACCCATCTCTTGCATGAATCACCAGGTCCTGATGCGTGAATATTTTCACAGCTTTCATCCATCAATTTTTTGATTTTCCTGGTTGCACGCCATAAGTGGTGAATTTCTCCAACACATCCTGCATCTCCCCCCTGTTGAGCACCACCGGAGACCCGACCGAGCGGGTGATCAGGTACAGTTTTGCCACGTATTCAACCATCTCAGCCGTGGAAAAGGCTTTGCTCAGGCTGACGCCTACCGCTACCAGCCCGTGATTAGCCAAAAGCACCGCGTTGCCATCCCCGATGGTCTCGCAAATGCCCTCAGCCAGTTCCGGTGTGCCAAAGGTCGCGTAGGGCGCCAGTGGGACTTTGAACCCGGCAGAGCCAATTAAATAGTGCACTGCAGGCAGCTCCCAGCGCAAACAGGCTAAGGCGGTCGAATAATCAGAATGGGTATGCACCACTGCCTTAATCTCCATCCGTTGACGCAGCAAAGCCAGGTGAAATCCAAGCTCGGAGGAGGGCAGCAAATCCCCATCCACATGGTTCCCATCCAGGTCAAGCACCACCACATCCTCCGGCCTCATCGTTTCGTAAGCAACCCCCGAGGGTGTGATCGCCACCAGGCTCTTATCTTCGTTCGTCAGGCTGATATTGCCGCCCGTGCCCTTAACCAAACCTGTGCTGAGCATTTTTTGGGCATAGTCCACAACTTTTCGGCGTTCATCTAAAAGAAGCATCCAGATCTCCTTCGGTGTATTAGGATGATGTCTACGGCTGATTATACATGAAACCCGGCAACCCGTGTAGCGGTTAACTGCCAGGTAAAAAGGCGTTTACTTGAATTTTAACGTCGGCGCTTTTTCCCGCTTGAGGACCGTATTAACAAAAATGACGGTCACGATCGCCAGGCCGCACAGGGCAAGAAACCCGATCACCAGGTAAGGAAAAAACACCTCCCAGGGGATAAAAATCCCTTCATAGGGCTCCAGGATGTAATCCGCACGCAAAAACACGGTTGAGCCGTCCCGCAAAACTTCGTCCATTGGAATCGTCCAGGTGCTGACCCCCGCTGCGGATTGCACGCCATTGGAATTGAGGATTTGGGGCGTCTTGAGATCCACCGTAAACTCCAGCGCAGACAAATCCATCAAATGCACCCCCGGAATGACCAGGTTAGATTTCGCCAGGTCAATGGTTTGAGTGAACCGGAAGCCTTCCTCCCGCTCATCAAAGGTAATCTCAACCGGCCCGATACGCCGTTTTTGGGAGAAAAGCGCGACAAAATCCGCCACTTCAAGCTCAACAGACTCCCAATGCAGCCCATCCTGCATGTAATGATCGGCTTGCATTGACGCTAACGCTTCATTTTGAGTTAATGTCGCAAAATAATTTTCTAACGCGTAGCCTTCAGGCAGCGCTTCCTGGAAGTTTTCATAATTCTCTTGTTTAACCCCGATCGCAAACCGCATGGTGCCAGAGCCATCCTCAAAGACGTTAATCTCTTCGCTGATAACGACACAACTGCTTAAAAAAAGCAGGCACAATAGCGCCACAGCGATTAACAAGGTTTGAACTCGTTTCTTGCCCATCTTTTCAGTCAGCTTTCCAGGTCGGGTGATTTTAAATTATAATGTATCCTGGATTATCCGCAATTCTGAATAGAGAATGCCATCTCAACTTACATTAAACTTGACAAAAAACGAAATAATTTCAATTACCTTGATTTATTTAAGCATTCTCGGCATAATTGGACTTAAATAAAAATAATTCTGGCAACTGGCATCAAAAGGATGTTTACTTCTTTGTGAAAGGAAATTTGCGGCATGAATCAAAAACCGAATACCCCCTTTACCCCCACCAAACTCAATCGACGCCATCCTGTCCCCTCGGACCTCGAAATCGCCCAGGAGGCTGAACTTAAACCCATTACACAGGTCGCTGAAGAACTGGGCCTCCTGCCGGATGAATACGATCCCTATGGAAAATACATGGCTAAAGTGCACCTCTCCGTCCTGGAGCGCCTGGCCGATGTGCCCGATGGAAAATACGTCGATGTTACCGCCATAACGCCCACGCCCCTGGGCGAAGGCAAGTCGACCACCATGGTCGGTTTGAGCCAGGCGTTGGGCGCGCACCTGGGCAAGCGGGTGCTGACCGCCATCCGCCAACCCAGCCAGGGACCGACCTTTGGCATCAAAGGCGGCGCTGCCGGCGGCGGATACAGCCAGGTCGTCCCGATGGAGAACTTCAACCTGCACCTCACCGGCGACATCCACGCCATCACTGCTGCCAATAACCTGATCGCAGCCGCCATTGAAACCCGCATGTTCCACGAATCCTACCAGAGCGACGAAGCCCTTTTCAATCGCTTATGCCCTCCCAACAAGAAAGGCAAGCGCAGTTTTGCCGTTAACATGCTGCACCGATTGAAGAACCTGGGCATCAACAAAACCGACCCGGATGAGCTGACCGAAGAGGAACGGCGCAAGTTTGCCCGTCTAAACATCGACCGCGAAACCCTTACCTGGCGACGCGCCATCGACACCAACGATCGGCTCCTGCGCGGGATCACCATCGGTCAGGGCCCGGATGAAAAAGAATTTAACCTTAAGACGAATTTTATTATCACCGTTGCCAGTGAATTAATGGCTGTTCTGGCACTTGCGACCAGCTTACAGGATATGCGTGAGCGCATCGGTCGGATTGTGCTGGCACTGGATATGGATGGCAACCCGGTTACCGTTGATGACGTCGGCGTGGGCGGAGCGGCTACCGTCATGATGAAGGATGCCCTGATGCCCAACCTGATGCAAACCCTGGAAGGCACCCCGGCTTTTGTTCACGCCGGTCCCTTTGCCAATATCGCCCACGGCAACAGCTCGATCATGGCGGATATGATCGGTTTGAAACTGGCTGATTACGTGATCACTGAATCGGGCTTTGGCGCCGATATGGGCATGGAAAAGTTCTTTGACATCAAATGCCGCTATTCGGGCAATATCCCCGATGTGGTGGTTCTGGTCGCCACCGTCCGGGCGCTCAAAATGCACGGCGGCGGTCCCAAAGTGGTGGCAGGTGCGCCCCTGGCACCGGAATATGTCGAAGAAAACCTGGAATTATTACAGGCTGGACTGGAAAACCTGATGGCGCATGTTGACATCGCCAGCCATTATGGCATCAACATTGTCGTCGCCATCAACCGCTTCCACACCGATACCGATGCCGAGTTAGACCTGATCAAAAAGGCCTGCTACGAAAGCGGCAAGGTTTTCGACGCGGTGGTGACCAACCACTGGGAAGAGGGCGGCGCAGGCGCCATCGAGCTGGGCAAAGCCGTGATCAAAGCCGCTGAGCAGGAAACCAACTTCAAATTCCTTTACCCGCTGGACATTCCCATCAAAGAGAAAATTGAGATCATCGCCACCAAGGTCTACGGTGCCGACGGCGTCGATTACTCACCCGAGGCGGAAAAGCAAATTGAAGAATACACCCGCCTGGGCTTTGACAAAATCCCGATCTGCATGGCCAAAACCCACCTCAGCCTGAGCCACGACCCGGCGGCAAAAGGTCGCCCCAAGAATTACCGCATCCCCATTCGCTCGGTGAATGCTTCTGTGGGCGCCGGATTCCTCTATCCGCTGTTGGGCACGATGAGCACCATGCCCGGCCTGCCCACCCGACCCGCGTATTACGATATCGATATCGATTTTGAGACCGGCCGCATCATTGGTTTGATGTAATTCAACCTTCGGACGAAACCAAACTCCCCGGCGATCGACACCGGGGAGTTTTTTCATTCCTCCTCACATTAATCCAACACCGGATGCCTGCTGAATAAAAAACAATTCACCATCACCGTCCCAGAAGCGCAGCGGAAGGGGCTGAGCGCAGGCGCTCGATACCCTTGCAGGGCACAGGGAGTGCTGCGCGAAGTGGGATCACAATTCGTCTCCTCGCGTGCTAAAATTAAAGGTCAATTCATTGCCGCATGGATTGCCCCTGTTTCCGGAGGGCAGACCTTTTTGCGCGTAAATGCAAGGAAAATGAGCGATTTTAACAGTTAACCGGTTCAGAAACACGAGAATGAGCGAAAACAATCCATTTTTGATCGTTGGACTGGGCAACCCCGGCCCGGATTACCACCACAACCGTCACAATGTGGGCTTTATGGCAATAGACGCCCTGGCGTGCGCTATTGATATCTCCATTGCGCGTGTGGAACGCAACGCCCTGGTAGGAAAGGGTCTGCTGGATGATCAGCGGGTGATTCTGGCTAAGCCGCAAACATTTATGAACAAATCCGGGCAAGCGGTGGCATCCCTGGCTCGCTTCTACAAGATCCCCGTCGATCAAATCCTGGTGGTGTACGACGATCTTGATCTGCCCTTTGGCAGCCTGCGCCTGCGCCCTGGGGGCGGGACCGGCGGTCATAAGGGGATGGATTCGATTATGAACCGGCTGGGCACGCGCGAATTCCCCCGTCTGCGAGTGGGCATCGGTCGACCGCCCGGGCGCATGGATCCGGCGGATTTCGTATTGCACGATTTTGACCCACCCCAGCAGGAGCTGCTGCCGCAGGTGTTGGATCGCGCCGTGCAGGCGATGCGCACCTTTGTGCTGGAAGGGATTGAGCCGGCGATGACAATGTTCAATGAACGCCCGAACAAAGACGCTGACCCGGGCGAGGATCAGGATTAATGCAATTACTCGACGCAATCGGTGAATTAACGGCTTACCGTGAACTGCTATCCGACCTGCAGGGGGCGCCCGGACGCAGTCAGACCTTGCCGGGGCTGGGATTGCCGCGTGCCGCGCGCCTGCCGTTGCTGGCGCGCCTGCAGCACGACCTGGCGTGCCCGATTTTGTTGATCACCAATCGCGCCGATCGTGCCCTGGCTCTGTATGAAGAGTTAGGGTTCTGGCTGGGTGAAGCGGGCGTGCACTACTTCCCGGAACCCAACCCCTTATTTTATGAAAAATCAGGCTGGGGCGCCGGCACACGTCGGGACCGTTTGCAGGTGTTGACCTTGCTGGCCAGGCTGTTAATCCCCGGAATGCCACAGCCTGGGCACCCGCCGGTGATCGTTGCCCCGGTGCGGGCGATCATGACCCGCACGCTCCCCCGCCGCGATTTCATCAAACACACTCGCGCACTGCGGATCGGTCAGCAGGTCACTCCCGATGGACTGACCCGTGAGTGGGTGGAAACCGGCTACGACTACGCCAATATCGTGGTTGAGGCGGGTCAGTTTTCGCGCCGCGGCGGAATCCTCGATGTGTGGTCTCCCGGCGAGGACGAACCGGCGCGGATTGAGTTTTTTGGCGATGAAATTGACACAATGCGCACCTTCGATCCGGCCACGCAGCGCACGCTGGCAAAACTTGAAGCCCTGACGGTCACGCCGGCGCGGGAAATTTTGCCCAGGGCAGCGGAAAAAGCCGGCTTGCCGTTGAAGGACCTTTCGGAATTTTTATTGCCCCTGGCGCATCCCATGGGAGGTTGTTTGCTGGACTTCCTGCCCGATAACGCGTTGATCGCCCTGGATGGACAGGAATTCATTGCCGCAGCTGTGACTGAAATCGAAGAGGAAAGCCTCTCGCGACGGGACGATGCCATCCGGGCGGGCGAGATCGATGCTGATTTCCCGCTCCCTTTTTTCACCTGGTCTGAAATTGAAGACCGGGTTGGCAAACGCCCGCTGGTCGAGCTGGGGTATACCGGTGCGCTGGATGAGCCCGCTTTGGCAGCGAATTTTTTATCCGGGCCGCGATTTGCCGGCAAACTGCGGGATTTTATGGATCATCTGAAGGCGCTTCAGCGCGAGGGTCAGCCCTGGGTGGTCGTCTCGCGGCAGTCGGCGCGTTTGCGGAATTTGTGGCGCGATGGATTGCTTGCTCAGGACGCCCGGGCAGAACAACAGCTTGAAAGCCAATTCATTGAAGGCAACCTGGCGGGAGGCTGGTCACTCACCACCCGTGATGGAGGAATGCTGCATCTCTTAACGGACAGCGAAATCTTCGGCTGGGCGCGCCCGCAACCCCGGCGGCGTTATCGCCCGACCGCCGAGGCTCCCGAATCCAGCTACGCCGACCTGGAACCTGGCGATTGGGTGGTGCATGTGGATTATGGCATCGGCAAGTTCGCCGGACTGGTCCAGCGTACACACGAGGGAACATTGCAGGAGTATCTGTGCATCGAATTTGCCGACCAGGATCATCTGTTTGTGCCCATCCACCATGCAGATCGCCTGACACGCTATATCGGTGCTGACGGGCACGTTCCCGTGATCTCTCGCCTGGGGGGCAGCACCTGGAGCGCCACCAAGCAGAAGGTGCGCGAAGCCGTGCAGGAAATCGCCGGTGAGCTGTTGGATCTATATGCCCAGCGCCAGGTGGCGGAAGGGTTTTCCTTCAGCCAGGACACTCCCTGGCAGCGCGAACTGGAAGCCAGCTTTCCCTACATTGAAACCGAAGATCAGCTTCAAGCCCTGGCTGAAATCAAAGCAGATATGGAAAACCCCCGCCCGATGGACCGCCTGTTGTGCGGGGATGTGGGTTACGGAAAAACCGAGGTCACCCTGAGGGCTGCTTTCAAAGCTGTGATGGACGGCAAGCAGGTGGCGGTGTTGGTGCCCACGACCGTGCTGGCACAACAACACTACGACACCTTTCGGGAACGACTGGCAACCTTCCCGGTGGAGGTGGAAATGCTCTCGCGCTTTCGCACCCAGCGGGAGCAGAATCGCATCATCAAGGACCTGAGCACCAATAAAGTGGACATTGTCATCGGTACACACCGCTTGCTTTCGGGGGATGTTTCCTTCAAAAATTTGGGCCTGGTGGTGATCGATGAAGAACAGCGCTTTGGCGTGGCGCATAAGGAACACCTCAAAAAACTGCGCACCTCTGTGGATGTACTCACCCTGACGGCGACGCCCATTCCGCGCACCCTTTATATGGCGCTGACCGGAGTACGTGATATTTCCACCATCAACTCGCCGCCTGAAGAACGCCTGCCGATCGTCACCCATATCGGCCCTTATGATTCCAAGCTGGTACGTTATGCAATCGTGCGCGAGCTGGAGCGCGGCGGGCAGGTGTTCTTTGTGCATAACCGCGTTCAGACAATCAACGCGATGAAAGCTCGCCTGGAGAGGCTGGTACCAGAAGCAAGCATCGCGATTGCACACGGGCAGATGGATGAGAACGAATTGGCAGCAACGATGCACAGGTTCACCGATGGCGAGGTGGACGTTCTGCTGTGCACGTCGATCATTGAAGCCGGTTTGGATATCCCCAACGCCAACACGCTGATCGTTGACCGGGCGGACACCTTAGGCTTGGCGCAGCTTTACCAGTTACGCGGACGGGTGGGTCGGGGGGCGCAACGGGCTTATGCGTACTTGTTCCGTCATCGCTTGAGGGCGCCCACACCCGAAGGTCAGGAGCGGTTAGAGGTGTTGGCAGAGAACACCCAGTTAGGATCAGGATACGCCATCGCCATGCGCGACCTCGAAATGCGTGGTGCGGGCGAGCTATTGGGCACGCGTCAATCCGGTTATATCGCTTCGGTTGGATTCCATCTTTACACGCGGCTTTTGGCGCAGGCGGTGAACCAATATCGCCTGGCAACCGGTGCGAAGGGTCCGGGCGACGCAAGCGTGCTGGATGCCTCACTGACCATCCCCACCTCGGTCAACCTGCCGCTATCGATCGGCATCCCCGACACTTACATTCCCGACCAGGCTTTGCGCCTGAAACTGTACCGGCGCCTGGCGGATATCCACGATGAAGCCGCCCTGGCATCGATCGAGATGGAATTTGTTGATCGCTTTGGTCCCCCGCCTGAGCGGGTGAGCAACCTGCTGTTCCAGATTAAGATCAAGGTGCTGGCTGCCAAAGCCGGGCTGGCAGCGGTCAGTTTTGAGGGGCGTCAGATCCTGTTGCGCTACCCGCCGCTTCCCAGCGGGATTGAGAACCGAAATTTACCCGAACTGGGCTACCCGGTGTCCTCGGGAAAGAACGCCTATCGCATTCATTTTCATGATCCGGAAAACGAACCCTGGCAGGAGCTTTTAGTGCAAACGTTGGTGAGAATTGCCCGTGCGGACGGTCGTTAATGGTCTATATTTTGCAAGTTTTACTATAAATTTCAATAACCTGTCAAGATTTTGGTTGATTGCTGTGATACGTGTTGATGAACACAGAATATTCGGATATGATCGATGGCATGAGCGAACCCTGCATCATCCCTGGGATGGGTTGTTTCATTAATTAATGCACATGTTTCAACAAAGTTTGTGTTCTACGAAAGGATTTTTGATTAAACAGCGCCGATGGCTCTTCCCGGGGGCGTTGCTGCTGATCCTGGTTGGGCTGGGCTTGATCTGGCTTGGGTTGCAGCAAACCAGCACGGTGATTGTGGCAGGCGACCCGATTCAGGTGCGGACGGCAGCCTGGCGGGTTTCAGGCGTGCTGCGAGCAGCCGGCGTCAGCGTCGGTGAGGATGATCGCCTGACGCCCGAGGGTGACCTGTGGTTCTGGGCACCAGCGGTGATCACCGTTGAACCAGCCCGCGAGGTTCTTATCCGCACACCCGCAGATGAGGTCAGGCTGCGCACTGCTGAACGTATTCCGGCGAACCTGATCGCCGCAATCGGTGTTGACCTGTTTCCTGGCGACCGGGTGTTGGTGAATGGCGGAGTGGTCGATCCGCAGCAACCCCTGGAAGGCGAGGGTTTTGTCCTGCTCCAGTTTCAGCCAGCAGTCGCAGTTCACCTGCTTATCGATGGCGTTGAGAGCCGCTTTTTCAGTCAGGAATCCACCCTGGGCGCTGCCCTTGAAGCCGCACAGGTGTTCATTGCGCCGCAGGATTGGATCTCTGAAGATTTAATGACGCCCTTAGACGAAACGCTGAACGTCGTCATCCGGCGGGCGCGCCTGGTGCGGATCAGCGCGGGCGGCGCTGAACTGACCGGTTTGACGGCTGCTGAAACCGTCAGCGAAGCTTTACACGACCTCGGGTTTGGATTGCAAAATCTGGATCAATCCCTCCCGGCAGAGGATGAGCCGGTACCGGTTACAGGAGAAATTGAGATCGTCCGTGTCGAGGAGAAAATCACCATCCTGAAGGACGAAGTGCCTTACCAGAATGAATACGTTGAGGACCCCAACACGTTTCTGGACGAAATTTCCGTGGTCACCCCCGGTCAGGTGGGGATTTATGCCAGCCGGGAGAGGGTGCGCTATGCCGCTGGAGAAGAGGTCTGGCGCGATGAGCCGCAAAGCTGGCAAGCCAGCGAAGCTGCAGACGGCGTGCTGGGCTACGGCTCAAGGGTTGAAGTGCGCACCGAGGTGGTAGACGGTCAGGAAATTGAATTCTGGCGCAAAATCAGCGTGTATGCCACCTCATTTTCGCCGTGTCGGTTGGGACTGGGAGAGGGGGTGTGCAATGATCGGACCGCCAGCGGGCTGCCCCTGCAGAAAGGGATCGTTAGCGTGACCCGCAACTGGTACAACATGATGCGCTTGCAGCCCGTGTTTGTCCAGGGCTATGGGCGCGGTGTGATTGCCGATATTGGCGGGGGTGGATTATATTTCAGTCATTTCTGGATTGACCTGGGTTACTCAGATAATGATTATCAACAATGGTCCAGATGGACGACGTTGTACTTTCTAACCCCTGTGCCTGCCTGGTACCCGGCGGTGTTGCCATGGCCTTAGAACCGCTGCACGTCCCCGAGCTGCTCAAACGCTTTGGGATTCGACCGCAAAAATCCCTCGGGCAGAACTTTTTAGCCGACCACAATGCCCTGCTGAAGGTGGTACAGGATGCCGGGGTGAGCCCGACAGACCGCGTATTAGAGATCGGTGCGGGGGTGGGCAACCTGACCCGACTCCTGGCAACACAAGCCCGGTATGTGACCGCGATTGAAATCGACAACCGCCTGTATCCGGCTCTGGAAGCCGTGCTGACACCCTTTGACAATGTGCGCCTGGTGAAAGGGGATGTTTTGGCGATCCCCGTTACAGACCTGTTTTCTGAGGACGGCTACCTGGTGGTAGCCAATATTCCTTATTACATCACCTCGGCGGTGATCCGTCACCTGCTGGAGGGGGCAGTGAGTCCCCGGCGAATTGTGCTGACCATGCAGCGAGAGGTCGCTGAGCGCATCCTCAACCGTGAAGAAAAGACAAGCCTGCTCTCGCTTTCGGTGCAGGTCTATGGCGAAGCCCGCATCGCCAGCCACATCCCGGCGCGCTGTTTTTACCCGCCGCCACAGGTTGATTCCAGCGTGCTGGTGATCGACCTGTACTCGCAGCCTTTGCTTTCGGCAGGAGAGGTGTCCACCCTGTTCAAGCTGGCTCACGCAGCCTTCAACCAGAAGCGCAAGATGTTGCGTAATTCGCTTAAGTCGGTGTTAGGGGATACCCTGTCATCAATTCTGGAAGATGCTGGAATTGACCCGCGCATGCGACCGGAGGATCTTAAGCTTGAGGACTGGATCCGGTTGGTGGAAGAGGTTGGCTCGTAGCGGGTAGCGGGTCACCTGACCCCTGATCCCTGATCACCTAATTCCTAATCTCCTAATTCCTAATCCCTGTTTCCTGGTCCCTGATTCCTAATCCCCTGCACCCCATCCACCATTCACTATTCACCATTCACCATCATCGTCCCCGAGCAAAGCGAGTAGGATCACCATTCACTGATCACCTGATTCCTGATCCCTAATTCCTGATTCCTGATTTCTAATCCCTGTTTCCTGATCCCTGATTCCTAATCCCTGATTCCCTCACCCCCGCTTCTCAATCCCCCAATTAAACCCGTTTATTACGATAGAGGCGCCTGAGCTGCCAGACCCGGATGGCGGCTTCGAGCTGGATGCGCAGCGTCATTTTTGATGCACCCTGGGTGCGCTCGGCAAAGTAAATTGGCACCTCGGCAAAGCGCAAACCGGCTAATTTTGCCAGGTACGCCAGCTCGATGACGAACACGTACCCGCTGGAGCGAGTATCTTCGAAGGGGATCGCCTCCAGGGCAGAACGGCGCCACAGGCGGTAAGCGCCGGTGGTGTCCCGAATGGGCAGTCCCAGGATTGTGCGGGCATAGGTGTTGCCAAACCATGAGAGCCCCTTGCGCCACAGGGGCCAATCACGGTCGACCCCCCCGCCGGGGACATAGCGCGAGCCGATAGCCAGGTCGGCTTCGGACAGGGCTTCCAGCAGGGCAGGCAGGCGCTCGGGCGGGTGGCTGAAATCGGCGTCCATCATGCCGATCACATCGGCGCCCGCATTCAACGCGTGGCGCAAACCGTTGATATAGGCTTTCCCCAAGCCGGCTTTAGCCTCCCGATGCAGGACGGACAGGCGTCCCGGGTAAGTTTCCGCCAGGGACTCGGCGACCTGGCCGGTGCCGTCCGGGCTGTTATCGTCCACCACAAGGATGTGATGGTTAGGAATTTGCAGTGAAAACAAGGCCGAAACCAGTGCCGGCAGGTTTTTGGCTTCGTTATAGGTGGGAATGACTTGAATGATCTTCATCGGGCTCCAGGTCGATGGTGCGGTATGGGTCTTGAGGGTTTTTTAGTTTTAACATAAGCAAGGGGCACTGTCAAGCTGAAGGTCAACTCCGATTGCCGGGCGTTTTATCGCCTTTTCTTCAGGATAGAACAATGGGTCAACAGAAAAGTAGGAAATTTCAATTTATAAGGAAAATATATCATGAATAAGGATAAAGCACATCCATTATTCTGGAGGCTTTCCTGGTTCTCACAGGGTTGATCAGTTTGGCGTCCGGATCAGGAGACCGTTAATTCTGTTGATTCTCCGGACCTTTTTTATTGTATTTAAATCAAATACACAAAGTGAAATCAGGAAAATGTGCAATTCCTACTTCCTGTTTCCCGCTACCTGCTTCCTATTCAACCACGTTCCACTCACCATAATGGTAGAATAAAGCTATTCGAAAAATCACCTGATCAAACAAGCACAGAAAAGAGTTAAGATGTCTCATGAAGCCCCAAACGAACAGGAAATCCGCCAGCTGCTGGAAAGCGCCCAGAAACCCGCTGCCGCAGCGATGAAAAGTCACGCCTATTATCGCGGCAAATTAGCCACCCAGCTCAAATGCCCGGTACGCGGCATGGAGGATTTTTCAATCTGGTATTCGCCCGGTGTCGCTGCACCCTGTAAGGCGATTGCTGAATCTCCTGAAAAGGTATATGAATTGACCAATATCGGCAACACCATCGCGGTGATCAGCGACGGTACGCGCGTGCTCGGACTGGGGGATATCGGTCCGCAAGCCAGCCTGCCGGTGATGGAGGGCAAGAGCCTTCTATTTAAATACCTGGGGGGTGTCGATGCGTATCCCCTGGTTTTGAATGCCACGAATCCCGATGATTTTGTCAAAACGGTGCTGCACCTGCAGCCCGGGTTCAGCGGAATCAACCTGGAGGATATCGCCCAGCCCAAGTGCTTCGAAATCCTGGAGCGCTTAAACGAGGCAGCGGAAATCCCCGTCTGGCACGATGATCAACAGGGCACGGCCACCGTCACCCTGGCGGCTTTGATGAACGCGCTCAAGGTGGTGGGCAAAGACAAAGCCGAAATCCGCCTGGCGCTGATCGGCGCGGGTGCAGCCGGCGTTGCCATTGCCCGGCTGCTGTTCGCCTGGGGCGTCAACCCGGCAAAGACCATCGTTGTTGATGCCGGCGGAACAATGGGCAAACACCGCGATGACCTGCCGCCTTCCTCGCCGGCTGGGCACCTGTGCCAGATCACCAATCCTGCGGGCGTGACCGGCGGAATCGCGGAAGCCATGACCGGAGCCGATGTGGTCATCGCCTATTCATCCCCCGGTCCGGGCATCATCCAACCGGAATGGATTAAAGCGATGGCGCCTGACCCGATCGTGTTTGCCTGTGCCAACCCGATCCCGGAGATCTGGCCCTGGGAGGCTAAAGCCGCCGGCGCGGCGGTTGTCGCCACCGGGCGCTCGGACTTTCCCAACCAGGTCAACAACTCGTTATGCTTCCCGGCCATCTTCCGAGGTGTGCTGGATGTGCGCGCCCGCAGGATCACGGATGAAATGTGCTTCGCCGCGGCGGGTGCCCTGGCGGATTGGGGACAGGCTGAGCTGGACGCCGAGCACATTCTGCCATTGATGACCGAGATGGCCATCTATCCTCTGCAGGCAGCGGCAGTGGGCGTCCAGGCCCAAAAGCAGGGCGTAGCCCGGGTTGAGCTGAGTTATGACGAACTGCTGGATCGGGCAGAAATGATCATCGGGGCGGCCCAGGCTGCCACCGATGCACTGATGGATGCAGGCTGCATCCCCCCGTTTCCGGAGGATTGATTGCAGTTTCTCTACAAAAAAGCTTTTTGTAAATCACCCCAACAAGGAGGTTCACGCCCATGGCTCAACCGCAACTGACTTTTTTCTGTGAATTAGCGCCCGAACCGCTGGAAAAATTATTTAACGGTCGCTTTGTGATCGACGATCTCAAAGCGCTCAACGCGACCCTCAGCCTGGGCATCCTGGATTTTTCACCAACCCGCGCTGAGCTGGTCAAACGCTTGAACAAGGTTGGCGTCCCCGTCGTCGCCTGGCTGTTGCTGCCCGTAGAGGATGGCTACTGGTTTAACATCGATAATTACGATAAAGCCGCCGCTCGCTACCAGGACTTCAAAGCCTGGACGCGTGAACACGGGCTGGAGTGGGCCGGGGTCGGGCTGGATATCGAAATGGATATCAACGAGATGCGCGCCCTGTTTGAACGCGCTGGCAGGCGCGCCGCTGTCAGGCGTTTGCTGCGCAAGTTCGTGGATCATCAGCGAGTGGCACGCGTCCGGCGGGGTTATCAGGCGCTTGTGGACGAAATTCGCGCCGATGGCTACCCGGTGGAAAGCTACCAGTTCCCGCTCATCGTGGACGAGCGCTCCGCCCGTGCCACCGTGCTGCAGCGCACCTTCGGGCTGGTCGACCTGGTCACTGATCGAGAGGTACTGATGCTCTACTCCAGCAGCATGGGAACCTGGGGGAAGGCCATTCTTTGGAGTTATGCCCCCGAGGCGGATTCGGTCGGCGTGGGCATCACCGGTGGCGGAGTGGACCTGCCAGATGCGATCAAAGCCGACCCTCTGACCTGGGAGGAGTTTACCCGCGATCTGCGCCTGTGTGTCATGCAGGGGAAACCCATCCATATTTTCAGCCTGGAAGGATGTGTGGCGCAGGGTTTCCTGGCGAAACTGAACACCTTCAATTGGGATCAAGGCGCGCCCATCCCCGTTGGTGCCAACCGGGTGAGGGGCATCCGTACCGCGTTCACCGCGCTGTTGTGGACCCTGGAGCGTCCCTGGGTGTTGTTGTTCGGGCTGGCGACCCTGATTGGGCTGGGTTTCCTGTTCAAGCAGTCAGAACCGCCCCAGGACAAGTGTTGAAGACAACAAAAACAAAAATTTCAAGAATTTAAGGAGTTCCTATGAACAATAAGACGCGCTGGGGGATCCTCGGAACGGCACGCATTGCTCTGAAGTCCATGATCCCTGCATTAAAAGAAACAGAAATGGCTGAGGTGGCAGCCGTTGCCAGCCGGGATATAGACAACGCCCGCGATTTTGCAGACCGGTTTGCGATCCCCAAAGCCTATGGCAGCTACGCAGCCCTGTTGGCTGACCCGGAAATCGACGCGGTTTACATTCCGCTGCCCAACCACCTGCACAAACCCTGGGCCCTCCTGGCGGCTGAAGCTGGAAAGCATATCCTGTGTGAGAAACCCCTGGCGCTGAACCTTGAAGAATGCCAGGAGATGATCGCCGCGGCGAGGGCGAACGGAGTGCAGTTAATGGAAGCTTTCATGTATCGCTACCACCCGCGCATCTTAGCTGCCCACAAGATGGTGCTGGATGGCGCCATCGGCGATCTCAAGACGATTGAATCTGCCTTCACATATCGGAAAGAGGACACAGCGAACATTCGCTTTAAACCGGAGATGGGTGGTGGGGCGCTGATGGATGTGGGCTGTTACTCGGTCAGCATCAGCCGCATGATGGCTGGGCGCGAGCCGCGGACCGTGCAGGCGCGCATGTACCGGACCTCCACCGGCGTGGATGATCAACTGGTGGGTATGCTGGATTTTGGTGATGGGCTGATCGCACATTTCGATTGTGCCATGAACCAAGAGGACCGCCAACGCTGCCTGCTGGCGGGTTCGCGGGGTTACCTCGAAATACCGAACAGTTTCAAGGTCGGCGTCGAGGAAACCTGGATTACTGAACAAAAGGGAGAGGGGAGCCGCCAGGAGTACAGGTTTGAGGGCGTCAACATATACACCTTGATGGCAGAGGATTTCATGCACAGCATCGCTGGTAGACCACCCCGCTTTCCGATTGAGGACGCCCTGGGCAATATGCGCACCATCTTGGCGCTAGCGGAATCGGCTCTGAAAAACGGGCAACCGGTGGACCTTTGAGGTTTGCAGTTGGGTTAACACGTGCTTTTCACATCGGGGCACTGGATGATGTTGGGGTGTACAGCCTGCGAAATTTGCGATGCTTAACCCATTTAAATTTAATAGTGTATAATCCACTGGGTTATAATTTACCAGATATTGATTACTATAAAAATATAGAAAGTTGGTTGATATGTTCAATAAAAGATTAAGCGTTGTTAGCATCATTTTCTACATTCTGGCCGGTTTGTTGTTAATCTTTGCAGTGTGGTCAGCTGTTAATTCCTTTAAATACATCTCGAACTTGGTGAACATGGGTCAGGTGATTGTCAAAGACAGCCTCTTTGATATTGTCAACTTCCACATCAACAGTTTTGGGCAGTATATTGTATATGCGGCTCTGCTATTTGGTATTGGCTGGATTGTGGACATCTTCGCTGATGTTGAAATTGAATCCTATGAATTCACCGATGAAGAACTGGAAGCCCTGAACGATCTGCTCGAGGATGAATTAGAAGAAGAAGAAGAAGAAGAAGAAGAAGAAACAGAAGAAGAAACAAAAATCGAGTAGTTTTTTACGAAGATCAAATGCAGGGGCGAAACAAACTCGCCCCTGCACAAATTTAAAAACAAGCTGAGAGCCAGCCCTGACGCACAGGATCAGGCTTTGGCTTGATAGCAATCCCGCTTCAACCCCAACAAGCAATCAAAACGCAGACAAAAACCCATACCTTTGGCTCAGCATCATCATGCAGGTGATGCGATCACGACGGTTTACTCCGCCTGAGATTGGGATTGCGATAAATGCTGGTCGAGGGCTTCTCGTTTTTCCTGGTGCATGTGCAGCACTTTTTCCTGTATCTCTGCCAGGTAGCTCCCCCGCAGCGGATACCATACCAAAAGCAGTGCGCCCAACAGGCAGCTAAGGCCCGGAATCAACCCGCTGAAGATTTTGATACCCATGATCGCCTCAGGAGGCTGGTTGATAAAGGTCTCACCCATTTGTGAGGCGCGCGTGATGAAATTGCTGCGCTCCAGGATGAAGGCAATGGCCCAGATGGCAACCGACTGGGCGGGCTTGGTGATCAACGCATTCACCCCGAAGAACGCTCCCTCACGGCGCACACCTGAGCGAACTTCATCCTCATCTGCCACCTGGGCAAACAGGATATTCGTTAGCGTCTGTGGACCGGCCAATCCCAACCCGGCGAGGGCAATACAGGCTGGAATCAGGAAAGGCGGGACCACCGCGATGGCGACCAGGGCGACGCCAGCCAGGATCAACAGCACCTGCTGAGCAGCCACCACGCCAAAGCGCTTTCTGAACAGCGAGGTCAGGGGGATGCCAACGATCAGCGGTATGAACAGAAAAGCCAGTAATTGGATCGCCGGCCAGCGTAGGACATAGTCTGCCAGGTAGAAAATCGACCCCAAGAGTAATGAGCTCATCAGGATCGCCATAAAGTTCTCTGCTACCAGGAAGATGAAGGATTTGCTGGTAAATGTGAACTTGATCGCATCCCAAAATGGAAGGGGTTGATCGACCACGGTGAACTCGGGGCGTTCTTTGACGGTAAACGATGTGATCAAAATCAGTACCATGCCAACAAACCCCACCGCGATCATCGCCAGGTACAGGGGCATAAAGGAATCGGCGGCTGTTTTGGGCCTGACCATGTCGGGGATCAGGAAGCCCAGCAGAGTTCCCAGCATCCCAAACAGCGAGCTGGAGATCTGTAACCCGTTACGCTCGGCATCGGATTCGGTCACCTCGGGCAGCAGGGCTGAGTACACCAGCCCGATGATCGTGTAAAAGGTGTCATACAGCAGCATGGTGATCAGCATCCACCAGAACAGGACTTGTTGACCAGCCTGCGGCGGTGCAATCCACACCAGGACAAAGGTCAGCGCCAGGAAGGGTGCTGTAAACCGCATATAGGGGATCCGCCGGCCGCGTTTCGATCGGGTGCTGTCGGTAATGTAGCCAAACAGCGGATCGTTGAAGGCATTCCACAGGGCGTAAATCGTAGCGGCGATGCCAATCCATTTGGCATCCAGACCCAGGTAATCCTGGTAGAAGATGGTCAGCAACCCGCCGTAGATTCCCGAGATCAATGAAGTGCCCAGGGCAGCCAACCCCCAGGAAAATTTATAGCCAAAGCTCAGTTTGACCGGTTGAGGTATGGTCTGTTCAGTCATGTGTTCTCCCATAATGGTTTATGATGGATGGATTAATCAATCTTTGGCATCAACGCTTGCAAGGCGCGGTAACCGATAACCTGGATGCCCTCCGCCCGGATGAAATCTCGGACGGCTTCGCTGGTAAAGGTCTCGTAATCGCCCACCCGGCTCGGCCAGGATGAGGTGATGGCGCGCAGTTCGGGCGTATCTTTGGCGGGGTGGATGATGAAATGGGTCAGCCCGGGTTTGAGCGCGCGGAACGCAGATTTGACCTTCTCCAGACGGTCGCTGGGATCATCCAGCGGCATACCGGTCAGCCCGTCCAGCAGGGGGATGCCCATCTCTTCCAGGGATTGGATTAATGAGATGAACATCTGGGCGGTGTTTTCATCCACATTTCCGACGTGCATGATTTCATCCGCCGACAGGCGCGGGATCATCGGCGGCAAGCCGTACCGGGTCGCCAACTGGATATAGCCCGGTATGATTTGCGGATGGACGACCGTACCCATGTGCGTATCGATATGCGTCAGGTTCATCCCCTCTGCGATCGCACGGCTGACTTGCGCATCCAGTTCAGCAATCGCAGCCTGCGGGTCAGCATGAGCCCAGACCTCTTCGGATGTTTTATGCATGAAGCCCTGCGCATCCAGCAAACCGGAGGCGGGCTCGCGGGTGCTGAGCGGCCCCCAGCGGTAACGGTCGTATTCGCAAGTCAGGGTCAGGTGAGCACCCAGGTCGGCTTCCGGATGGTTACGGGCAAACTCTGCCGCTTCCAAGAACCAGGGACAGGGCACCATCACCGCCCCGCTGGAGATTAAGCCAAAGTCAACAAGATCAGCAAAGGCATCGACCGTCGCCTGGCACATACCGATATCATCGGTGTGGATGATAGCCACCCGGTCATCGGGCGAGAATCCAAGTTTTTTCAATACAGGGTTGGGTTGCATTCTTCCTCCTCTGGTAACGTGGGTTGTAAAGGAACTCACTTCTATTATATACAGGATTGGTGAATGGTGAGAGGTGCATTAGGAATCAGGAATCGGGAAGCGGGAAGCAGGAAGCAGGAAGCAGGTATTAAGGGAGTCCGGCCAGGGCAACCTACAGTTCGATACCCTTGCAGGGCACAGGGAGTGCTTCGCAAAAGTCCGCCCAGGGCAGGCACAGGCAATGCTTCGCGACGTGAATTTACCACTTACCATTCTTAAATATATTCAGGCAGCCAATCGCCATGCGCTTCGATCATCGCATCGACCAGGGCATAAATCTGCTCTGGATCCAGTTCAGCCGCAGTGTGCGGATCAAGCAGGGCGGCATGATAAATATGCTCGCGCTTGCCCGTCAGGGCGGCTTCTACTGTCAGGCTTTGCACGTTGATATTGGTCTGGATCAGCGCCGCCAGTTGCGGCGGCAGCTTCCCGACCCTGGTGGGCTGAATGCCGTTCTTGTCCACCAGGCAGGGCACCTCCACGCAGGATTCGGCGGGCAAATTATCAATCAGCCCGGCGTTCATCACGTTGCCGTAGACCACGCTGGGCTGCCCGGTCTCGAGGGCATGGATGATCCTGGCACCGTACTCCATTGAGCGCTGACCCGTATCTGCGCCGGTGAGAAAATCGCGTACATACTGGATTTCATTTTCCATTGCGCCAGCAGCGAGCATGTTTTTCAACAGGGCTTCATGGTCAATCGCTGCGCTCGGATCTTCAAGCAACTGATGCGCCACTTCCCAGCCGGCAATTTGCACCTCGCAGCGCCGGATGTACTCATCCAGCGGAATATTGTATTTTTCAATCAGGTCGGGTCGATCGCGCTTGATGAACCAGGGCACATATTCAGCAAAATGCTCGCTGGATTCGGTGACAAAATATCCCAGGCGTTGGAGCATATCAAACCGCACCCGGTTCCAATCCGGGACCCGACCTTCCGCAATCACCTGGCGGAGCAAAGGGTACAGGTCCTGTCCATCCCGCTCAAAATGCAGGTAAAACGCCAAGTGGTTGATCCCGGCGCACAAATAATTAATTTCTTCCAGCGGCACATCGATCAGTTCAGCCAGTTGTGCGGCGGTGCCCTGCACCGAATGACACAAACCCACCGTGCGGATCTCTGATGCCCGGTTGATCGCCCAGGTGACCATTGCCATCGGGTTGACATAATTCAGCAGAGTCACCTGCGGGCACACTTCTTCCATGTCCCGGCACATTTCCAGATACACCGGGATGGTGCGCAACGCGCGCATGATCCCGCCGATTCCCAGGGTATCCGCAATGGTTTGCCGCAGCCCAAATCGCTTCGGAACCTCAAAATCCGTCACCGTGCACGGCTGGTAGCCGCCCACCTGGAACATCCCGATGGCGTAATCCGCGCCCTCCAGCGCTGCCAGCCGATCAAGGTGCATCTCAAGGTTGGGAGCCACCCCCATCGACATCGCCACGCCGATGCCGACTTTAAACGTCGTTTCGAGGCGGTTGGCATCGATATCGTGCAGGGCAATCGTGGATTCTGCCAGCTCGGGGAAAGTGAGGATGTCAGTTAACAGGTCTTTGGCAAACACGGTGCTGCCGGCACCCAGAAAGCATATTTTTGGCATATTTACACTCCTTTTTTTCATTGACAACGATGGATGATGGTTCATCATCAGCTAAGTTATTGAAAACAACGCCCATCGGTTCATTTGCACAAAAATTATTTTGTTACTTTATTGTATAATAAGATTGGCTGGACGGCAGCATCATCTTGATTTTGATTAAGAAAATTATGATTTCCAACACAGTGAGTCATGACAGAAAAAAACGCTCAAAACTATCAAAATAACAATGAAAACCCTTCGCCAAATTGGGGTTGGACGACAAAACTGGTCGTCGGGATGGGGCTGGTTGCGATTTTCCTTTTACTTCTGGTCCGCTTTCAGAGTTTTCTGGGCCCATTGATCACTGCCATTTTATTGGCGTACCTGATCAAACCTCTGGCAACTTTCACCACAAATAAGTTAAAAATCCCCTGGCGCATTTCGGTTACCATCATTTATATCCTGCTGGTGCTGATCATCCTGGGTCTGATGACCTGGGGTGGATTTGCGCTGGTCGAACAGGTCCAGAACCTGATTCGATTCATCGAGAAAAATATCCACCTCCTTCCAGACCTGGTAGCCGATATCACTGAACGCACCTATGTCATTGGTCCCTTTCACTTTTCACCTTCCGGTTTTAGCTGGGATGAAATCACCGGTGAGATTGTGCGCATTATTCAACCCGTTATTGGTCAGTTTGGGTCATTGGTAGGGTCGATTGCAGCCGGTGCGATGAGTATCATCACCTGGACGGTATTGATTGTGTTGATCTCCTATTTTTTGCTGCCAGAATCCAGACATTCCCCTGACCAGGCATTCTTTAGGAGCAGCGCCGGCACCAGTAAGGACATTCAGCGCATCGGTAATGACCTGAACCAAATTTGGAACGCATTTATTCGCGGCGAGCTCGTCGTTGTGTTGATCTCTTATGTCCTTTACATGATCACCCTTGGCGTTTTAGGCGTGCAGTTTTTTATCGGTCTGGCTGCCATCGCTGCCATTGGTCAATTAATTCCCTACGTGGGTGCCTGGGTTACCTGGATCTCCTTTGGGCTGGTCGCGTTGTTTCAATCGAATATCCCCTTTGGCCTCCCAGCCGGCATTTACATGATCATCGTCCTGGCTGTGTCAATGATCATCAACAATATCATCGATAACATCATCCGCATAAAGGTGATGGCATCGGGCTTGAAAGTTCATCCATCTCTGGTTTTAATCGGGGCGATTATCGGTGTGCAGTTGTTTGGCGTCATTGGGATTGTGATCGCTGCCCCAATCATGGCCAGCTTCAAATTAATCCTTATATATGTGATCAGAAAACTCAGGGATCAGGATCCCTTTGAGGTCGATGAAACCAGTGAGACCATCGAGAAAACAAAATGGGCGTTGTGGTTGGATAAAACCTGGTTGGCTCTCAAGTCCTGGATTGTAAAACACTGGAATAAATTGTGGAAGAAACCGAAGGCTGACGCGTTGCCGTCACACAAAGAGCCATCCAATCTCGCTCCAGAGGAAGAGCGAGAACAGGTCAGCTCCAAAGAATGAAAGATTTTTCCTGCTGAGATATACCGGTGATGCTATGCCTGAAGCCGCCAGATGTGATATAAATGATAGCTGAGTCAATCAATAGTCTTACGAGGAGAACACAAAATGGACGATTCCTTAGATCCTAAAACCACCACGATTGCCGAAACCGACAATTACCTCGCCTGGAAGGCAGAGGAAGCCGATGGTGAAACTACCTACCACCTGGAATTGAATAACGTCACCCTGCACTTCTTCAAAGAAGAATGGCAGGAATTCATCGACCTG
Source organism: Brevefilum fermentans (assembly GCF_900184705.1). NCBI lineage: Bacteria > Bacillati > Chloroflexota > Anaerolineae > Anaerolineales > Anaerolineaceae > Candidatus Brevifilum > Candidatus Brevifilum fermentans. The sequence continues at coordinate 683,199 of NZ_LT859958.1, read as the reverse complement.
GTAGACATGGTCCTGGATGAAGAGCTCTAAACTGGGCGTTTTTTAAAAAAGGTGTCTCACAAAGATTCCTATTTAAAAATTATTGCCACCAAACCCGGTTTGGGTTTGAAGACAATTGTCCATACGATGTCCTCCAGGCAGTCTTTAAGGCCTGCATGAGGTTCTAAAACCGATAGACCATCCAGATCAAAGTTCGAAATTCAGTAAACCCCAGGCGAGAAAGCTGCTCGGCCCCCCTGCCTTGCGGATAATCAATCGAAAGCGGGTGCTTTTGAGGTAGCCGCTGGAGCACTCGTGCCAGACTGCATGGCAGAAGCTCAGCTTCTTTTTCTATCGAGAATGCCAGCCACAGGTTATTGGCATAAGTATTCGTTTTTTGCCAGGTAATTACCCCCAGAAATTCACTTTTGACCTTCACAACCCAATGCTTGAGATAAGAGTCATCCAAAAAAGTCTTGGTTCTTTGCAGGAGGTCCGGCGCGAATTGGCGGAAATCAACAGGCCATTGCCAGCGAAGGTCATCAGGATAAGCCACATCCAGCCAGGACTGCTGGGTTGTCCAGTCACGCGGGTACCAGCGCCCAACCTGGCAAGGAGGTGTGTGGCTATTTCTCCAAGGACTCCGATCGCGAGGGCAGATGCGCCAGGTAGTGCGCAAAGCCTGTTCGCTAAAACCTGACCTGCGGTAGAGCTGGATGGCGGGCGGGTTGTCGTCTCGCACCTGCAACCAGGCTTCGGTTTCACCCTGCTGGCGCAGGGTTTGCAAGGCACGCTGAGTCAGCTCATGAGCAATCCCACGGCGGCGATGGTCAGGGTGTACAGCAACATTGGCGATCACGACCACACGACGCCCTCCCTTCGTGCTGGGGATCAGGCTCAGGTTGCCAATAATCTGCCCATTTTCCTCCCAAACAAAGCCGCTGTTTTTCGCGGGGTATTGATCGGAAAAGCCAACCAGGCGCCCCATCAAGCGCATTTCCCAGGCGATTTTTCGCATTTCATCAATATAGGCTTTTCCATCCGGGTCTAAATGGATTGGAAAACAGAGTTCGATCAAATCGGCGACCGGGTCAAGATCGCGCGTTAAATCAAATCGACGGATGTGTGGATGAGGGGTTACAGCCGGGAATACGGGGGCTACCATGACGCTATTTTACCTCACGAACATGCTTTCAGAATCAAAAAATCCTGCCAAAGCAGGATTTCGATCTTCAAAAATGAATAAAACAGGTTTATTAAAAGTCGTCTGGTTCCGCAGAATGACGCCGATAACGATAGACGATCCGCCCACGAGTAAGGTCATAGGGTGAGATCTCCAATCGAACTCGATCGCCCAACAAAATCCGGATATAGTGCCGGCGCATCTTACCCGAGAGATATGCGAGTATTTCCGAACCGTTTTCCAATTCGACTTTGAACTGAGTGCCGGGCAAGGCTTCAATTACCGTGCCCTCAACCGTTAACTTATCGTCATCTTTGGCCATAAAACCTCCTTCGAACAAAACCGCTGTCAATCACTAATCGTTGCGTACAGCACGCCGGATTGCTTTTTTCTTCTCCATACGACGAAGTTCGCTTTTTGAAATAAACCAACGTTTCCGTCGAATGGTGCTCAAAACACCGCTTTTAACAACTTGCTTCCGGAAACGCCGGAACAATTGATCCTGAGATTCATTTTGTCGTAAAACGACACGTGTCAAAACCCTCACCTCCCTTCCAAAAGGTGGTCGATGATGCAAAACCTCGTCCAGGTGAGGACGAACCCACCATCAACCCGGTCTGGCATCCTAAACAATGTGCACGCCCTGAAAAAATTTGACGTACCGGGTCATATTATACTTTAATTCGGGGAGAATGGTAACTGGTAACGGCGCCAAACGGCGACCAATTCAAAGAACCAGAAACATCCTGCGAATTAAAAAGAAAAGTCCTTTGGCAATGACTTACTCTCCCAGGGGGCCTCCCCCCAAGTACCATCAGCGCTGGCAAGCTTAACGACCGGGTTCGGGATGTTACCGGGTGTACCCTCGCCGCTCTAATCACCAAAGGACATTTTCAACGATGTTAAAGATACCAACGAATAGTCATGACAGCCAAATTGTAGCGAAAAAGCAACGAGTTCTCCACATCACGTGTTGAAGCCCTCGATCGATTAGTACAGTTAAGCTAAACGCATTGCTACGCTTACACCTACTGCCTATCAAGCAGGTGGTCTTCCTGCGATCTTACTCCATTTACTGGATGAGGGATCTAATCTTGAAGCGAGTTTCCCGCTTAGATGCTTTCAGCGGTTATCTCTGCCAGACGTAGCTACCCAGCGATGCCGTTGGCACGACAACTGGCACACTAGAGGTCTGTCCACTCCGGTCCTCTCGTACTAGGAGCAGCTCTCCTCAAATCCCTTACGCCCACAGTGGATAGAGACCGACCTGTCTCACGACGGTCTGAACCCAGCTCGCGTACCGCTTTAACGGGCGAACAGCCCGACCCTTGGGACCTGATCCAGCCCCAGGATGCGATGAGCCGACATCGAGGTGCCGAGCCAGGTCGTCGATATGGACTCTTGGACCTGACTAGCCTGTTATCCCCGGGGTAACTTTTATCCGATGAGCCACGCCCTTTCCACTCAGAAGCGTGGGATCACTAAGCCCGACTTTCGTCTCTGCTCGACGCGTTGGTCTTACAGTCAAGCTCCCTTGTGCCTTTACACTCAATGGCTGGTTTCCATTCAGCCTGAGGGAACCTTTGGGCGCCTCCGTTACCTTTTAGGAGGCGACCGCCCCAGTCAAACTGCCCACCAGACACTGTCCCCTCGCCGGATAACGGTCGAGGGTTAGGGCCTAAACATTACCAGGGTGGTATTTCACTGATGGCTCCACCAAGGCTGGCGCCCTGGCTTCATAGCCTCCCACCTATTCTCCACAAATAATATTCAAACTCAATATCAAGCTGCAGTAAAGTTCCACGGGGTCTTATTGTCCTACTGCGGGTAGGCCGCATCTTTACAGCCATTTCAATTTCGCCGGGTCCTTCGTTGAGACACTGCTCAAGTTGTTACACCATTCGTGCGGGTCGGAACTTACCCGACAAGGAATTTCGCTACCTTAGGACCGTTATAGTTACGGCCGCCGTTCACCGGGGCTTCAGTTCAAAGCTTCGCTTGCGCTAACCTCTCCCTTTAACCTTCCGGCACTGGGCAGGTGTCAGCCCCTATACATCACCTTACGGTTTTGCAGAGACCTGTGGTTTTGGTAACCAGTCCCTTGAGCCATTTCACTGCGGCCCTCTCGGGCTCAAAATAAATTTTTCACCTGAAAGGGCACCTCTTATCCCGAAGTTACGAGGCTAAATTGCCGAGTTCCTTAACGAAGGTTCTCCCGCTCACCTGAGTATACTCTACCCGTCTACCTGTGTCGGATTGCGGTACGGGCACTTAAAAATCATCACTTAGAAGCTTTTCTAGGCACTAAGGCTCAACTCACTTACGTCTTATAGACTCGCAACCATGTCTCAACTCAGCCCACGGATTTTCCTATGGGCCTCAACGTCTGACACATGGTTCACCTGAACGACCAATCTCAGGCTGGCCTACCTCAATGCGTCCCTCCATCGCTCATTTTAAGTGGTACCGGAATGTTGACCGGTTATCCATCGCCTACGCCTCTCGGCCTCGGCTAAGGCCCCGACTAACCCGACGCGGAACGACCTGGCGTCGGAAACCTTAGACATACGGTGAACACGGTTCTCACGTGTTTTACGCTACTCATGCCTGCATTCTCACTTCTGTCCGCTCCAGCTGTCCTCACGGTCAACCTTCAAAGCAAACAGAACGCTCCCCTACCGCTCTAGAAAATCTAGAACCCATGGCTTCGGTATCAAGCTTAGCCCCGTTAAATTTTCCGCGCAAGATCACTCGACCAGTGAGCTATTACGCACTCTTTAAAGGATTGCTGCTTCTAAGCAAACCTCCTGGTTGTTTCAGTAACCTCACATCGTTTCCCACTTAGCTTGAATTTGGGGACCTTAGCCGATGGTCTGGGCTGTTTCCCTTTCGACCCCGAAACTCATCTCCCGGAGTCCGACTGCCATGCTCTCGAATAACGGCATTCGGAGTTTGATTGGGTTTGGTAAGCTCTGAGCCCCCTAGCCCATTCAGTGCTCTACCTCCGTTATTTAACACATGACGCTAGCCCTAAAGCTATTTCGGGGAGAACAAGCTATCTCCAGGTTCGTTTGGCATATCACCCCTACCCACAGCTCATCCCCTAATTTTGCAACATTAGTGGGTTCGGTCCTCCACGGGCGTTTAGACCCGCTTCAACCTGGCCATGGGTAGCTCACCTGGTTTCGTGTCTAATCCCTGCGACTGCCGCCCTATTCAGACTCGCTTTCGCTCCGGCTCCGGGTGTCACTCCCTTAACCTTGCCACAGAAATTAACTCGCAGGCTCATTCTCCAAAAGGCACGCCGTCAGGCATTATAGTGCGCACAGGCTTTCACCATAGCACCAACCTATCATAGCCCTTCGACTGCTTGTAAGCTTACGGTTTCAGGTTCTTTTCACTCCCCTAACAGGGGTACTTTTCACCTTTCCCTCACGGTACTTGTTCACTATCGGTCGCAAAGTGTATTTAGCCTTGGAGAGTGGACTCCCCAGCTTCCTGCCGGATTAGCGTGCCCGGCAGTACTCAGGTATCCTGCGAGAGTTGAGCGGTTTTCGCGTACAGGGCTCTCACCTTCTTTGGCTGGCTATTCCATACCATTCCACTAACCTCTCAATTTATGACTCTCATTTGCTGGACCCTACAACCCCGACATAGTAAACTACGTCGGTTTGGGCTGCTCCCTTTTCGCTCGCCACTACTCAGGGAATAATCTCTTTTCCTCTGGGTACTTAGATGTTTCAGTTCCCCAGGTTCCCCTCATATGCCTATATATTCAGCATATGATGCCGCTGGTTCACAACGGCTGGTTTCCCAATTCGGACATCCCCGGATCAACACTTGTTCACAGCTTCCCGAGGCTTATCGCAGTGTCCCACGTCCTTCGTCGGCACTTAGCGCCTAGGCATCCACCGTAAGCTCTTAGTAGCTTCTCACGTGATGCGGAGAATTCGATGCTTTTTCAATTAAGCATTCCTTCTTGCATACACTTACTAAAAAATTGAAATCTTATTCGATTTCGGCCTACAATTTGATGTCAGTAACTATTCAATTGGTAATGTACGAATTGGCTTATTCGCCAACTTGCCGGTTGACCGGCGATGGTCGCCGTCAATTGCTTTGTAATTAGCAGCAACCATCTCCTGTCAACCCTGTTGATGCCTGGGGTTTTCAAGCCCAGTAATGGAGATGATGGGATTCGAACCCACGACCTCCGCCTTGCAAAGGCGGCGCTCTCCCAACTAAGCTACATCCCCAGTCGGATGCACCCAGCCTATCGGGCACAGTGGGCCATTCTGGATTCGAACCAGAGACCTCGCCCTTATCAGAGGCGCGCTCTAACCAGCTGAGCTAATAGCCCGCAAGAGACTCAGCCTTAACAGCTGAGGAGTGATAGGAAGGTTTAACTTCGTTCAATGCATGCCTCTCCACCGCTGTAGAGGCACCTTTTTTAGGGAGTGTGACGTTCATGCCCTCAGGCATGTCCGTGTGTTCTCCATAGAAAGGAGGTGATCCAGGCGCACCTTCCGGTACACCTACCTTGTTACGACTTCGTCCCAGTCACCAACCCCACCTTAGACGGCTCCCTCCCGTGAGGGTTAGGATACCGGCTTCAGGCGTTGCCAGCTTCCATGACGTGACGGGCGGTGTGTACAAGACCCGGGAACGTATTCACCGCAGTATAGCTGACCTGCGGTTACTAGCAACTCCTACTTCATGCAGTCGAGTTGCAGACTGCAATCCGAACTGAGGCCTGCTTTCAGGATTGGCTCCGCCTCGCGGCTTGGCTACCCATTGTACAGACCATTGTAGCGTGTGTGTAGCCCTGGACATAAAGGTCATGCTGACTTGACATCATCCTCACCTTCCTCCGGCTTTTTACCGGCAGTCTCGTATGACACATGTAACATACGACGAGGGTTGCGCTCGTTAGCGGACTTAACCGAACATCTCACGACACGAGCTGACGACAGCCATGCAACACCTGTACTGGCTCCCCGAAGGGTCGGTCCCTTTTCAGTTCTCTACAACCAGTATGTCAAACCCAGGTAAGGTTCTTCGTGTAGCAACGAATTAAACCACACGCTCCGCTGCTTGTGCGGGTCCCCGTCAATTCCTTTGAGTTTTAACCTTGCGGCCGTAGTCCTCAGGCGGTGAACTTATCGCGTTAGCTTCGACACCGATGGATTTAATCCCACCGACACCTAGTTCACATCGTTTACAGCTAGGACTACCGGGGTCTCTAATCCCGTTCGCTACCCTAGCTTTCGCGTCTGAGCGTCAGGAGTGGTCCAGGAGGCCGCCTTCGCCACTGGTGTTCCTCCGGATATCTGCGCATTTCACCACTACACCCGGAATTCCACCTCCCTCTACCATCCTCTAGCTTGACAGTATTGAACGACCTCTCCCAGTTGAGCCGGGAGCTTTCACGTCCAACTTATCAAACCGCCTACACGCGCTTTACGCCCAGTAAATCCGGATAACGTTTGCCTCCTACGTATTACCGCGGCTGCTGGCACGTAGTTAGCCGAGGCTTATTCTGGGAGTACAGTCCTTCCTCTTCCTCCCGAAAAGTGCTTTACAACCCGAAGGCCTTCATCGCACACGCGGCGTTGCTGGTTCACGCTTTCGCGCATTACCAATATTCCCTACTGCTGCCACCCGTAGGTGTATGGACCGTGTTTCAGTTCCATTGTGGGGGGCCACCCTCTCAGGTCCCCTAACCGTCATAGCCTTGGTAAGCCATTACCCTACCAACCAGCTGATGGTACGCTGGCCCCTCCCAAAGCGGAGCAAGCTCCTTTAATCATTAGGCTTCTAATCCATATGATCACATGAGGTATTAGCGGTCTTTTCAAACCGTTATCCCGCTCTTTGGGGTAGGTCACCAACGCGTTACTCACCCGTTCGCCACTAAGAAATTCAATGTATTGCTACATCAAATTCTCCGTTCGACTTGCATGTATTAGGCACGCCGCCAACGTTCATCCTGAGCCAGGATCAAACTCTCCGCAAAAAATTTTTCACCTGTTAAGGTGTTGGGTTCTATTTTAGCGGATATGTAAGATCTGAGTCGATCTACTTTCATTGACGAGGTTTGTCATCTTCCTATCACTCTTCAGTTGTTAAGGTGCTATCTCTTTTAACAAGAGACTCTATTCTACTCAGCACATGATTCTTTGTCAAGCATTTTGCCTGTTTTTGAGAATAAAGCGCCGATGCTGTCTCGCTAACACCGGCCGCTTGATTTCTCTTCAGAACTTCAATGTCCTGAGTGAAGTGCTCTCGCGCTGCGTCTTCAGTTTTGAAGGATCTGCCGTCTTTCTGGCGAGACCTCATAAATAAGGATTTATGTGGATTTATATCTTACTACACCACAAAACCTATGTCAAGCGTTTTTCCAACAAGAAGTTCATTTATCTGTATGGAAAACAACGTTTCTGCTGACGCTGATGATATTCTTATTTTTAAAGATCCGCCCCGTTAGGAGCAGTGCCCGATTTTTTAAGCACGAGGTAGGATTATACCGATTAATGATTAACTGTCAAGACTTTAATCCCAACTCAACCTTAAAATATGTCCATTATAAATCCAGGCTGGTGACAAACTGGCGTTCCTCCAACCAATCGCGCGTTCTATTGCTGGTCAGGTTCAGTTGAATGGGGGTCACAGAAACATATCCCGCAGCTAGCGCTCCATAATCGGTCCCGGGTTCATCGATCGCGGTCGGTGCTTGCCCGCCAATCCAGTAATAGGGCCGACCCGCGGGGTCGACCCGGCGCACCAATTCATCACGATAAATTCGCAGCCCCTGGCGGGTGATCATGTATCCTTGAAAATTCTCTGCCGGTCCATAAGGGACGTTCACACTCAAGATCATCTCAGCAGGCAACCCGTTTTGCTGACTCAACCATTGAACAACCCGCTGAGCCGCCCGGCTGGCGCCGCTGAAATCTACCGGACCCGACAATTTATCAGGTTTGTCCAGGGATACCGCCACGCCAGGGATGCCCCCGATCGCAGCCTCCATCGCAGCCGTCACCGTCCCCGAATAGGTAACATCATGCCCGATATTGGCGTTAGGGTTGATCCCGGATACGACCAGGTCAATTTTCTCCGTGATAAAGCCTAATTGTGCCAGGGCGACACAATCAGATGGGGCGCCGTCAGTTGCCCAGGCTAAGCTGCCATCCTCCAGTTCCACTTCAATGATTCGAAGCGGGCGATGAAGTGTTTTTACATGCCCCGAAGCGGACCAATTACGATCGGGCGCCAAAACAGTCACCTTGTCTGCAATCTCACGCATGGCGTGCGTCAATGCCAGCAAGCCCGGAGCCAGAACACCATCATCGTTCGTTACCAAAATATGCATACAACCTCTTCATCTCTTCATTTCTGTATTTATTTAATTAATGTCTTTTTCGGCTTTTCTTTTTCCGTTTTTTGCTGCTGGAAGACGTAGGCTGTGTTTCAGCGGGCTGTGGAGCGGTCTGAGTTGCTTTAGCAGTTTCTCTGCTAACCAGCCTTATGCGAAATATTCTCTCAGTTACCCCGACGCGAATATCTGTAAGTAAGCCCGAAAACATCTCTGTCGCCTGGTTCTTATAGATGACCAGGGGATCTCGTTGACCATAAGCCTCCATCCGCACAGACACACGCAGCGCCTCCATCCTGGTCAGGTAATCAACCCACAATTCCGAGATTCTTGAAAGCAGTATTTGTCTGTACAGTTGGTTTTGTGAAAATCTTCCCAGGATATCATGCACCGGTTTTTGTATATTTCCGGGAAGTTGATCCAGAGGCAGTGTTTGAATAGCCCGGTACGACTCACTCCCCAGTTCCGCTGAAAAGCGATCTTGCCAATCCGCAGAAAGATCTCCCAGGGTCAAACCGCTGTTGTACAGGCGCATCGTTTCGCCGACACCTAAAACCTCTGCCAGTTTGTCCTGGGCGGTTTCTAGATGGCGAATGATCCGCTGCTCCAGGGTATCCGGCGGAAGATCAGCCAAATATTGGGCGGCTTTAAAGTGGTATTGCAATCGAACCACCCTCTTGGTCACAGCTTGATGCGTGCGGTCATCAAAGGCAATCATCCGACCCTGGGTTAGCAGGATCAGTGCCCGCATCAGTGCAGCAGGGTTTTCCAGGGCTGCCGTCAACAGTTCCTGGTTGGCTTTTAAATCACTCTGGATCTCACCATTAGGACCCAATACGTATGTCCTGCGCCTGTCCAGGGTATCTGCAACCCGTTCCAACAATAATGCATGGATCTGATCCCAGGATTGATCGCTTAATTCAGCAGCTTTTAAATTCCAATTGTCGACCAATTGCCGCTCAAAATTTCGGATCAGTCGCCGAATGGAGATTTGCATCAGTGTGTTTCGAATTTGCGCGCTCACCTCATCGATTGCCTTCTGAGATCCAGCGTACAAGCCTTCTACAACCGCATCCGTCAGGCGCAATGGAACATGGATCAGTTCATACAGCTCGGCTTTAATATCTCTAACCTGCCTTTGCTCGTCATAATCCAGTCCATCGACATAGGCGTGGAAAGAATCCAGCTTTTCAGCCAGCAGGTTCTCAAACCCCAACTCTTCTTTCCGAATTGAAGCCTCAGCTACGTCAAGCACGTGTTCATGCCAGACCTCAAGGGATTCCTCAGCAATATCGATCAGCCGGTTCTGCAGTGCTTCAACTGTTGCTGGCTTTCCGATCTCGTCCATCATGACCTGCAATGCAAAAGAGGGGTGGAAAACCCCGGCCTGGTCTATGGCTGGCTGGATGCCATCCAGGTAAGCCAGCAGCTTCCACAAGCCTTCTTCATCCTGCACGCCTTTTTGAACGCGCCGGCTGACTTCCGTCCGCAGCATTTCAGTGACATCCTCGCGCAGATCTTCTTTATCAAAGATGCGATCGCGTTGCTCATAGATACGCTTCCTTTGGGCGTTGAGTACATCGTCGTATTCCAGCAGGTGTTCTCGTACATCAAAATTGGCGCCCTCAACCCGCATCTGTGCTGATTCAACCAGGCGCCCCAAGATGCCATGTTCAATCGGCAGGCTCTTATCGATGTTCAGCCGTGCCAACAGGCTTTCCGCCTGTCCTCCGCCAAACAACCGCATCAACTCATCTTCCATGGAAAGGTAAAAGCGGGAGGATCCCGGGTCACCCTGGCGGGCAGCCCGACCGCGCAACTGGTTATCGATCCGGCGCGCTTCGTGACGCTCGGAGCCGATCACATGCAATCCGCCCAGTTCGCGCACCCGTTTCATTTCAGCCATATAGGTCAGGAACGCTTCCACATCTTCAGCCTCATCACCGTAACGGTCCACCGGTATTGCTTCAAGCGCTTCCAGGCGATCCTGCATCGGCAAATTGTACGCATCCGGAATGCCACTTTCCATCAGGAAGCGATTCACCCTGGACAGGCTGTCTTCAGGCAATTCGCCGCCCAGTTTGATATCCACACCCCGCCCAGCCATGTTGGTTGCAATCGTCACCGCCCCAAAGGCGCCTGCCCCGGCGATAATTTTCGATTCCTCAGTGTGCTTCCGGGCGTTTAACACCTGGTGCGGCACACCACCCTTGATTGCAGCATCCAGGCGCGGCCAATCTTCAGGCGAAAGGTTCAAGATCTGCAACAAATGGCTCCGGTTGACCTCATCCAGCGGGCTGAGCGATGTCAGCCCATATTCACGGGCTGTACGGCGCAATTCCGGGCTGTGCAACTGGTCCAGATCAACGTACAGGTGATCCAGTTCTGGGATGGACACGGTTTGGTGTTCCTGCAGGTTTTTGTGTTGAAGATAAGCCTGCCTGATCAGGAGCACTTCCAACAATCGGCGAACATGACCGGAATTCAGGCGCTCTGACAGGCGTTCAGAACTTTCCACCGAAGTCGTTCCCACCAGTTGCGGACGTCCGATGACATGGTAATAAATAATATCTTTGACAATCGCCCGAAGTTTGGCTTCCTCTGTCTGGTACACCACATCCGGGAAATCTTTCCGCTTCCAAAATAGCGGGGTTTGAGTCGCATCTCCGATACGGTAATAATATGAAAATTTATAACCCTGTTCGTCTTTATCAACAATTTCAGCCAGGCTGGGTTGATCTCCCATAGCCTGGTATTCCAGGTGTGTGGGAATCGGCAGCACTTCCAGTTTGTAAATTTTGTCAAACTCCTCGGCTTCCGTCAGTGCTGTACCCGTCATTCCCGCTAATTTTTCATACATACGGAAGTAATTCTGAAGCGTGATGGTGGCATAGGTCACGTTTTCAGCCTGAACGCTGACGCCCTCCTTGGCTTCCACAGCCTGGTGCAAACCGTCAGACCAGCGTCGACCGGGCATTAACCGCCCGGTGAACTCATCGACAATCACCACTTCTTTATTCTGTACAATATATTCCTTGTTACGATGAAAAAGAAACTCAGCCCGCAAAGCCTGCTCTAAAAAGCCCAGCATGCTCTCCTGCTCCGTGGTAATATCCTCCGGGCGTTCAGGGTCGCTCAGGGGCATGTCTAACAATTCTTCCACATGAGCCAAACCGATCTCCGAAAGCGTCACCGTGCGGTCTTTTTCGCTGATCTCGTAATCTTCTGGCACCAATTGTTTGACGACTTGCGCCATGCGGACATACCATTCAGTATCATCGTGAGAAGGTCCGGAAATGATCAACGGTGTACGGGCTTCGTCAATCAGGATATTATCGACCTCATCGATGATGGCGTAATAATGCCCGCGCTGCGCCCGGGCTTCTTTACTGTTGGTCAGGTTGTCCCGCAGGTAATCAAAACCGAACTCGTTATTGGTGCCATAGGTGATATCCGCCTGGTAGGCAAGCTTGCGAGGTACCGCCTCCAGTTGATCCTGTTCTTCAATCGGTGAGCGCTTATTCGGATTATAAATAAACGCCTGAGGACCGCTTTCGGTGCGGGCGGACATTTGTAGAATGCCTACGGAAAGCCCCAATAAACGGTAAATTGTGCCCATCCAGCGACCGTCACGGCGCGCCAGGTAGTCGTTAACCGTCACCAGGTGCGCCCCACGTCCAGCCAGTGCATTTAAATACAGTGGCAGGGTCGCTGATAAAGTTTTACCTTCTCCCGTTTTCATTTCGGCGATTTCACCGCGGTGCAGGGTGATGCCGGTGATCATCTGCACGTCATAGTGTCTTTGTCCCAGGGTGCGTTTGCTGGCTTCGCGCACGGCGGCAAACGCCTCCGGTAGCAAATCATCCAGGGTTTCTCCGACTGCCAGGCGTTGTTTGAATTCCTGGGTCTTTGCGCCCAGGGCTGCATCACTTAATGCTTCATACTCGGGCTCAAGCGCATTGATCTGATTTACAACTTCCATTAACGCATTCACTTTGCGTTGGTGCGGATCTGCGCCAAAAAGTTGAGTAAGTTTTTTAAACATAGTCTTTCACCCACAATTCAGGTTTTTTTCGCAATTTTTCATTATAGCACACGGCTCAAGATCTAAAAACTGCGCCGCACATGTCAGCATCTCATCAACTGCCCTCTGGAAAATAACGGCGTCATGATCGAATACGCTGGAATGTTCGCTCTGAGCGTTTTGAAATCAGCCTTGCCATGCCGCAGATACTGCGTATGTCCCTGAAAGGGAACTGGCATAAGCAGCTTAAACTAAAAATCCCGGCAAACAAATCGCCGGGAAAGGTTGAAATGTATCAGCCTACAGGGTTAAAAAGGTACCGGGCACCCAGGCAATGTATTAAAGAACAGTGCACACCACCAGGAAGCGGGCATCAAGTACATCGTAACCGCAATCACGCACACCAAAACAACAATGGCGACCAGCAATACGATCATCCCGGTTGGTAAACCGCGTTTGTCAGTTTTTTTCTTGATCGGCGGTTCATAAGCCGGCGCCTCTCTTTGTACAGGGAGTTCATCAACGGGTTGCTGGTATTGCCACGGTTCAAGATCCTCTTTTTCAACTTCAGGTACGAAATGAGGCTGTGGCGCCGGCGTCGCGTACACGGGTGCCGGTTGAACCTGCGGCCTGATTCTGGTAGGATCCGTTGTCTCCTCAAGCTTATCGAAAATCAACTGCACACTCTCACCAAGGGTGATTAAATCTCCCTTGCGCAATTGCTGTGGGCTGGTGATGCGCTCCCCATTGAGGAAAGTGCCATTGGTCGACCCTAAATCCTCAACAAAGACCCCACCCTCCCAGGTGTAAAAACGGGCATGCCGCCGCGAAATCTCAGGGTCGCTGACAATGAAATCGTTTCCCAGGTCGCGGCCTAAAAAGGCTTCTTCCTTTTCTAATAAAAATACCTTCCCAGGTTCAGGACCCAAACGCATTATGAATTGAAATTTTGTGGTTGCCATCAGAACTCCTCAATCCTCATAGTTAATTGATTTTCACCTTGTTGTATTAATTAATCATATCCTATAGTCCTAGTTTAATGTTTATTAGGATTGATGTCAAATGGTTTTCTCGTTCTTTTCACCGTGTAGGTGACTTGTTTGCGTAATTCTAATACCTCATTAACGTTTCTCAAATATCGCAGCCTTAAAATGATACTTAAAGTGTTCGTGTTAGATTGTGGTCAATCCCTGTCCCAATTGATTTTCCAGGGACTGTCTTAACGGAGCACATTTTGGAATTTCGGAGAAGAAAAATGGATTTAAATAAATACACCCAAAAAGCACAGGAAGCGTTGATCGAGGCTCAGAGGATAGCCCTTGAATTAAACCATCAGAATATTGAACCCGTTCACCTGCTGATGGCGCTTTTAAACCAGACAGATGGCGTTGTTCCTGCTATCGTCACGAAGATTGCTGGCAGCCCGCTGGCATTGAAAGAAGACGTACAAACCGAACTGGACAAACGCCCCAAGGTCTACGGCGGAGGGACCGGTCAACCCGGGTTAAGCCGCAGCACAAGCGAAATCGCCGTTGCAGCCGAACGCTACGCCAGGGGCATGTCGGATGAATATGTATCTACCGAGCACCTGCTGTTAGGTCTGACTGAAAGCACAGAGGGCAAGCGGCTCGCCAGTTTTGGCATCACCAAGGACTCCATCCTTAAAGCCCTCAAAGAGGTGCGTGGCTCGCAGCGCATTACCTCCCAAACGCCAGAATCGACTTATGAAGCATTGGAAAAATACGGTCGTGATCTGACAGCCCTGGCACGCAGCGGCAAACTGGACCCCGTCATCGGTCGCGATGAGGAGATCCGCCGTATCGTACAGATCCTCTCTCGCCGTACCAAAAACAACCCGGCACTTATCGGTGAGCCCGGCGTGGGCAAGACGGCTATCGTGGAGGGGCTGGCTCAACGCATCGTCAACGGTGATGTGCCGGAAGGGCTGAAGAACAAGCGAATCGTCGCCCTCGATATCGGTTCGTTGATCGCTGGCGCCAAGTTCCGTGGTGAGTTCGAAGAACGGTTGAAGGCCGTATTAAAGGAAATCACCGATGCTGCTGGTGAGATCATCCTGTTCGTCGATGAAATGCACACCGTGGTCGGTGCGGGCGCAGCAGAGGGCGCCATGGACGCCAGCAACATGCTTAAACCTCTGCTGGCTCGCGGTGAACTGCATATGATCGGCGCCACCACCCTCGACGAATACCGTAAGTACATCGAAAAGGATGCCGCCCTGGAGCGCCGTTTCCAACCCGTGTTCCTCACCGAACCCTCCGTAGAGGACACCATCAGCATTCTGCGTGGGTTAAAGCAACGTTATGAGGTGCACCACGGCGTGCGCATCACCGACCCGGCTGTAATCGCTGCGGCAACCCTCTCCCATCGCTACATTGCCGACCGCTTCCTACCTGATAAAGCCATTGACTTGATCGACGAAGCCGCGGCTCGTCTGCGGACGGAGATCGACTCCAAGCCGCAAGCCCTGGACCAGGTCGATCGGGGGATCATGCAACTGGAGATCGAACGCCAGGCTTTACAAATGGAAAAGGATAAAGCTTCTAAAGAACGTCTGGCGAACCTGGAGAAAGAATTGGCTGACCTGCGCGAGCAGGCCAGTCATCTGCACACCCGCTGGGAGAACGAAAAAAAGGGTATCCAGGAGATCCGTGATATCAAAGAACAGATGGACCAGACCGAAATCGAGATCGAACGAGCAGAACGCAACGCAGAATTGGAAAAAGCCGCTCGCCTGCGCTACGGCACCTTGAACGAGCTTGAATCGCGGCTGGCAGCAGCTGAAGCGCAACTGAAAGAGCTGCAGAGCGAATCCCCCCTGCTAAAGGAGGAGGTCGATGCCGAAGAAATCTCCCAAATCGTGTCCAAATGGACCGGCATTCCCGTTTCTCGCCTGTTAGAAGGCGAGATGCAAAAGCTGATGTACATGGAAGAACGTCTTCACCAGCGCGTCGTCGGGCAGGATGAGGCTGTCGAGACGGTCTCCAACGCCGTCCGACGTGCCCGGGCTGGCTTGCAGGATCCCCAACGTCCGATCGGCTCCTTCATGTTCCTGGGTCCGACCGGTGTAGGCAAGACCGAACTGGCCCGTGCCCTGGCAGAATTCATGTTCAACGACGAGAACGCCATGGTGCGCATCGACATGAGCGAGTACCAGGAAAAGCACACCGTCAGCCGACTCTTCGGTGCCCCACCCGGGTACGTGGGTTACGAGGAGGGCGGTCAACTCACCGAAGCGGTCCGCCGCCGACCCTACAGCGTGGTGCTCTTCGATGAGATCGAAAAAGCCCACAGCGAGGTATTCAACGCCCTGCTGCAGCTTTTAGAAGACGGTCGTCTGACCGATGGTCAGGGGCGCACCGTCGACTTCCGCAATACCGTGGTGATCATGACCAGCAATCTGGGCAGCGAGCTGTGGATGGGCAACGTTGCCGACCAGGACGGGGTCAAGCAAGTCACCCGCGAACAGGTCAACCGGTTGCTGCAGGCGCACTTCCGCCCCGAGTTCCTCAACCGGGTGGATGAAATTGTCATCTTCCATCCGCTTTCCAAGCAGGACCTGGTACAAATCGTCGACATCCAGCTTGAACGGGTGGCAGCCTTGCTGTCTCAGCGCGGCCTCACTCTGCAGGTGGACCCCGAGGCGCGCCTCTACCTGGCTGAGGTCGGTTACGACCCGGACTTCGGCGCCCGCCCCCTCAAACGCGCCATTCAGCGTGAACTTCAGGATCCGCTGGCGCTGATGGTCATCGGCGGTGAGGTGAGCGAAGGTGATACCCTGAAAGTCTCACGCAGACCAGATGGGTTGGTTTTCGAAGTCAACCGCCACGTGAATAACACGCCTGCATCATAACCATATCAACATAGAGACGCTTGAAAAAGCGTCTCTATTTAGATTTCGTTGAATGATATACATCTTGATGTCTTCCATGCATTTTGGGCTCGTATCAAAATTTTTAATTTAGGTATCGTGTCTCATCTGGTTTTTGAATGGCGCAATTCTTTCTTCAGCTAACTTTACATATTCTGGATCGATTTCATAGCCAATATAAAACCTTTCAGAATTGATTGAGGCTATTGCCGTGGTTCCCGAGCCCATAAATGGATCCAAAACGATATCGTTCGTGAAAGTATACAATTGAATTAATCGGTGAGGCAATTCAACCGGAAATGGAGCTGGGTGCCCGACTTTTCTGGCGGACTCCGGATTCATTGTCCACACCGATTTTGTCCATTCCATAAATTGATCTTTTTCAATTGTACTTTTTTGTTCTCTGGCTTTACTTCGTTTGAAAGATCCTTTTGAAAAAATCAAAATATATTCATGCACATCACGCAACACTGGGTTTGAGGCTGATTTCCAACTACCCCAAGCCATCGAAACGCCAGCACCAGCTCCTTTGTTCCAGATGATTTCTCCCCTCATTAAAAATCCGATCTCTTCCATCATGCTTGAAATATAGTCTGATAAGGGTATGTAAGGTCTTCTGCCAAGGTTGGCGACATTGATGCACGCTCGACCGCCATTGACCAAGACCCTGTAGGTCTCGGAAAAAACATTGAACAGCATTTTTAGGTATTCATGCAATGACAAATCTTGATCGTATTCTTTTGAGGCATTGTATGGGGGTGATGTGACCATTAAATGCAATGAATTATCCGGAATTTCCTTCATATTTTCTGAAGTTCCATGAATAATTGTGTTTTTAAATTCTTCTGGGAATTTATTGTCTTCGCCGACCATTTTTTCATCTTTCATAGACAACTCTGAATACAATCGAGCGTCATAGTACCGTGAAGAATCGTGGCTTATCCTTGAAGTTGTACCGAAACGGCTTGTTTTTGTTCCAGTGTGTTTATCGTTCATTGTTTTTTATTTCCATTCCCAAAGTTCGACCCAGCAAGCTTAAAGATTACAATCAATCTCCATTTTATTCTAACTCGAATCTTTAACTACCCCCATTAAAACCCCGGGGGTCTGGAGGGACATTTAGCACAATATACCTACCAACCCACAAACAAAGATCCCGGGGTTTAAGTTGAGAACTCCGGGGTCTGGAGAGAATAAATTATTTTCTCTCCTTGAAATAATATCAGCCAAAGTGTAATCAAAGACTTCCGGGGTTTAGTTGAGAACCCCGGGGGTCTGAAGAGAGTAAATAATTTTCTCTCCTTGAATGAATATAAGCCGAAGTGCAATCAAAGGCCCCCGTGAAAACCCCGGGGGTCTGAAAGTAATAAACAATTTTCTCACCTTGAAATAATATCAGCCAAAGCGCAACCAAAGACCCCCGGGGTTTAAGAAGTTGGGGGTTTAAGTTGAGAACCCGGGGGTCTGGAGAGAAAAAATTATTTTCTCTCCCTTGAATGAATAACAGCCAAAGCGCAACCAAAGACCCCCGGAGTTGAATTAAATCATGCGTACTCAATCAATTATCCAATGGGTTTACTTAGAATAATAGTCATATCCCCATTTATTAAAAGCCTTATAATTAGAAAAGAAAAACGCAGGAGATAACATAATGCCGCTTCGTACGGATCCTTTACTTCCCGGTGAATATTATCATATCTATAACCGCGGGATTAACAGCACAATCACCTTTCGAGAGAGTAGGAATTATTTCTTCTTCCTTCGCAAAATCAAAGAAATTCTCTTACCAAACGCTGCTGAAATTATTACATACATGCTTATGCCCACACATTATCACTTGTTGATACAAATAAAAGATGAAACCTTTTCATCTGCAATGGGAAGACTTATCAATTCTTACACAAAAGCAGTGAATCGCGAATGGCGCAGAACCGGCCCATTATTTGAAGGGCGATTCAAAGCAAAACATGTGGATACCGATGAATATGTTCTCGAGCTTTCTAGATATATTCACCTGAACCCCGCTGCAGCTAATTTAGTTGCTCATCCTGATGAGTGGTGCTATTCAAGCTATACTACGATCATTGGCAACAAAGATGGAATACTCCCGGTATCCGACCTTATTTCCAGCTACTTCATCAACACCGATCCAAAAATTGGGTATCAACAATTTGTTGAAGACTCGCTTGAAAGAAAATACAGCAATATTTCCCATCTGCTATTTGATTAATAACTCAAACCCTGGGAGCTGAAGAGAATAATTAATTTCCTTTCCCTTAAATTAATAACAACCAAAACGCAACCAAAGAACCCCTTAAAACCCCGGGGGTCTGAAGGTAATAAACAATTTTCTCTCCTTTGAATGAATAACAGCCAAAATGCAACCAAAGACCCCCGGGGTTTAAGTTGGAAACCCCGGGGCCTGGAGAGAGTAAATGATTTTCATTCGTTGAATTAATATCAGCCAATGCGCAACCAAGGACCCCCGTGAAAACCCCGGGGGTCTGAAGAGAATTAATAAATATTTCTTCTTGAACCGAAGACCCCCGAGGTTAAAGTTGAGAACCCCGGGGGTCTGAAGGTAATAAACAATTTTCTTAAGTTGAATTAATAACAGCCAAAACGTAAACAAAGACCCCCGGGGTTTAAGTTGGAAACCCCGGGGCCTGGAGAGAGTAAATGATTTTCATTCGTTGAATTAATATCAGCCAAAACGTAAACAAAGACCCCCGGGGTTTAAGTTGGAAACCCCGGGGCCTGGAGAGAGTAAATGATTTTCATTCGTTGAATTAATATCAGCCAAAACGCAACCAAAGACCCCCGGGGTTTAAGTTGAGAACCCCGGGGTCTGAAGGCGCATTTAGCACAGTATGCAAACCAACTCACAAATAAAGACCCCCGGGGTTAAAGTTGAGAACCCCGGGGGTCTGAAGGTAATAAACAATTTTCTTTCGTTGAATTAATATCAGCCAAAGCGCAACCAAAGACCCCTTAAAACCTCGGGGGTCTAAAGAGAATAAATAAATTTATCTTCTTGAATTAATCCCAGCCAAAATGCAATCAAAGACCCCCGGGGTTTCGGTTAAAAGCCCAGCTAACCCACAACCAAAGACCCCCGGGGCTTGAAGTCGTTTGCAGCCAGGCTCTACACAAACAAATCGCGTTTAACCTTCTGTCCTGCGTTAGGTTCGGGAAAACCCTGCATGAAGGTCTCATAACGCCCGCCAAACAAGCGAGAGATCAGCCCCCTGAAACCCCGATCCAAACTGGCGCCACCCTGGCTGGCATGGCAGGCTGCGGCAGCTTGACGCACGCCACTCACCGAACGGCAATCAATTTTCACATGGGTAGGGAAATCAACCTCAGCAATTGAAACCAGGTCAATATCCCTGTTGCGCCCAAAACGGCGCGGATCCCGTCCGAACAGGCGCAACGTCCACACCGCAGCCCTGACAAACGACCGGTTGATCGTATGGTAAAAGAGTTTTCCTGGCTGAAAAGCCGGCAGACCCTGGGGATCGACAAAGGTCTCATCGCTGGCGAGAGAAAAAGCCCGTACTGTTGCTTGATGCATGGCAATATGGTCAGGATGCCGATAACCGCCGATCGGGTCAAAGGTGATCACCACATCGGGTTTGATCTTGCAGATCAGGTGGGCGAGCTCTGCCGCCACCTGCTCCACCGGTTGAGCAGCCAGCGCCTGTGGGTGCTGGTTGGATGCAGAGCCAGGCATACCCGAATCGCGGTAATTCAGAAAATGCAGTTCCTTGATCCCTAAAACTTCAGCCGCACAGCGCAGTTCCTGAGTGCGCAGACAGGCTGCGCTGTGAATGCGCTCGGTATATTCCGGGTCAATTTCACCTTGCTCACCCCGCGTCGCGCAGACCAGGTGTACATCTACACCCTGGCGTGCATACAGAGCCAGCGTGCCGCCCATGCCGAAGGTCTCATCATCCGGGTGCGCCAGTGCAGCCAATAAAGTCTTTTTATGGGGAAGGAGGGGATGCTTCATATGGATTACCTCTAGAATTTAATTCGCGCGGATTGGAATAACCATACTCCCATAGAAACCGGCACAGGTAGATCTGTCCGAAGAAAATGCCCTGTGCTGCAACCAACTAATCTTTACACAGAATTCTAACCTGATGATGCCTGTTATTAAGTCAGCTGCCTGGCATGAAGGACACGCCAGGCAGTCTCTGGGAGGAAACCACCATAATGACTTGCAAAACATCTCGGGTTCTGCAGGTTTTCCGGTGGAAGACACATGTTGTACCAGTAAAAAGTGTGTCTTTGCCTATGACTATACTGGGTTGGACCGTTGAATGTATTAAGTATTGATTAGAGTTTATAAAGTTTACCTTATTTATAAGGTTTCCGTTTTTTTGGATCACGCCCCTGTTTGAAGATCTTTTGCCAGTAATCCACCTCCTGCGGGCTGAGCGGCTGCTCACGCGGGTCCAGGCCGGGTTCCTCTGGTGCCAAATTCGCCCACTCCGCCGCAAAATCAGCAGAAGTGATTACTTTTGCCTGGACAGCCCGGGCAGCCTGCACAATCTGGTGATCAGAGCTGACCACAGCCACATTTTTCGCCTGTTTACCCAGTTTCTGCAGGTAATCGATGATGGCCGCATCTGCCGAAATGCCGACGCGCACAAAATGTGCTGTTACCCGCCCAAATTGCTGCACGCGCGCCTGCCCGATGGGAGCGCGGTCAAAGAACACCCTGACTTTTGCCCGTCGCACCCGGCAATACTCCTGCAGCACTGCGATCAGGTGCAGTTCATCATCCGCATCCGAAAGATCAATGCCCGGAATATGCGGGATCAGGTTGTGACCATCAATGATTATCTCCATATCTTAATTCTATCGCATAGGTAAAGACCCTTCCAGTGGGGTCAACTCCCAAAACCGGCTCCCTGACCGATACGGTATCATTTTTCCACATTTCACTGGACAAAAAGAGAGACCTCCTTAAAAATAGACAAAATAGAAGTCGAAGGAAGTTCATAAGGGCATCAATCTTGTCAGGATACAATTGGTGGTTGATAATTGGAATAATCTTTTTGTCCCGATTGCCATATTTTTTCGAATTAGTTATAGAGCTCAAAAAATTATAATTCTCTGCAGGGTATTGTTTAGGCGATCACAGGAGAAATCTATGGCAGAAAGCAGGATTACATTGACAACAGAAAAATTTAACCCCATGACAGATGAAATAAGGATCATTCAAGCCGCAAAACAGGATCCCAGGGTGTTTGGAGAATTGTATAAGCTGTATGTTGAACAGGTTTTCCGATATCTCTACAGCAAGATAGGTAATTTGCATGATGCTGAAAATATTACATCTCAGACATTTCTTGCGGCTTTCGAATCCTTTGATAAATTCCGGCAAGATGGGCACTTTGCTTCCTGGTTGTTTGGAATTGCTCGTAATAAAGCAATGGACCATTTCCGCCGACTGTATCGTTCGACACAGATGGATGGGTTCAGTGAGGGACCTGCGGAAGACAATACTTTAGCCGGGATAATCAAGACAGAACAGGAGGAAGCGTTGTCAAAACTCATCCAGGCTTTGCCCAAAGAAGACCGCGAACTAATCCGTCTCCGCTTCTTGGCAGAGATGAGTTTCCCAGAAATCGCCCGTTTCCTTCATCGTAATGAAGCAGCAGTTAAAAAATCAATATACCGGTTACTGGCACGGTTGCACAGCCAGTTGGAGGTTTCAAATGAATGAGAATTTTTCAACCCCTCAATTAGAAGAGAGTATTCGTAAATCCTTTGGAGTACCTGAGATCCGATCCAAATTTGTTGATGAAGTGTATAACAATTTGATGCAACAAGCAGTGGCAAAATCTAAGAAACCTCGTCCTTCCTTAGGCCTGCGACCTGTATGGACCATTTCTATCGCGATTCTTGCCCTGATGATCATCAGCACCCTGGTCATTGGTCCCCGGCGAGTCTACGCTGCTTTACTTCAACTCTTTGGTTATATACCAGGTGTCGGGATTGTGGACCAAAACAGCCCTATCCGTTTGTTGGCTGAACCTGTGAGTATCACGCGTGATGGGGTTACAGTGTCTGTAAACCAGGCAGTCCTAACTGGGACCGAAACGCGCCTGGATTTTGGCATCTCTGGTGTTCCACTTTCTGCCTACCCAAAGGCGGAAGCAACATCAGGGTGCGTAGAGCGAGAATATCTCCGTTTGCCGGATGGCACGAGAATTGATGTAAACGCCCCCATACCCATCAAAGTGGATGAAGCGACCTTTGTTCTTCCCTGTATATTCAACACTCTCCCTGGCACAGTCCCTATCGATTGGGAGCTGCCAATACATTTTGTTGCGGCTCCGTCAGACCTCACAATTCTGCCTGTCTTAGATGTGATTCCTTCTTCTACACCAACAGACCAAAAACTTGGGATGGATATTGGAACTACTCCAACAACCGCAAACGAAACAACGCAAGTTAACGTATCAATAGAAAAAGTCATCGAAATTGAGGGAGGGTATATTCTGCTTGGATCTGTACGCCCCAATTTTCCAGCAGGAAGCTGGCTTCAAATTACTGGTCCTGCAATAATTAAAGATGAGACCGGTAAAAACGTGAATTACACCTTCCCCAATGATGTTCAGCCATTAGATGATGCAAGTCTTGGTCAAGGCGGTTACTCATGGGTAATGCAAATCAATGGCGCCGGAGTTAAGTTCTCCATAACCGTCAGCTTTTCCGGGGTGATCATTTCGCAGGTAGACTCTGAAGCATTTGCGAAAACCACAGTTAATGTGGGCTCGAACCCGCAAACTGAACAAATTTGGGAAGTTAACCAGGATGTTCAAATTGCCGGAAAAACAATTCGATTGATTTCTTTAACAGCCCATGCAGACGGGTATTCCTTCCGCATCGATCCGGGGAAGAATTTGAGTGGTGTTAGTGTTCAAATCGAAGGATATCAAGCAATTGGCGGTGGGGGTAGCGAAGGTACAACCAACGGAAAGGTGTTCAATACAAGCCTCATTTATAGTGATTTTCCAAAAGGTGATTTGACGATTGTATTCTCCAATCCGCGTTTAGCCAGCCCCATTGCCACCTGGAAGACAGTATGGCAACCGGAGGTCATACCACAGTTTTCATCGATCGATGTTCCTTCAACAGTCTGCTTGAATGCTGAATCATTCCAAGGACTAAGCCCAATACCAGCGGGGCTGACCGGTAAAGTCATGTTAACCCAACTGAACCCTCAGCGTCAAATCATCTTAGCCGGGATGGATGGCAGCCTATTAGAAGTGCTTGCTACAGGTAATGGTCAGGCGGCTCTCACGCAAGATGGCACCCGCCTGGCATATACAACTGATGCTGGAATCAGAATCCAGAATCTATCGAGTGGAGAGTTTGCCGAGATAGCTGGCGTTTTTGGACGAGACCTTCATTGGTCACCCGATGGAAACCAGCTCGCCTATGTGAACTCATCTGATTTGTTTGGCGTGTTCTTGATCGATAGCGATGGTATGAATCCAAGACAGCTTTCCAACCTGGGATATGAATCGATTGCGGGGTGGTCGCAAGATGGATCTAAACTTTATTATGCAATACCTGGTTCGAGTGAGGACGGCTTCTTTCTGCGGTCGGTGGATGTAAGCACTGAAATTACTCATGATCTGTTCGTGCTGGAAAACTCTTCTCGCAAAGCGCCGATGCCGGCGGTGTCGCCGGATGGAAAATGGATTGTTTATCGAGCCAGCGATAACAACAGCCTATTTATCAAAGGAATGGATGGAAACCCGGCACGATTGTTGCTGGACAACCCGGCTAATGCGATCAACGGAATTGCTTGGGATAAAGAAAGTCTCTTTCTCGGTGTGAGCTTGATCACCCCTGAATATCCGGATGGTGAGATTATCTTGATAGCACCTAATCGTTGCGAAACCTATCGGCTTCCTGGTTTGAGTGGCGCATTGGATGGGGTATTCATTCCATAAAGCGAAACAGGTAAGTGATTAATACGTGAAAAGATGGAGGGTGGCTATAAGGCGACCTTCCTTTAACCATCCAATGAGGAATATTATGAAATTTCGGTTATCCAGTTTTTTTATTTGGTTAATGATCGTAACCCTCCTGTCAGGGTGTATGTCTTTGTATACAGTTGAGACAAACTCCCAAACAGATGGTACACAAACCACTGCTACACCATTTTTAACAGCAATCACACAGCCAGCAACGGTGACACCCCTTCCATCACCAACGGGTACATCTGCACCGCTGCTCACACAAACACCTCTGGTTCAGAAAAGCGGGTTCGTTTTTTTTGGGAGAAACCATTCCTGACGGAACGAATCTTCAACCCGGACATCATTTTGAAAAGACATGGACTATTAAAAATGATGGGTCAAGCACCTGGGAAAAGAGTTTTAAATTGGTAAGGACGGCTTCAACTCCAGTTAATGAATCTCTTGGCAGTCCGGAGCATATTCCACTTGCTCAAGAAGTAAAACCTGGAGAGACAATCGAAATCAAGGTCGACCTGGTTGCTCCTCAGCAAGACGGCCAATATACAGTTTATTACGAACTTCGGGATGGAGCTGGCTTGTCTGTGCTCAATAGCCAGATTTGGGTAACAATTACCGTCGGAAACATTCCAGTATCAACATCAGGCGAGTATGGAGTGAGCGCCCAACTTTTATCTGCTTATATGGATCATTCAGAATTTAAAGTCGATTTTTGTATGCAGCTTCCTGATGAACGTCAATGGTACCCCGAGAATGTGTTGCTTTTGGTTAACCACCAACAATACGCTCCTGTTGCCAGCCGAATTGATCCAATTGGTGCAACGACTGCAAATAAATGTTTCAGTTTTAGTTTTCCGGTTTCGATTGCTTCAGGATCAACGTATCAATTATCAATTGGAAAAGTGGAACTGCCACCAGAGGTCCATCAAGCTGAAAATTGTGCCAGGGCACAAACAATATTACGTGCAGCTTATCCCGGATTAGATTTCAACTGCGCTGGACCTGGTTTTTGGTATACCCACCTGGTTTTACCATCGGATATGACAGAAGAACAGGCAGATCAATTGATTCTTGATGCGATGTCCAGCTCGATTTATGGTCCTTGGTCATTAAGCGGGATGACTCCCTGAATCATCTTTTTAGTTACTTTTTTTCGGAGAAATGCGAATAGAATTCGGCCAAATGCCGAATTCTTTCTTTCTCCCGGGATAAAGGGTGGGCTTCCTTCTTTGACCTGAGTTTATCATTCGATCCTATTTATGCCATTTATGTGGGAATATTTACGGTTTATGGGAACCTCGGATCATAATGGTTCTGCCAGTCAAATGAAATGGCTTTCCATCAGGATAACATCGCTTGGAGGGCAATGAAGTTGAAACCAAAATCCTCCTTCCGGTTATCGAGACTTTTCAAGCTCAACATAAGTTCTCCATTGTTACCATCGTGGCTGATGCAGATATGCGTTAAAATACATGATATGCTACACAGGTATCCCAAGAAGGACCGATTATGAGCGCTGAGCAAAATCAAAATAGCGGGTTTTCGCCCCCAGCAGGCTACCAACAGGTTGAATCCCGGGTTTTCGGGGTGAGTGTCTATGCTCCCCAACCCAAAAAAACTGAAATTGACCTGGCGCGCAGTTTTGCCTGCCCCAATTGCGGCGCTTCCACTGTTTATGATGTCTCGGCTGGCGGCATTTCCTGTGAATACTGCGGTTACATTGCCCCCATCTCAGCGCAGCGGGTTGGCAAAGCATCACCGGATTTTGAATTCACCCTGGAGACCCTTTCCCAGGCCAGGCAGGGTTGGGGCGTGCAGCGTCAGGTGCTGCACTGTGATGCTTGCGGTGCAGAATTTTCGATTGCGCCAGACACCATCTCCACCACCTGCGCCTTTTGCGCCTCAAACCAGGTCAACATCATCACCATCCCGGAAGAAACCCTGCGTCCCCGATACCTGATCCCCTTTAAAATCCCGCCAGAAAAAACCCTTTCCCTGGCGAAAGACTGGTTGGGAAAAGGCTGGTGCCATCCGCCTGAACTGGCCGGTGAGACCATCCTGCACCGATTCTACGGTATCTACCTTCCCTTCTGGGTATTCAATGCCCATGTAAAAGCCGATTGGCGCGCCCAGGTTGGCTATCAACAGACTTACCGGCACTATAACGCCAGCCAGAAGCGCTGGGAGACTCGCACCCGCACCGTGTGGAAATGGGAGGACGGACAGGCGCGCCTGGATGTCAACGATTTCCTGGTGTCGGGCAGTGCGCCAAAACGCCTCAGCCACCGCATCTTGAACAAGTTGTACCCTTTTAATATGAAGGACCTGGTCACCTATGCACCCGACTTTTTGGCCGGATGGCAAGCCAAGGCTTATGAGACCACCCTGCCCGAAGCCTGGGAGACTGGGAAAAAAGCCATCCGCGAGGAGGCAAAAAACGCCTGCTATCGACAGATTCCCACCAGCCAGGTACGGAACTTCAGCATGAACGCAGTTTTCAGCGATGAAACCTGGCGGTATATCCTGCTGCCGGTTTACCTGGCGGCGTACCGCTATGATCATAAGGTCTACCAGGTGATGATCAATGGTCAAACTGGCGCCATCGCCGGTTCCAAGCCGGTCGCCTGGTGGAAAGTCTGGCTGGCTATCGCCATAAGTTTGGCTCCCGGCGCCCTCCTGACGCTGATCGGCCTGCCCCTCACCCTGGTGGGCGGCGCAGGCATTGTGCTGATCACTATCGGGATCATCCTGTTCACCATCGGGATCATCATCGGCTTTATTATTTACCAGTATGCACAAAAATCGGAGGTTCCCTGATGGAGCGTTCGATGCCCGCCCCAGAAATTATCCCGGAAGGTCAAACCCTCTGGCAAACAGACCGCCAGCCCGCTGGCTGCAGTCACTGCCGGCGCGTTTTCCTGGTTAGATCCGGTGAACTCAACGCGGTCTGCCCCCTGTGCCTACGCGGCGCCCTGGAACCTCAGCCAGCCTATGCCCGTCGCGCCGACCCCGAACGGATGTTGCCCTTCAAAGTTCCCAGGGCTGAGCTGCCGTCAATTTACCAGCGCTTTATCTCGCCGGTGTGGATCAAACCCGAGGAACTCAATCCTGAAACCCTGATGAAGAACACTCGCCCGGTGTTCTGGCCGCTGTGGCTGGTGGATGCCGACGTGAACGGCCACTGGCAGATGGAAGCGGGGTTTGATTACCAGGTGGAATCCGCGCGGGAGACCTATGTACAGGGCGGTTGGCAATCGCGCAAACAGATAGAAACCCGAATCTGCTGGGAACCGCGCATCGGCCAGGTGAACACCCGGGTGAACAACGTGATCACACCCGCCCTGGAGGAACACGAAAACCGGTTGAAAATGACCGGCGCCTATCCCATGGAGGCCGGGGTTGATTTTAACCCAGACCTGCTGGGAAGCGCCTTCCTGGAACTGCCCGACTTAGCCCCCGAGGCTGCCTGGCCCATGGCCCGCCCCAATTTTGGTCGCCCCCTGGCGGAACTCTGTCAGACAGCAGCCGGCGCTCAACACACCCGAGAGTTCAACCTTAAAGCCGATTTTGCCAACCAGAACTGGACCGAGTTCTTTTTACCGCTGTACGCCACCCACTATCACGATGATGCAGGTCAGCCCCAGATGCTGATCGTCAACGCTGTAACCGGAGCAATCCAGGGGCCACGCCTGGCCTCCCGCCAGCGAGGTCACAAAATCGCAGGGATCATTGGCTCTATCGGAGGCGGTCTGTTCCTGCTGACCCTGATCGGCTTGCTGCTGACCGCAATCTTCCAGCACGCCGCGCTGATCGCCGGGCTGCTGGGTGTTCTGGGGCTGATTGCAGCCATCCTGGCGATTGTCATTGCCGTGTGGCCTGGTCAGTGGAATAAGGACCAGACCGGTCCGCGACTCGCAGAGTGAAAGTCGACCGATGCAAATCATCAACCCCTCCCGTTTCCAGGCGCTGATCGAAGCAGCCTGCTCAGCAACTTTTTCGGGTTGGGATTTCACCTGGCTCTCCGGGCGCATGCTCGAAGACGACCCGCCCTGGGATTACAAAGCCCTGGTTCTGGAGCACCTGGAGGGTGTCACCAGCCTGCTCGACATGGGCACTGGCGGCGGCGAGTTCCTCGCTTCCCTGCCGGCATTGCCGCCCGAGACCCATGCCACCGAATCCTACCCTCCCAACCAGGTTATCGGTCGGTCAAGGCTGGAGTCGCTGGGCGTACAGGTGCATCTCACCACAGAAGGCGCCCCCCTGCCCTTCACCAGCCGTTTTTTTGACCGGGTCATCAATCGCCACGAGAGCTACAGCCCGGCTGAGGTTTACCGTTTGCTCAAACCCGGTGGGGTTTTTATCACCCAGCAGGTGGGAGGGCTGGATAACCTGGAGATTAACCAGGCACTGGAGGATTGTGTTTCCTTCCCCTTTACGGGTTGGAGCCTGTATGGCGCCGCCACCGATCTGGAGGACGCGGGCTTCACCGTCGAGCGGGCTGATAGCGCAGCTTTAAAGACCCAATTTACCGATATCGGCGCCCTGGTGTATTATCTCAAGGCAGTCCCCTGGCAGGTGGAGGGGTTCAGCGTTGAGCGCTACCAGGAGCAACTGATCCGCCTGCACAATTTTATCGAATCCCGCGGCGCCTTTGTCACCACGGCCCACCGCTTTTTGATCGTCGCTCGTAAGGAGGTATGATGAGTGTGAAACGCAACTCCCTGCACATTGCAGAAATGATCTACTGCCTGGCTTTTTTGCTGTACCTCATCGGCAGTTCGCTGACCCATATTGAAAATGGGACCGAACTGACCCTGTGGTTGATGAGTTTTGCCGTTGTGTTGACCGCAATCGTTACGCTGTTTCCCCTGGCAGGAATCAAATGGCTGCAACTGGCACCCCAGGGCAGCCGGGCTGGCTTCTGGGCTGCGATGCTGTTGCAGGGTGCCTCCTGGCTCAGCTTTGGGGGCGCGATGTTCCTGCGCCTGCGCCGGGCCCTGGGCCCCTTTCATATGTGGATTACCCTCACCACGCTGTTATGGGCAGCTTGGCTGCTGATCTTCATTTATAGCCGCCATGCGTATGCGACACCGCCTGCAAAGCGACGCCAATGAGCGTGATTCCGCCTGTTCCTGCCCGATATGTGCGAAACCTTTTCTCAATCCGATCATTCACAAAAAAACGAGGCACCATGCACAACGTATTCCCCTCCACCCACCCCCTGGTCAAACACAAACTGACCAAATTGCGCGATCAACGCACCGAACCCAAGAAATTCCGCGAGCTGGTACGCGAGCTGTCCGCGTTGCTGATCTACGAAGCCACCGCCGACCTGACCACCCACCCTGTACAGG
Organism: Brevefilum fermentans; assembly: GCF_900184705.1. Taxonomy (NCBI): domain Bacteria; kingdom Bacillati; phylum Chloroflexota; class Anaerolineae; order Anaerolineales; family Anaerolineaceae; genus Candidatus Brevifilum; species Candidatus Brevifilum fermentans. The sequence goes on along the minus strand of NZ_LT859958.1, from coordinate 653,389 downwards.
TACAAACCCCCTTGGCTGCCGCCCAGGGCGAAGACTTAGCCGAAAAAATCGGCCTGATCCCGATCCTGCGCGCCGGTCTGGGGATGGTTGAAGGTGTGTGGGAGCTGATGCCTTCGGCTGAGGTGTGGCACATCGGCATGTACCGTGACGAGCGCACACTCAAACCCGTTGCCTACTACAACAAGCTGCCGGTGCATCCCACCGTGGGGGTGTGCCTGATCCTCGACCCCATGCTGGCTACGGGCGGCTCAGCCGTGGCTTGTGTGGATATCCTCAAAAACTGGGGCGTTAGCAAGATTAAATATGTCGGCTTGATCGCCGCACCGGAGGGCATTCAGCGCCTGCAGACCGCCCATCCCGATGTACCCATCCACGTCGCCGCAGTGGACGATCACCTGGATGCAAACGGCTACATCGTTCCCGGTCTGGGTGATGCCGGTGACCGCCTGTTCGGCACTTAATTGAACTTCAGAATTAAAATACAGGGCTGACCTGCACGGTCAACCCTGCACCATCAGCATTGAAACCGCTTTTATTTCTTAGTTTCTTGCTCAATAATCGCCACCAGCGAGGCGGCTTTGACGATGGCGATGAAGGATTCCGCTTTGAGGCTGGCGCCGCCCACCAGGGCACCGTCGATATCCGACATGGCGAACAGCTCGGCGGCGTTATCGGGGGTGACGGATCCGCCGTACTGGATGCGCATCTGCTCGGCGCGTGCATCGCCAAACTGCTGCCTGAGCAGCGGACGGATAACGTCTCTGTGCACACGGTTGGCATCTTCCGGTGTGGCAGCACGTCCGGTGCCGATTGCCCAGACCGGCTCGTAGGCAATCGTGATTTTCGCTGCCTGCGCTTCAGTAATACCCGCCAGGCCTTCGGTCAACTGCCGGGTGACCACCGCGGCAGTTAATCCGGCTTCATTTTCCTCCAGTGTCTCCCCGACGCACACAATCACTTCCAATCCTGCAGCCAAAGCGGCTTTTAGGCGCTGATTGACGGTTTCATCGGTTTCGCCAAAGAATTTGCGCCGTTCGGAATGTCCGACGATAACAAATTCGCAGATCTCAGCCACCATAGGCGCTGCTACTTCGCCGGTATAGGCGCCAGAGGCTTCCCAGAACAGGTTTTGGGCGCCGACTTTAACCCCGGCGCCTCTGCATCGCTCCACCATGGCGGGCAGCGCCAGGTAAGGCGGCGCCACACCGATATCGACGTTGTCAATTCCTGCCAGTTGAGGCAGCATCGCCTCCATCAAAGCCTGCGCCTCGGCGATGGTCTTGTTCATCTTCCAGTTGCCTGCAACAAAAAATTTACGCATGATGTCTCCCGTTTCGTTTAGTCAAGTTTTCAGACTGATTTTACCAGCGTTTCAGTCCTTTGACACGGCATGATCGTCAACAGGATCCAGGGCTGGTCTCAGCGGAGAATCAACGGGAGGAAGATCATAAAACCCTCCTTAAACTCGTCAGCGCCGATGTCGTACCCACCATCCAGTGGGCGTTCGTCGCCGTCAAAATCATCCGTCAGCGCCACAACCGCACCGGCATCGATCGCCGGGGAGTCTTCTTTAAGGTGATAATTTTGCATCGCTGCATTCTTAAATAAAGGGTCCTGATCGGTGATCGGATTGTCGAGCAGAAAAGTATTAATGGTATTGCCGTAAAAAAGGTTGTTGGTGCCGCTCAAATTATGCTCACCAGTGACGTTGATGCTCTCATAGCAACCATAGAAAATGTTATTCGTGAGGGTCATTTTTGGATTATAATTTTCTGTTATTCCTCGGCCCGCATTCACAATGGTGTTATTAATCACCTCGGTGATTTCACCCGCCTCATAATAATCAACGATAGCGCTGTAATTTTTATTGCCCAGGATGTCCCAGAAAATGATATTGTTGGTGATGCGCACCTTAGCAGGACTGGTCACCAGGATAGCAGAACTCGCCGTATTATTGGCGATCAGGTTAGCGTTGAAGGTAACCGAGGATTTACCAATTTCAATGGCGCTGCCATAGTCCGCAGAATTATTTTTAAACTCGTTATCCTCAATCAAAGCAACATCGGAGGCACCAAGACGTGTAATATTAATCGCACCACCACCATGGGTAACTGAATTTCCTATAAACTGGCAGTTTTTCACTTCAAAGCGGTCATCGGATCCTACATAAATTGCACCCCCATACGCTGAAGCCTTATTGTTTTCGAAGCGACACGAATCAATCAAGATGCCACCATCCTTCACCCAAATGGCTCCCCCTCTAATGACGATGCTATCCATGGCTCCCCCATTCTTGAATGTGATGCCGGATACTTGCATCACCTCAGGGCTGCTGGTATCGATTTGCACCAACTGGCGCACATTTTCTCCGTCGATGATGGTTTCATACAGCCTGGGATTGATTGTGTAAGGGATCGTTGTTGAACCATCCCACCCGCCAATTAAGGATACCGCTTTGGTAAGCGTGAAAATTGGGTCTGTCGTTCCTTTGTAGGTTCCTTTTTCAAAATAAAGCGTATCCCCATCATCCGCTTTGCCCAACCCGGTTGCCGCGCTGCACGGCGCTTCCTGCGAGCAGTCCGTTCCCGCGCCCTCTGGACTGACAAAAATATGTGTGCCCTGGGCTCTGACATTGGGCTTCGACGCCGGAAATGCCAGGAGCAGTAAAACAAAACACAAGAACAGCGAGTGCTTTCGTTTCATTTTTCACCTTCAACTTTCTGCTATTGTTGGCATTGTTAACTCTATTATACAATAATTTTTTCTTTTCAAGGCTCATTTTTCACTTGAGATTAAAGAAGTATGTTTTTATTTCCCACCTGGCGATCGTCATCTGCGACCGGAAACAACCACAATTGTTGAAGCCCCCGGTGTTTTAAACTGTTGCTTTTAGTTAAGACCCGGGGGCTCAATGAGAATAATGGTGGTAGTTGAATTTCGAATACGAAGCTCTTCACCACGCCTATTTAAGAATCAGCGGGAGGAAGGTGATAAAAAAATTCCTAAATTCGTCAGCACCGATGTCGTATCAACCACGCATCTCGCAGCATGTCCATCATTGCGTTAAATCACAGGGCGCGCATGGTCTTTTTGCGCACCCTGTTGGCTGTTTTCGTGACTACCGTCGGATCAGTGGTAAGAAGATTTCAAAGCTATCCCGCTTGAAGTGCGCAGTAACTTTAGTGTCGCCGGTAATCGTGACCTCCAGCGGATTTTCATCTCCCGATGCATTACCGCTCCAGTGAGAGAAGCTCCAGCCTGCATTCGGCACAGCGGTCAACATGACCTCTTGATCCGCATAATACGGGCCAGGATGATCGATATCAATTGATCCTGCTTCATCCGGGTCAACACGCACTGTTAGCTGGTATTCCTTGACAAATTGAGCGGTAACCGTCGTGTTGTCCGTCATTGTGATCTCCATTTCGCTGTCAAAGACTTTATACGCGGTGTCTCCTTCAACTTCGACCTCCCAGTTGCGAAACACCCAGCCAGCATTCGGCACAGCGGTCAGCGTGACATTGTTGCCTTTGTGATAGGGTCTCGGAGGATCAGCCTGCACCTCACCTGCTCCATCCGGTTTGATGCTCACTGTCAAGTCCAATTTATCAGGATCAAATTCATCAGCACCGATGTCGTACCCATCACCCATTGGGCGTTCGTCGCCGTCAAAGTCATCAGTCAGTGAAACAACCGCTCCGGTGTCGATCGCAGGGGAGCCTTTTTTAAGGTGATAATTTTGCATCGCTGCATTCACAAATAAGGGATCCTGATCGGTGATCGGGTTGACCAATGTGAAAGGATCTGCCTGGTTGTTATAAAACAGGTTATGACTACCGCTCAAGTTGATACCTTTTGTAAGATCAATGCTTGTCGTGCAGCCATAGATAATATTATTCGTCAGGACCATTTTTGCGTCATATTCTTGTTTTATTCCCCAACGAGCATTAATAATTGTGTTGTGAATGATCTCAGTGGGATCACCTTCTTCATAATAAACCGAGATAGCGCTGAAGCTGTCAACAGGCAGGTGCGTCCAGTAAATAATATTATTGGTGATTTTTACCTTTTGATTACTTCTTATCAAAATGCCATCAACAGCCTCAGTATTTTCAATCAGATTGGCATTGATGATCGTTTCAGAACGTTCCACCTCAATCAAGCCATCTTGAAACGTAGAATTTTCGATGAGCTGGTTCCGTTCAATCAAGGCAGCATCCGGTGAATCGGTTTTACGGGAAATATACAGTACGCCACCACCATAGCCTGCATGATTTCCTTCAAATTTATTGAACTTCACTTCAAACCGGTCATCTGATTCCACAAATATCGCACCGCCGTACGATTGAGCAGAGTTGTTCTCGAAGCGACAGGATTCAATCCTGGTGCCACCGTCTTTCACCAGAATTGCCCCTCCTTTAAAGTCGAGCCCACCCGGGGCCTTCCCATTTCTGAATGTAATCCCTGAAATTAGAATCACCTTATTACTGATGAAATCGATTTCAAGCAACCGGCGCATATTTCCCCCGTCGATGACGGTTTCATACAGCCTGGGATTGATTGTGTAAGGGATCGTTGTTGAACCATCCCACCCGCCAATTAAGGATACCGCTTTGGTAAGCGTGAAAATTGGGTCTGTCGTTCCTTTGTAGGTTCCTTTTTCAAAATAAAGCGTATCCCCATCATCCGCTTTGCCCAACCCGGTTGCCGCGCTGCACGGCGCTTCCTGCGAGCAGTCCGTTCCCGCGCCCTCTGGACTGACAAAAATATGTGTCCCCTGGGCTCTGACATTGGGCTTGATCACCGGAAAGGCCAGGAGCAGTAAAACAAAACACAAGAACAGCGAGTGCTTTCGTTTCATTTTTCACCTTCAACTTTCTGCTATTGTTGGCATTGTTAACTCTATTATACAATAATTTTTTCTTTTCAAGGCTCATTTTTCACTTGAGATTAAAGAAGTATGTTTTTATTTCCCACCTGGCGATCGTCATCTGCGACCGGAAACAACCACAATTATTGAAGCCCCCGGTGTTTTAAACTGTTGCTTTTAGTTAAGACCCGGGGGCTCAATGAGAAGAAAGGCAGTAGTTGAATTTCGAATACGAAACCCTTCAGCGCGCCTATTTAAGAATCAGCGGGAGGAAGGTGATAAAAAAATTCCTAAATTCGTCAGCACCGATGTCGTATCAACCACGCATCTCGCAGCATGTCCATCATTGCGTTAAATCACAGGGCGCGCATGGTCTTTTTGCGCACCCTGTTGGCTGTTTTCGTGACTACCGTCGGATCAGTGGTAAGAAGATTTCAAAGCTATCCCGCTTGAAGTGCGCAGTAACTTTAGTGTCGCCGGTAATCGTGACCTCCAGCGGATTTTCATCTCCCGATGCATTACCGCTCCAGTGAGAGAAGCTCCAGCCTGCATTCGGCACAGCGGTCAACATGACCTCTTGATCCGCATAATACGGGCCAGGATGATCGATATCAATTGATCCTGCTTCATCCGGGTCAACACGCACTGTTAGCTGGTATTCCTTGACAAATTGAGCGGTAACCGTCGTGTTGTCCGTCATTGTGATCTCCATTTCGCTGTCAAAGACTTTATACGCGGTGTCTCCTTCAACTTCGACCTCCCAGTTGCGAAACACCCAGCCAGCATTCGGCACAGCGGTCAGCGTGACATTGTTGCCTTTGTGATAGGGTCTCGGAGGATCAGCCTGCACCTCACCTGCTCCATCCGGTTTGATGATCACTGTCAAGTCCAATTTATCAGGATCAAATTCATCAGCACCGATGTCGTACCCATCACCCATTGGGCGTTCGTCGCCGTCAAAGTCATCCGTCAGTGCTACAACCGCTCCGGCGTCGATCGCAGGGGAGCCTTTTTTAAGGTGATAATTTTGCATCGCTGCATTCACAAATAAAGGATCCTGACCGGTGATCGGGTTGTCAAGCGGGAAATCATCCTTGGCATTGTTATAAAAGAGGTTGTTGGTGCCGGTCAAGTTGTCTTCACCAGCAGCGATGATGCTCTCATAGCAGCCAGAGAAAATGTTATTCGTGATGGTCATGTTTGCGCTACCAGCATTGATCCCTGTTTTAGCGTTAACAATCGTATTATTAATGACTTCGGTATTAACCATGGTATTTTTGATGGCGCTGAAGTTTGTACTGCCCATGGTATTCCAGTATATAAAGTTATTGGTAATTTTCACATCATGCCAGGATGTCACCTCAATCGCAGAAGGTCCAGTATTATTGGCAATCAGATTGGCGTTGATGGTAGCAGCAGAAAATATCACTTCTATCACACTGCCATGGGCAGACGCAGTATTTCCTATGAACTGATTATGCTCAATCAAAGCAAGCGGAGGGGTGCCGCTACGGAGAAGATAAATAGCACCACTGCCAAATGCCATGTTTCCTATAAACTGGCTGTTTCTCACTTCAAATGGGTCATCGGAGATTACATAAAGAGCTCCTCCGTATGTTGTGGCGTGGTTGTTTTCGAAGCGACAGGAATCAATAAAGACGCCACCGTCCTTCACCAGAATGGCTCCGCCTATACTGCCAGCGGCTAAACTGACGGTATCCCCATTTTTGAAGGTGATCCCAGAGATGTGAATCACTTCAGTGCTGCTGGTATCAATTTGCATCAACTGGTGCTCATTTTCTCCGTCGATGATGGTTTTATATTTCATGGGGTCGATTGTGTAAGGGAACGCCTCTGAACCATCCCAACCACCAATGAAGGATACTGCTTCGGTAACCATGAAAATTGGATCGTCGCCCATCGTTCCTTTGTAGGTTCCGTATTTAAAATAAAGCGTATCCCCATCATCCGCTTTGCTCAACCCGGTTGCCGCTTTGCACGGTGCTGCCTGCGAGCAGTCCGTTCCCGCACCGGTTGGACTGACGAAAATATGTGTGCCCTGGGCACTGACGTTGGGCTTGATCACCGGAAACGCCAGAAGCATGACAACAAGGCACACAAGGAGCAAGTTTATTCGTTTCATTTTTTTCTTCCTTTTATATTGTCTTTCGTTATCTAGTATTTATTCTACCCAATATTAAATAGCAAGTTAAGTGGTTTTTTCTCCTATGCCAAAGAGAATTTTTTTGCCTCTCTCTCACGATGATTCTGCACGGCAATCTCTCATCGGATGTGATCACAGCATTCTTTAAATAAAAACAGTACCCATTTCAGTAGTTCGCTTTCAATCCGTTTTCGTTGTGCAGTCTGCAGAATCAAAATAAGCGCATCAATTGAAGTTGAAGCCCAATTTCAGAATAAATTATTTCTTCAAACAATCAGAACTTTTGCAATAATGGATATTAAATTAACGATCACTCCACCTGCAGGATGCTCACACCGCCTGAGAATAACGACCATGACTTTAAAAACAAAAATGGTGCGCACCTTTTTCGTGGCACCATCCTGCAAAGCAAAATAAATATTTTCGCTTTCCAGGGTTTAAAGATCATCCAGCGCTGCCAGGCCAGGCAGTACTTTCCCTTCAAGCATCTCCAACGAGGCACCGCCGCCGGTAGAAATATGCGTGATCTTATCCTCCAAGCCCGATTTATTGATCGCTGAAATCGAATCTCCACCGCCAATAATGCTGGTGGCACCGCTCTCCGCTACCGCCCTGGCGATGGCAAAGGTTCCCTTGGCGAATGCCTCAAACTCAAACACGCCCATAGGCCCATTCCATACCACGGTGCCCGCGCTGGCAATCACCTTGCTGAACCGTTCCACGGTACGCGACCCAATATCCAGCACCCGCCAGCCATCCGGCACATCGCCCACCTCAATCGTCCGCGTCGTTGCATCTGCGGAAAAGGCGTCGGCAATCACCATGTCTACCGGCAGTAACAGTTTGTCGCCGGCTTTTTCCAGCAAGGCTTTGGCGACGTCCACCACGTCTTCCTCGACCAGCGAATCGCCCATTGCGAAGCCCTGGGCTTTGAAGAAAGTGTTCGCCATCCCGCCACCGATCAGGATGCAATCGGATTTACCCAGCAGGTTTTCAATCACGCCGATTTTGTCACTGACTTTTGCACCGCCCAGAATGGTCACAAAAGGACGTTCAGGGTCTGCAATGGTGTTGCCCAGATATTTAATCTCCTTTTCCAGCAAGAAGCCGGCTGCAGCCGGCAGGTAATCCGCCACACCGGCAGTAGAAGCGTGGGCGCGATGTGCTGAGCCGAAGGCATCGTTGACATATAAATCCGCCAGGCTGGCAAGCTGTTTAGCCATCTCGGGGTCATTTTTCTTTTCGGCATCATGAAAACGGGTGTTTTCCAATACCAATACCTGACCCGGTTGCAGCGCCGCAGCAGCATGTGCAGCAGGTTCGCCAACACAATCTTCAGCAAAGGTCACCGGCGCATCAATTAAGGTCCCCAGGTACTGCGCAACGGGTTTCAAACTGAAAGCGGGATCCACACCTTTCGGGCGTCCTAAATGTGAACACAGAATCACCGCTGCGCCGTGATCGAGCAGGTATTGGATGGTGGGCAGGGAAGCCCGAATACGCGCATCATCCGCCACCTTGCCATCGGCTAATGGAACGTTGAAGTCAACGCGCACGAGCACTTTTTTGCCCTTCACATCCAGATCGGTTACCATTTTTTTATTAAACATCTGTGATCAATCTCCTTATTAATAAAAATGCGTAATGGGCACTGTGCAGGCACGCATTACGCATTTTTTGTCCATACCCTGTCAATCAGGGCAATTTTACAGCGACTTTGCCATATAAGCAGCCAGGTCAGCCGTCCGGCAGGAGTAACCCCACTCGTTGTCATACCAGGCAACAACCTTGACAAAGGTGTCATCCAAAACAGTGGTCATCTGCCCGTCAATGATCGAGGAGAAGGAATTGCCCTTTAGGTCCACAGAAACCAGCGGTTCCATCGAAAAGTCCAGAATGCCCTTCAGCTCACCTTCAGCAGCAGCTTTGAACAGCGCGTTTAGCTCTTCCGCCGTGGTGGGTTTTTCAACATCCGCCACAAAGTCAACCACCGAAACCGTGGGCGTCGGCACACGCAGGGAATAGCCATCGAATTTCCCCTTCAGGTCGGGGATCACCAGGGCGAGCGCCCTGGCTGCACCGGTGGTGGTGGGGATGATATTCAACGCTGCCGCCCGCGCACGACGGGGGTCTTTGTGAGCCACGTCAAGAATGCGCTGATCATTGGTATAAGCGTGGATGGTGGTCATCAAACCGCGTTTGATGGTGAAGTTCTCGTGAACAACCTTGGCAGCAGGTGCCAGGCAGTTGGTGGTGCAGGATGCGTTCGAAACGATGTGATGTTTTTCAGGTTCGTACTTTTCCTCATTCACACCCAGCACAACCGTCAGGTCTTCATTAGAAGCGGGTGCGGTGATGATCACTTTCTTTGCGCCACCGCCATCGATATGCGCATTTGCGCCTGGCTTATCTGGCGTGCCTTTCCCATCGCGGAAAATCCCGGTGCCGTCAATCACAATATCCACTTTCAGGTCTGACCAGGGCAGGTCGTAGGGATTTTTCTCCGCCATCACCTTGATGACGTCGCCATCAACAACCAAATTACCATCCTTGACCTCAACAACGCCATCATAGATGCCGTAATTTGAATCATATTTAAACAGATGTGCATTTGTCTGCGCATCGAACAGGTCGTTAATTGCCACAACTTCGAGTTCATCCGGGTAACGTTCACGAATGGCTTTTAAAACCTGGCGACCGATGCGGCCAAAACCATTAATACCAACACGTGTAGCCATAATTTAGCCT